>NC_011979.1:1507142-1808571 GCF_000022265.1 Geotalea daltonii FRC-32
CCTTCGGCCAACAGCAGTATTCAGATTATCGGTATTGACGGCGGCATGACCCCCTCTGACAATAACCCGATCTATCTCAATATTGATGCATCCCCACTGAACACGAATTCTCCGAACTATGCAATTAGTGGAACGGTTAAACCTGGCTCTCAAATCAAGATAACGACAAATACCGGTGCCATTGCCGGTCTGGTCGAGCCGGTAGGTCAGGTTTGGAATGCTACCATCACCGGTTTGGCGTTGGGTGTCAATAAGATCACTGTCCTGGCAACCGATGTAACGGGCAAAGAGTTGTCCAAAGAGATAAGTGTTCTGTACACCCTCAATGCTCCGTCACTTACCGTAACAACGGCCACTGGTACAGTGGTCAACGGTCTTTCTACGGCTTTGTCCGGCACCGTGGACGCCGATTGCACGGTAAATATAATAAATAATACTACGGGAATTACAAGCACGGCGGTTGTGACAGGAACATCGTGGAATGGAACGGTAACCCTTTCCAATAACGCCGCCAACAATTTCACGGTAACGGCAAGTAAACCCGGTAGCAACACTGCCTCTACAAGTGTGACGATTATAAGTGATACGACTGCACCTTCTCTGAATATATCCGCTCTTCCCGATAACAGCTACAGCAGTGGCACAATGACTCAGAATATTTCGGGATACGTGCAGGATGCAAATCCCTCTACCGTATCGGTTTCTGTGAATGGTGGTGCTGCGGCCATTTATTCGACACCGTTGCCCGCAGCCTCCTTCAGCGCTTCGGTCACTCTTCAGCAGGGTGCCAATACCATAACCGTTCAAGCGACTGACCTTGCGGGTAATACGTCTTTCGTCAACACCAGGACGATCAGCTACCAGCCGACCAGGCCTGTATTGACCCTGGGTGCTGCAACCCCTGCCGATAACTCCTTTACAAATTCAGCTACTGTCTCCGTCAGCGGTACGGTAACACCTGTCAATTCTGTCGTTACCATCACCAATAACGGCGTGGCTGTCGCCGGGGTCACTAACGATGCCGCCGGCAATTGGTCGGCGCCAGTCACGGGCCTGCCTCTGGTGAACGGTCAAAACGTCATAGTGATTAGTGCAAATGCCGGTGCTGGTGATGCCAGTCTGAAGCGTACTGTCACCCTTGATACAACCGTGCCTGGTCTGGCAATTACATCGCCTGCAGCGGACATTTCCATCAATGATCCCAGTATTGAAATAGCCGGTACGGTTTCGGCTGACGCAGGCGGTTACCCGACATTGACCGCCATGGTAAATTCAACTCCGGTCACCCCGACCTTGACCAATGGAACTTTTGTCTTGTACCCGGGTGCTTATCTTGCCGAAGGTCCTAACACCATCACGGTGACTGCGACTGATTCAGCTAACAATCCCCCTGTTATCCAGGTGCGCAATATCAATTACGACATAACGCCGCCTGCTCTTACTCTTGGTTCAACATATGCCGGTTACCCCAAGACCATAAGCGGTACAGTTGAAAGCCAAGCCAGTATCACCGTTAAAGATGGAGCTACGTCCTTCCCCGTAGTCGTTACTGCTGGCCAGTGGACTGCCAATCTGTCTTCGGCAAGTTACAGCAGGGATACCCTCCAGATTAAAGCAACTGATGCCGCAGGCAATATAAGTGTGATTACGGGTCTGAGTTCTTCCTATACCAAACCCTCCGGCGACTTAAATGCTGATAGTCTTGTCAATACGGTAGATGTGCAACTGGCGCTGGATTTTGCTTACGGGCGCAAGGTGCCTACACAGGAACAGCTATTGCAAGGCGATATCGGACCACTTCTGAATGGGTTTGCTAATCCAAACGGCGTCATAGATTTGTCGGATGCAATCCTTATTCGCAAAAAAGCAGTTGATAGCACTTTTACCTGGTAACCTCGGACACGGTAATCAGAAACTACGTATATAAATGCTTTCAGGAGCGTAAACATGAATGGACCAATTAAAAATGCTCTGCTGACACTGATCTTGGTCACAATTGTGACAATAACAGCGCAGGCGCAATACTTGCCACCTTCGCATGATTTCGGCCAACAGAGTTGCGGTGCCTGTCATGCGACTGGTACTGATATTACCAATGCTGCTAATAATAATGTCTGTATGATATGTCACAAGGTCGGTAGTGCTTCTACCACGAACAAGCAGTTCTTTGTGGGAGATATGGCCAATCCATTTGGGACGACTATCGAAAGCAACGAGAATGGCAGTTATTCACACAGTTCTCACGAGTGGTCTGCAACCGACGATAACCCGGCAGCAGGGGCTCTACCACCTGTTAATCCTGTCATGAATACCATTAATTCCTACAACGGTAGCTTGAGTTGTAACCGTTGCCATGGAATACACGCGCCATCACCGCTTCCTCACCTGCTCAGGCAGTCCATGAACAACGATGAGCTCTGTCTCGATTGTCATCGTCTTAGGAACACAAACTCTCACATATACGGCTCACATCCTGTAAACATGGACTACAACGCCGTTGCTTCAAGCAAACCCACTAAATATGCAGCTTCGCCGGTTAATAGTAACCCTGCCAACCCAACATCCGATATGAAATTGGCTAACGGCAAAGTCGTATGTACAACTTGTCACAATGCTCACTTCACCGACTCCAGCAGCAAGACCCTTGATAACTTTTCAACGGCAATGGTAAACGGGCTTGCCCCCTCCAAAGGTTACTTGCTGCGGACAGATTACCGGTACGTGAACTATACTACGCTGGACAGCCCCAATATCTGTACCAACTGCCACACAAGTAAGCATGAACATAATGGCGGCAACCAGAGGGTGCGTTGTACTGACTGTCACAGTGGCCACGTGGATTACGATCCCTTCGCAACTGACCCCGCGACAATGGTACCAAACGTTTATATGGTCAAACGTTATATGAACTGGTCATCGGCCACGGGCTGGAAGGATAACAAGAAGCTAACCACGCCCAAGCAGACGCTGTTCCAGGATGCATCTGCCCAGAGACTCTACAAAAGGGCGGATGGCAAGGGTGTCTGCCAGAGTTGTCATGAGGTGCCACCTTGGAAAGCAATTGCTCCGAGTGGCAATCCTTACCCAGAGGCACATGATATTGTCAATGCCGTTGCAGCTGATTGTAATCGCTGCCACAGCCACGACAGCCGGTGGAGTTTCGCCGCCTCCTGTTTAGAATGCCATGGTCAACCGCCCACCGCCACCACTGCCGCAGCCGGTTATCAAGGCAATGAAGCTGTTTCAGCCCATACCAAGCATTCCAACAATTACAGCTTCAAGTGTCTTGAGTGTCACTATGACGGTGCCTCTCTCGCACTGCATGACAAAGGCAATTACCAGGATGTCTACCACCGTCCCGACTATGTAGACGCCGATGCTGTGGCCTCAAAGTTTGGATCTCTCCCTTCCTACAGTACAAGCGCCAATAAATGTTCTACCGTTTACTGCCACAGTAATGGCGCACCCAAGCTTGCATTCAAAACCTACTCAATAGCATACAAAACGACGCCCAATTGGTTTGGCGAGCAAACAACATGTAATTCCTGTCATGAGGCAGCACCGACAACAAATGCCCATGGCGCCCACCTTGCTAAAAATTATACCTGCCAAAACTGCCATGCCGCCACTGCCAGCGGTTCAGGTGCAATAATCGACAAAACTAAACATGCCGACGGCAATAAACAGCTGGAGTTTGCATCAGTGGGGCTGTCCTTTGCCCTTAATGGAAACTCCTGCTCGACGATATACTGCCACAGTGATGGGTCTGGTAATTATTCCGCCCCCACTTGGACTGATTCGTCAACCGGCCAGTGCGGAACCTGCCACGGCACAACCGACAGAACCAGCGGTGCCCATCAGGCGCACCTGTCTCAGACAACACTCTATGGGCCAAAACTCACACAATTCGACACAGTGGTTGCCTGTAACAAATGTCATGGCCCCGACTACACAACCAAGCATCTTAACGGTACGACAGTAGATGTCAGCTCCTCAACCTGTTCGGCCTCATGCCATGCCAACGGCATCGGCTCTGCCTCCTGGGTAACCGGAAGAACCGGCATTACCTGTGAAAGCTGTCATACGGGCACCCTGTCCAATGTGAACGGTGCGACTGCACCCGATAAGTCTTTCGCAGCCAGCCGGGGCCATAACATGAACTCCAGCAGCACCGGCGTCATCATGAACTACAACTGTACCTCGTGCCATGATGCTAATGCCAAGCACATCGACCCTGCTGCTCACGACACCAGGTTGTTGCCGGCCTACACGGGTGCACTTAACAATGAGTGTAACGCTTGTCACAACACCGCAACGGTGCCTACGGAGAGCAAAAAGGACATGCTCACGCACGTTATTGATCTTGTAGGCACTCCGAGTGCTTGTAACGTCTGCCATGATCCCCATGGTTCTGCTAACCGGAACATGATTAGGGCGAAAATTGTGGCGCGTGATGGTTTTAACAATATAACCTGCAACATTTCTTACAAGAACAGCACTTCGTTGGTCTCAACAGTTAAGGTTGGTAACCTGTATACGGGCCTTTGCCAGGTCTGCCATACTTCGACCAAGTTCTACAAAAACAACACTGAGGAAACCAATCATTACTCGACCGGTTGTTTCGACTGCCACAAACATAAGGCTGCTGATAAGACCTATGCATTCGAGCCTGGCGGTGGTGGTTGCAATGGTTGTCATGGCTACCCACCTGTTCAGACAATGCAGGCGAATTACGGTACTCTTGGTAATTACTCAGGTGCTCGTCTTCAAAACTACTCCGGTGGTGGCGGCGCCCACGATGTGCCTGGTCACATTGCTGCCAACTCTCGTCCTTCACAAGGCTGGACAAACTGTCTCACTTGCCATTACGGGTCAAGCCAGCACATGAAGGGTGACTATACAAAACCATCCACCATTAATGTCACCGTTGATCCGAAATACAAATTCGATTCCAAACTGCCGATTACTTACTCCGGCAACCAGAATAATGATCGCAGCCTCTACCAATCCGGTACATGCTCCAATGTCAGCTGCCACTTCCAGGCGTCACCGAAGTGGAGTAGCGAAAAGTAATTGTGACGTTTTGCCAGAGTTAATTGGATAGATAAATATTATGTCAAAGGGAGGGTTCCCACCCTCCCTATTGAGGATGTCAGTATGAGATTACAATCGTTTTCAGTTATATTTAAGGAGTCAAGTATGAAGACATGTCACAGCGCAGGATACTTCAAACAACTGATTCTATTCTTGCTGTTGTCCTTAATGACTGTATTTGTCTTTACGGGGAATGCGCTGGCACTGACTGGCAACAAAATTGACAGTTGTTCAGACTGTCATGGCGAACGGCTAACCGGTGACGTCAGACCTGTAGACTGGGGTTATAGAAACATAAGCACCGGTGGTGTTGTGGGAAACCACAGGACCCATATGGCCAATGGTGCATCGGTGGCAAGTTGTGATACCTGCCATGTGAAGAATACTACTTTTGGCCACCGTGACGGCAAGATCAGCTTTCGGGCAGATATAAACGCTTCACCGGCGACTACCACCTATCTTAAAGCCGGAGTGCTTGGTTTTGTTAACCAGACCTCCAATCCGGTCATGACCAATGCAAACTGCTCCAATGTTAACTGCCACTTTGAAACAACCTCTCCAAGTTGGGGCCTGACTGCAGCGGCAGCCGGCCTTAATTGTGAGTCATGCCATAACTCTGCAAATACATCCTCCGCTCACACCAAACATAAAGAAAAATACGGCAGTTTAGGTTCCAACTACCTTGATTCTTGTTCTACATGCCATCCCAATAGAAGCACTTTTTCGCATGCAACGAGCGCAAACAATGCTGGTCGTAACATAGCCATTACAGTTAGCAGCTATGCTGGATCAAATTTTAAATATCTTCCAAGTGAAGCCGCCAGCCGTGTTCTAGGTTCCTGTAATAACCTTTACTGCCACAGTTCAGGGCAGTCTGCAACCGGTGGTTCAACTCCAGTTTACGCAACACCCAATTGGGGGGATACTGCCTCTGGTGCCTGCGGAAGCTGCCATGCAACAACAACCCTGGCTTCCGGCAGCCACACCAAGCACTTCAGCGGCATTTCCCCGAATACGAACTGCGGCAATTGCCACGCCGGTGCAACCAGCACCAGCTATGCATCAACGCTGCATGTTGATACCTTCATCAACGTAACCGGTGCCTATACACAGGGCAAGTCCCATGCGCCCGGCAACGGTTATGGTGCATGTAATGCCGCAAGCTGTCATGACAACGGCAAAGGCGTACCGGCAGCGACCCCGACATGGGGTAACTCAACAGTACCTGCATGTACCGCCTGTCATACGCTGATCCCCGCTGACAACAGCCATAACAAGCACGTAACCACCACCACATACAAGAAAGCAGCCTGCGGTGACTGTCACACCGGCTATGTTCAGGGGGCAACCGCAGCAGCAAATCACCTGAATACAACAATCGAAGTCAACACCGGCGGCTATCCGTCACCGAAAGCAAAAAACAGTACAGTAGGAAGCTGTGCCACCTCCTACTGCCACAGCTCCGGCCAGTCATTAACCGGTGACGCAGCACCAGTCTACGGCACAGCACCGACCTGGGGTCAGTCAGTAGCCTGCGGAAGCTGCCATGCAACAACAACCCTGGCTTCCGGCAGCCACACCAAGCACTTCAGCGGCATTTCCCCGAATACGAACTGCGGCAACTGTCACGCCGGTGCAACCAGCACCAGCTATGCATCAACGCTGCATGTTGATACCTTCATCAACGTAACCGGTGCCTATACACAGGGCAAGTCCCATGCGCCCGGCAACGGTTATGGTGCATGTAATGCCGCAAGCTGTCATGACAACGGCAAAGGCGTACCGGCAGCGACCCCGACATGGGGTAACTCAACAGTACCTGCATGTACCGCCTGTCATACGCTGATCCCCGCTGACAACAGCCATAACAAGCACGTAACCACCACCACATACAAGAAAGCAGCCTGCGGTGACTGTCACACCGGCTATGTTCAGGGGGCAACCGCAGCAGCAAATCACCTGAATACAACAATCGAAGTCAACACCGGCGGCTATCCGTCACCGAAAGCAAAAAACAGTACAGTAGGAAGCTGTGCCACCTCCTACTGCCACAGCTCCGGCCAGTCATTAACCGGTGGCGCAGCACCAGTCTACGGCACAGCACCGACCTGGGGTCAGTCAGTAGCCTGCGGAAGCTGCCATGCAACAACAACCCTGGCTTCCGGCAGCCACACCAAGCACTTCAGCGGCATTTCCCCGAATACGAACTGCGGCAACTGCCACGCCGGTGCAACCAGCACCAGCTATGCATCAACGCTGCATGTTGATACCTTCATCAACGTAACCGGTGCCTATACACAGGGCAAGTCCCATGCGCCCGGCAACGGTTATGGTGCATGTAATGCCGCAAGCTGTCATGACAACGGCAAAGGCGTACCGGCAGCGACCCCGACATGGGGTAACTCAACAGTACCTGCATGTACCGCCTGTCATACGCTGATCCCCGCTGATAACAGCCATAACAAGCACGTAACCACCACCACATACAAGAAAGCAGCCTGCGGTGACTGTCACACCGGCTATGTTCAGGGGGCAACCGCAGCAGCAAATCACCTGAATACAACAATCGAAGTCAACACCGGCGGCTATCCGTCACCGAAAGCAAAAAACAGTACAGTAGGAAGCTGTGCCACCTCCTACTGCCACAGCTCCGGCCAGTCATTAACCGGTGGCGCAGCACCAGTCTACGGCACAGCACCGACCTGGGGTCAGTCAGTAGCCTGCGGAAGCTGCCATGCAACAACAACCCTGGCTTCCGGCAGCCACACCAAGCACTTCAGCGGCATTTCCCCGAATACGAACTGCGGCAACTGTCACGCCGGTGCAACCAGCACCAGCTATGCATCAACGCTGCATGTTGATACCTTCATCAACGTAACCGGTGCCTATACACAGGGCAAGTCCCATGCGCCCGGCAACGGTTATGGTGCATGTAATGCCGCAAGCTGTCATGACAACGGCAAAGGCGTACCGGCAGCGACCCCGACATGGGGTAACTCAACAGTACCTGCATGTACCGCCTGTCATACGCTGATCCCCGCTGACAACAGCCATAACAAGCACGTAACCACCACCACATACAAGAAAGCAGCCTGCGGTGACTGTCACACCGGCTATGTTCAGGGGGCAACCGCAGCAGCAAATCACCTGAATACAACAATCGAAGTCAACACCGGCGGCTATCCGTCACCGAAAGCAAAAAACAGTACAGTAGGAAGCTGTGCCACCTCCTACTGCCACAGCTCCGGCCAGTCATTAACCGGTGGCGCAGCACCAGTCTACGGCACAGCACCGACCTGGGGTCAGTCAGTAGCCTGCGGAAGCTGCCATGCAACAACAACCCTGGCTTCCGGCAGCCACACCAAGCACTTCAGCGGCATTTCCCCGAATACGAACTGCGGCAACTGCCACGCCGGTGCAACCAGCACCAGCTATGCATCAACGCTGCATGTTGATACCTTCATCAACGTAACCGGTGCCTATACACAGGGCAAGTCCCATGCGCCCGGCAACGGTTATGGTGCATGTAATGCCGCAAGCTGTCATGACAACGGCAAAGGCGTACCGGCAGCGACCCCGACATGGGGTAACTCAACAGTACCTGCATGTACCGCCTGTCATACGCTGATCCCCGCTGATAACAGCCATAACAAGCACGTAACCACCACCACATACAAGAAAGCAGCCTGCGGTGACTGTCACACCGGCTATGTTCAGGGGGCAACCGCAGCAGCAAATCACCTGAATACAACAATCGAAGTCAACACCGGCGGCTATCTCTCCCCTAAAGCCAAGAACAGCCTGGTTAGCAGTTGTACTACTTCCAGCTGCCACTCAAATGGAAAAGGCAGCTCTCAATCAGTTACCTGGGGACAGGCTTCACTTAACTGTAAGTCCTGCCATCCAGCCTTGGGTGGCGCACATTCCCGCCACATGGGTGGTTTCGACGGTGTCAACGCCATGGATTGGGCCAACCTGCCCTTCTACCAGTATACCTCCACCAAATCCACTGGTGCTGACAGTGGTACGCCTGCCAACTATGCATTCGGCTGCGCCAACTGTCACCCAATTACTTCTTTGAGCCATGTCAATGGCACCATTGATGTCACACTCGATACCACCGGCAACGTTAGTTCGCTGCGTGCGAAAAATGCTTCGGCAGGTTTCGCCGGCACAACGGTAGGTACTAATACTCTCAAGTGCCAGAACGTATACTGTCACAGTGACGGTAAGGGTGGGCAAACCACCACTTTGGCCTGGAATCAGACCTCAACTGCCTCCGAACGCTGCGCCAAGTGCCATGGCAATTCACCAGCTGATGCCACACATCAGGCTCATGTAAGTGGCGGAATTCATGCTGACAATGTCTTCAACGGCACAAGCGGATTACTTTCTGCCGGCTCCACAGGGTCCGTGAGCCATGGCATCGCCGGCCAGCAAACGACAATCAACTGTAACATCTGTCACAGTGGAACAGTTACCTCTGCACGCAACGCTGCAAATAGTGCCTGTGTCTCCTGCCACGGCGGAGATGCATCGCCTGTCTACGGCTCCATTGCCGACCTGAGCAACCACGTCAACGGCAATGTCAATGTTTCCTTTGCCGATACGACCATCTACTCCAAGGCACAGTTGAGGCCTACCAGCTTCGCCGGATATACCAGCGGTACCGCAGGTTGGGTTCGCAACGGCGACAACTACAAAAATGGTGCAGCAGCCTTTGACTACTCTAAAAACAAGCTGGCTGCCCAGGCAACCTGGACCGCAGGTCCTGCTGGGCAAAGCTCCTGTTCCAACGTCGTTTGTCATAACATGAAAGCAGGCCAGCCAGCTGTAAAATGGAGTGATACCCTCTCCTGCGATAGCTGCCACACTAGCCTGTAACAAATACCTCAGTTGTTATTCCAGCCGGTCCATCTGTAAGAGATGGACCGGTTTTTTTTTTGCATCATTCACTCTTCCTACTTGCTGCCTGGGGTGTCTGCAGTAATCTGTAATAAGTTTCACAAAGCGAACCCAAATTCCCCTTGCAGAGAACTTACCGCAGGGGCAACACAGCCGGGGGCCAAAAGACCCGAAATTATCCGGCAACTGCCAAACTTTCTTGTACAGGGGGTTGAACTGAGGATTAAAGGGAGGGCAAAGGAATTCTTGAGATGATTAGCGATGACTAGCCGGAGAACGGCAGGACTTCGGAGCGAGTTTAAGCTACCAGTCGAAAATAAGCAGAAGCAGAGAAAAGGAGTGCTGACCAAGAAACAGTGACAGCCAAGCTGGTGGAAGATGTGGGTTTAAGATGATCAAGGCACCTGATTATCGGGCATCTGACTGGATAACATCGAAATCTGTCTGATCAAGCCCTACATCGGGTTTGAACGGCATCCCATTTTTGGGGTCTGTACCGGCCATGCCGATTGCCAAAATAATATAATCGCGCCCCTGGGGCATAATCGGTCGTGGTCCCCATTGCAGGAAAATAACTCGATTGTCTTTGCTATAAAGGGGCACCCTTTCCTTTTCTTCTGCAAATTGCCCTTCTTTATTGGAAAAGTAGACAAGGTTCGGTTTATTGTCCCCTATCCACTCAATGAAATTGGCCAGACCCGAAAATTTATTCTGTTCGCCGAGGATAACCGGATTACCAATATCGTACATGCCAGCATAAGAATATTGCTGAGGATCTAAAGATCCTTCAAAGTTAAAAAGCCTCCCCCTGGCCCAGCCAATATTGCCGCCTGAACTGCCGAATTGCCCTACCCAGGGCTCGTCGCCATAAACATAATAATAGTAGGCAGGGTCATTTCCAATGTTGCTTATCTTCATCATCAAGATGAAATAATTTTCGCCGGCCCGAAAAACTGCATATCGATCAACGCGCAGGGTTGTTGTGCCGAAAGGAAATTTGTGACTGCTGCGTATGATAAGTTTTTTGCTGTCGCTGAACAGAATCTTGCTGTTCAAGAATTGCCACGTCGAGGGATCATGCTTTTCCTCCGCTGAGGAAGCGATGGTTTCATTGGCATTACACCAAAGATGATGCCATTGTTTGCCGTCGAAATGGGCCATGCCTGTGGCACTCATGGTGAGTTGCGCATTGTCATGCTTGGAGTAGGGCAGACCGCCACCGAGAAAAAGACCTTTCGGAATTTCCCCCTGGCTGTCTCGGAATCGGCTGAAACAGGTCAAAAGCTGGGTGCCGTCTTCCCTGTAATTAAATATGTAGCCACTGCCATTCCTTTCATTCCAGCTGTAGGAGAGATGGGAGTGGTTTGGTTTGTGGCTGTGTTCGTAACGGAACAGGTCCAGAATCGGGTCAAGTTCGAACTTTGCCAACAGCCGATTTTCTTCACCTAGCAGCAGGTCGCTTTTCAGGTCGAACAATCGCCCTCTGTCGCATCTGAGGAGATAAAGGCCGTGCAGGTCGTCCGAAAAATCAAAATGTCCGGCAGCATATATGAAAATGACAGTAATTACTGCAATCACGGTAGCAGCCAACAGCTTTATCTGTTTTACCCAGGTGAGAAGAGGCGAAAGTAAAGAGTAAAGTTTCATGATTTAGAGGTCCTCCTGTTAGACAGGCAATAAGAGGCACTGGCTTTTAAATTGAATGAAGGGTACACATTCACTGGAACCAGTCTCATTAGATTTTAAATGAGCACGCAATTCCATTCAACAGGAATATGAACAAGGAGTGTTAATTTCTCTTACGAACATGACACGGCAGGCACATGTAAATATGGGTCGGGGAAACGCAGAAGGGAGTTTGATGCAGGAATGGTTGAGGCTCTATTTGCCTGATCCAGGCAGCATGCAGGGAACTAAGGCTGTCAGAATCCATATTGGAGCAGTGGGAGGCGCTACTGCTCGCAGGTGTCGTTTGCCACGATTAACATGCTGCTTGCAGAACCGGCAGTTTCTGAATAGTTATGAAGGATGTCCTTGTATCACTCAGACCTTCACAAGAATATAACGTCTAGTGCCGATATTGAGTTTTTGAGCATACTCAAGCTGAATTTCCCAATCAATCTCGGGGTGGACGCCACGAAATTTGTCTTCTCCAGGTTCAAAACCGGTCTGAAGGGCGGTGTTCCTGTTGCCGGGCGCCCCGTTTACCAGATCGGCACAAGCCTGGTCAAGGGCCACAGGATCGGTGGATGCGCAGATGCCTATGTCATTGACAATGGGTGCATCTGCATGACCATAGCAGTCGCATGAAGGTGATACCTGGGTGATGAAATTAAGGTAGATATTCTTGTCTTCTTTGCCGAGAACTGCGCCCTTTGCATGTTCGCACATCTTTTTCATGATGAGCTCCGAGGCTTCGTTCCACTGGATATTTACCGCTTGCTGCATGCAGGCGGTGACACAACGTCCGCAGCCAACACATTCTTCCTGATCGATGGCGGCCTTTCCTTCGATTATGGCAATGGCATCATGGGCACAGGATTTCAGGCAGGCACCACAGCCTGTACAGAATTCCTCAGCTATTTCAGGGGCAACAGTTGAATGCTGAACAAGTTTTCCGTTACGGCTGGAGCAGCCCATGCCGAGGTTTTTTAAGGCACCGCCAAACCCTGTCAAGTCGTGGCATTTAAAATGGGAGACGGTTACCATGACGTCGGCTTCAACAATTTCCCGGCCTATGCTGACACTTTTCAGAATTTCACCATCGATTGCAATGTCGACCGCGGAATGTCCACGCAGGCCATCGCACATGATAAGTGGGGCATTGACAACTGCAAAGGCAAAACCGTTTTCGACAGCGCAGGTAAGAGCTGAGACAGCTTCTTTCCGCTCTCCCGGGTACAGCGTGGACGAGTCGGTCAGAAAAGGCTGGCCGCCGCTGGCTTTTATTTCATCGACAATCCTTCGGATGAAGACGGGACGGATAAAGGTGTGGTTTCCCCGCTCACCAAAATGGAGCTTTACTGCCACCAGATTGCCGGTTGAGATGCGATCTTTAATGCGACACTTGTTGAGCAGAGTGCTGATTTTGTCAAAAAGACTATGTCCGCGGCCCGCCCGCATATCAGTGAAAAAAACAGGGCATTTCATGGGGTTTGACCTCGTTAAAGTATATAAATCAGGTGGCGTGATGGTGTATTTAACATATAAATAAAGGCTTTTCAACGGTTCGGACGGGATCGGGAGAAAGTTTTTCTTGCGGTTGGCGCAAAATGTGCTATTACATTAGAAAATTATACTGGCTACGAGGAATTTCATGAAAGAATGCTCTGAGCGCGAACTCTGGATTTTAGGCTTGGGCGAAAATCCGGGAAGAGGAGCGCTGATCTGCAGTTACCTTGCTGAAGCCGGTTACTGGGCGAGAACAGCCACTCTATCCGAGCTTCCAACCTGTAAGCCGCTTGGCATACTGCTGGACATCTCCCCCTATGCCAAAGACGGCTGGGGGATTCTGCTGGAGATCAAAAACAATCCTGAGACCCGCGATATACCGGTGCTTCCTCTCTATCTCAGTGAAGAAGGAAAAGTGGGTGAAGTTTTTCCTGTCGCCGGTTTTTTTACCCTGCCCATCGATCCCGAATACGTAATGGAGCGGTTGGCGGTATTCGGCCTCATCGACGATATAGAGGATTATGATCTGCAGGTCCTTGTCATTTCCCGCAAAGGGGAGGAACAGGTGGCAAAGACACTGCAAAACCTTGGCTTTGAAGCTGTTAATGCATATACGGGCAAGGAAGGTGTAGCGGTCGCCACCATCAGCCACCCTTATCTGATTTTCAGCACTCTCATGCTGCAGGACATGGGTGCCTTTGAAATTCTTGAGCGCTTTCGTCTCTATCCGCAGACACGCAACATCCCATTTTTCATCCTCCTGAAAGACAACATGAAGGCTGGGGAGCGAACTGCCATGAGCCGCCAGGTAGACCACCTGGTGAGGAAAAAGGTACTTTCAAAAGAGGAATTTCTCAGCTATCTGCGCAAGAAGATGTAAATCACACTCAGCAGAATTTTTGGAGAGTGGAGCAGCCAATTGCTCCACTCTTTTTTTTCAGCGTCAAACCGGTTATTGCTCCTCAACCACTTTCCAGGTTAGATCAGGGTTATAAGCTTTCATTGCCCTGGCAATCCGTGTTGTCTCCGGGCCGAGGTTTTTCTGGTAAACCCGGCCTCGCTGATTGACGATGAAGGTCATGATGCCGGATACTCCCCATCGGGCGGGATAAGCAATTAAAGCGTGTCCTGCAACCATGTTGCCGTTGATGATATAGCTGAACCTGCCGCCGGGGGCGCTGGCTCCTTGTTGCTTCAAAATATGGAAATAATAACCGTTGATCGGTCTTGATCCGTTTTCGCCTTTTGCCCGTTCCTGCATATACCCTTTTTCTTTGGCCTTGGTTATGAGCGGCCCCAGCGGGCTCTCCTTGGAACCGGGCAGTGTCGGCCAGTATAACCCGTCATGCCTTCCTTGGGAGCTGATAAGGCGCTGAGCATATTTGGGAATCTGCACTCCATCAGGTTCAGGCATGTTGTAGTACTCCCGCTGTGCTTCCACATAAGCCAGGCAAGCATTGATGGCCAGCAGTTCATTTCGCCCGATTCGACGATTGAGGATCTCATCGCGTCCTGCTTTTGTGTCAAAGAGCCAACCATTCCCCTTGCGGATGACCGGCACGGGGAACGGCCATTTTTCTTTGCCTATCTTCAGTATAGCCCTGTAATCCCCTTCCATGACCAATTCGGCGCCTTCTTTGAGATGCCGGGAAAAATGCCCGAACTCTTCAGATCGCTGGACTGGGTCTCCAGGATCAAGGTCCTGATAGCCTGAGCCGAACATTTTTTTCAGCTCTAGAAAATTTCTCGAATCAACTGCAGCTGTCAGTCTTTCTCTCGCTTCTTCGGGTGAGGTGAATATCTGCTGGTCGTAATCCTTCTCCAGGGCGCGAATTTGCAGGGGAAAAAGCAGCAATAGCAGCATGATTGGCACAGCAAGCATTGCCGGGTGCTTGGTTGTAAAAGAAGTTTTGGGCATGGCAGGATCCTTTCCAGAAGGAGCAAGTGCAATGAAAACTGTAATAGGCGGTTACCGCTGTCTTGCTGGGCGCGAACCGCCGGGAACACCACCAGGAATCTGGGGAGCAGATCTTGTGGACGGGGCAGGAGCTGGTGGCGCCTGCCGAATGGTCGGCGCAGGCGCAGAGCGTGTTGTCCCGATGCCTGGCACTGCCGAAGGCTGCCCCGTTGTCAGCGGCTGCCTGTTCAGCTGATGAACAGAGTCGCGGCTCATCCTGCCTCGCTGGCGGTAGGTCTTTAATTCACGGTCACTGCCATAGCCACCGAAACCAGAGTAGGGTTTCGACACCTCTCCTTGGGACAGGCGGCCGCGGTCAGGACTCCTTCTTTCAATAGTTCCGGGAGAAGCCGGCCTTGGTACAGTAGTAGCAGGAGGTGCAACCCTGGTACGCCTTTGCGGCACATTTGCGGGCGCGCCTGGTCGTCTTCCCTGTTCCCTCCGCAATTCTACATTCCTGCGTAGCTCATTGCGAAACCTGATGGTATCGTGCTGAACAACCCGGCGATTTATATGGATATCACGGTGCCGGCTGTTTATGTAGGTGCGGTTACGGGTATTTATGAATGGCCGGGCCCGGTTTATCCATCCCCTCCCGCGCCAGCCATGGTAGAAGATGCGGTGCCTATGCCAGTCGCAATCCCTGTTCAGCCAAGCCCCAATGCCGAAACCGATGCCGAAGGAAATGAACCCGTAGGAAGGGTAGAATCCTTCCACATATACGGCGACAGGATCATACTGGGGAACATAGATGACTTCCGCTTCAGCAGGGATGATCCTGATGACCTGGCCTTCCACTATTACCTGTTGCTGGGGAGTAGAAATGAGACTCCCGGCTGCTTTAGCATCGGCACGGAGTTGCTGGATGATGTCCATGACCTCCTGCTCCTGATTGACGAAGGCCTGACCGAGAGAAACCGTCCATTCGTATCTGTTGTCCATCATGAACAGTACAGTCGGATAATGGGCAACAGCTTTGACACTCACGTCCCATGGCTGAAGGTCAATCCGTGCCGATTTCCCATACTGCCGGACGTACCGCGCCGCTTCGTCGATCTGGTCGACGAAGGTTGCAGCAGGCAGGATTTGGGCAATCAGAGGGTCAGGATAAAGGGCAATGGGTGCCAGCAGGTCATCCAGTTCTTCAGTGGTGAACAGATCGTCACCGGCATTGTATGCTTCGGCTGAATATTCATCAGCCCCGGCTGGGGTGAAAATCAGGGAAAGCAGTGTGGCAAAAAGGACAATGGTGATTGATTTCATGATTATCCCCGCAAGGGTAAGGTAGCGCAGAGCAACTTGCTGTTAGTGTATCAGAATCTGATGGGGCATCAAGGGAAGGGCATGGAGCCGGAATCAAACGAAAATAGGAGTATTCAAATTTTCTTTTCAGGAGTCATTTCCTGCCTGATGCCCCATCTGGACAGCTGGAGCAGGACTTCATCTGCCAGGTGCCCAATCTGGGCAGAGACAGCAGGGGAGAGTTCGGTTCCTAGTCCAGTAAAAGCAGGTTGTATGCCGCATAAGACAATTTCTGCAGGTAAGGAGCCAAGGAGTTCGGCGACAGTGAGCAGGTCCTTCAGTTCGATCTGGTGAGGCGAAACTTTGGTAACGTTGGCAAGGGGAATTTCATTCCCGGAAAGCAGCACCAGTGTCCCTGGTATTTTGCCGGTATCAACGGCATCCACTAGAATCAGGCGCTCGACTCCTTCCAGTTTCGGCAGCAGATCGATCCCCATGGTGCCGCCGTCAAGCAGAATAACCTCTGAAGGGAAAATATAAAGGGACTGAAGAAGCTGAATGACTTTTGCTCCGACACCGTCGTCGGACATGATTGGATTTCCTATGCCGAGCACTAGAATAGGCAGAATACGTTCCTCCTGCGTCAGATTTTTAATCTCGACCTGCTATTGCTCCAGTGGAAGTTTCCCTCATATCTTCACCGTCTTGTACAAGAAATTTTTGAACTTGAAGAAGCGGCGCCGCTCTTCTTCATCATTATTGATATCCCCCTCAATTGCTTTCAGATAACGGGCAAGCTGCGGCATGCCTTTGCCTGCGGCCGTCTTGGATTTTTCGATAACCTGTTTCACCACATCCCTAGAAATGAGGTTCTGGGAATATGGTTCATAGACGGCTGTCCAAAAATCCTCTTCATGGGCGATCTTGGATAGAATCTCGTCGGTCACCTCTACTGTGAGTTTGGTAGTGGCCTGGGTCGTCACTTCGCGCATACCATCGGTGATGGCCCTGCGAATATCGGCTGCGCCAAGCGATTGCCCGGTCCGGAAGAAGAGGGCACGGAGAAGGATGCTTCTCAGCTCCCTGATGTTGCCCTTGTAGTTATGCTTGACCAGCACCTGTTTTGCCTCTTCAGTGAGGAAAGGGGCATCGTCCCTCGGCTCATCCTTGCCCCGGTAGGTGCGGTAGAGCTTGCCCAGGAAGTGGATTGCCAAGTCTGGGATGTCCTCCCGCCGTTCATTCAGGGACGGAACCCGTACCGAAAGCTCTGACAACCGGTGGTAGAGATCCTCGCGGAAATTTCCCCTGCTGATCTCTTCCTGAAGATTCTTGTTCGTGGCTGCCACCACCAGAACCCTGCTGAACCGTTCCTGGTTGTCTCCCAGGCGGACGAATCCGCCATTATCCAGAAAACGCAGGAGCTGGACCTGGGTCTTCAGATCGGCATCCCCGATTTCGTCCAGGAAGACGATGCCCCCTCCGGTCTCTTCCAGGATGCCCTTGCGGTCGCTGTAGGCCCCGGTGAAGGCGCCTTTTTTATGGCCAAACAGTTCGGAATAGGTCAATTCACCGCTGTAGGCGGCAATGTTGGTCTTCTTCACCGGCAGCTCGCCAGCCGGGTCGATTTCCTGGCGATAGAGCTCGTTGAGCTTGTTGTACAGGTTGTTGAAGAAGAATTCCTTGCCGGCTCCGGTCTGGCCGAGGACCAGGATAGAGGGAAGGCCGATTGTTGCTTCCTGCAGGACGTTCTTGCTCCAGAGGGCAATGCGGTTAAAGATCGGCCCTGAGACAGTGTTGATGAACTCGACTATCTCCTGGGATTTGCGGCTGTTGCCGATGATGTTGCCCAGCCGGTACGATGAGACCTGCGGGTCCTTGTAGGCCACATCACTCTGCAGCCTTGTCACTTCATTCTGCAGCCGTTCGATCCGCTGAATATCCGAAATGTGATGGGAGGTAAGGCGGTCGATAATCTGCAGAATCCGCTTGTGTTCCTCAGTGAAATAGGCCGGCTTCAACGAATTCAGGCAGATGACGGCTGTCAGTTCTTCGCCGCTGATAATCGGTACGGCAATTTCACTTTTGATCAGGTCGCTCATGGAGCGGTGAAAGCCGCCGCTACGCTGTTCGTCTTCGATATGGGCGATGATCTTGGGCTGCTTCGACCAGGCCACGTAACCGGTCAGACTGCGCTCGTCGGGTGGGAGTTCAGGTCCACCGATCTTGAAGGGGGGGATATATTTCTTCAGCCATTCCTTATTCTTTGCTCCTATGATATTGCCTTCTTCATCTTCCACAACCAGCCAGCGCTCCCCTTCCCGTTCTTCGACAATGGCGATGCTGCCCGTATCGGCGCCGATCAGTTCCGTAGCCTTGGAGAGGACCTTGGTCAGGAACGGCTGCAGTTCCTCATTCCGCTCCTGGAGAAGGTCGGTAATCTCCGCCAGGACCCGGATTTCAAGATGCTCGCTGCCGATTTCGTTGATGACGCTTTCCACCATTTCCGCGTGGGTCTGGAGCAGACCCATTTCAAACTCGGAAAAACGGTAAAGATCACGGGTGAAATAATTAACCAGGCAGATCAGCCGCCGCGTCTCCGGATCGAAACGCGGGACCACATAGAGCGAACGAAGCGCCATCTGCTCGGTGAGGGCTCGTTTCTGCAAGCTGTATTGGGTAAGGTCGGCAAAGAAGATCGGGCGCAGCAGCCTGTCATCGGTAATGACGCCGTGGTCATCCACATATTTGGAAATCAGTGATTTACCTTTCTCCAGATCTATGGCCCCCTGTTCATCATAGAGGGCCTTGAGGCCGGGTTCTTCGGAATGGCTGGCGAGAATTGCCAATGCCCCGTCCCCATTTTTGCCGGACACGGGAATTAAAACTGAAGCGAGCGAGAGCCGGTCGATCAGCCGTACCGCCGATCGCACCATGAATGCAGCTGTTTCCCGTTTTTTATACTCTTCGACGCTACGGGCAAGCAGTAGCTGTTGGTGATATTTTCTGGCGGAATCGAGCTGGTTGCCGATCTCGGCCTGAAAATCGCCAAGAACTGCCTTGCCGCGAGCACTGACTATCTCGCCCGGGTTCTGCCTGTCGATGCAGATTACGCCGATGGATTTGCCCTGGCTGGTCAGGGGAACAAGGTAGCTGGCCGAGATATCGAACTTTTCGGCGAAGCCCTTGTCGAGGCTAAGACCCGTGGCCTTGGCATTGCGGAATTCGGCAGGATACTGGGAGACGAAGACACTTGAAACCATGGCATCGCGGGAGATGATGGGGAAAGTGACCTCCCGGATCTCGCTACTGAAGGGACCTGAAGCGTAGGCGCAGGCAAGGGCACCCTTGGTCAGGTCTTCCAGGTAGATGCGAACTGTCTCCTGCCCGGACATAAGACGAAAGCCTTCTGCTGCAGCATGTAGCATCTCATCCAGATTCTCCTTGCCGAAGCCGGAGATCTTTTCACCAAGCTTGGTCAGCCTTAATACTAACGATTCCATAGATACCTCTGAGTAGGAAAAATACACAGGTGGGTACTCTAAATAAAAAAGGAGGGGGAGTCAAGCGCGATAAGGGGGGGGAAATTATGGAAGGCAGACGGGCTGTAACGGTAACCGGGGATGACTGCCGGCCTGTTTTTCAGTTCAGCCCTTTTCTGATCTGGTACAGCTCTTCCATGTTCAGGTCGTTCAGCTCGTAGTATTCCCGTTCCAGCTCTTCCACATAGAAGCGGTCAAGGCCTGAGTTTTCCAGGAAGTCTTCCCGCAGGGAAATGTCTTTCTGGGAGATGATGGTGGGCAGCAGGTTGTGCAGATAGATGGCCTCTTTCTTGATGGCAAGGATGGTCTCATCGAACAGCCTGTCCGGAATTTGACCGTCAAGCAGCTTTTTATGGTGGAGCTCTTCGCATACTTCCCGCTTCAGGGCATCCTGATCGGCTTTAGTCGCATATTTGGAGTAGAAGTTGCGTATTCTCTCCCGCACATGCTCCAGCAAAGTAATGAATATTCTCTCTTCTTCGTCGATCTTGAGCAGTTGATCCAGAAGCGCCGCTATGGAAAGGCGGTTCTCTTCAATAAGGTTCAGTCCCTTGATCAAGGTTGAGACTTTTTTCCGGCCGTAGGCGCCAAGGTACTTGTTTTCGAAAATGCCGGCAAGGAAAAGGCTGGCGAACAGGTCCGGGGCCAAGCCATCGAACTCGCTCTTGTTGCCCAGAAGGCTTCTTATCATATCTTCGGTTACCCGCACATTTTCCATAAAGGCCAATTGATTGATGATGGATGACGTGGCATCGTAACGGTCGAAATAAGTTATGATATGGGAAAAGCCTTCCAGAAGCTGAATGTCGGCGCCATCGCGGATTTTCTCGTCGCAGACTTTGCTGGCGTCAAGGAGGATTTCCTCGAAGGTGTGGTCGCGATTCTCAGCAGCTTGCTTCTTGGCGAAGAGCAGCTTCAAGAGGTCGTCGCGATCAATGGCATTCTCAATCTGCCGTTCGCTGAGGAACATCCCTTCGAGAATTTGTCGGGTTTCGGAAATGTAATTGTTCTCTTCCAGGTCAATCAATTTCTTGTCCTTTTTCAGCATTTCATCCAAGGTGTAGAAAAGGGCGCCGGGTATCTTGTTGCGGACGGAAAGAGTTTTCAGCCTGGTCAGACGCGCATTTTCCAGCTTGTTGATTTCACCTTTGCGATTGCAGGCGATGAGGATATTTTTGTATTCATCGACGATCCTCTTGTTGTCGGGATGTTTGTACATGATGTCAATGCGGATCCGTTCCTGCTGATAGCGGTCGATTGAGAACTGATCAGCCAGAGCGGACAGCCCGGCAAAATCCTCGTCGGCGATCTTCTTGTTCTTGAAGTAGAGGGATTTGAAGAAGTTGCTGTATTTCTCATGTTTCTTGTTGATGAGCTTGAAGAGGAAGAGCTGTGCCTTGGGGTCGTTCAGGAGGTCGAACATCTCCGAAATGATGCCGTTGTCATTTTCCTCCCAGACGGAAACGGATCTCTTCAGGGCTTTGCCCAGTCGCCTGACGATGATTTCCTGCTGTTTTTCAAGTGAACCCTGGGTTACTTCGGAGTTGATACAGAAGAAATAGTTGCAGACGGCATTGCCGTCAAAAAAGATTTTTTCATAGCTTTGGCTGCCGTCGGTGCGGTCACTGAATTTCAGGGTGCCGGCCTTGTTGTCGTAACGTGTGCCGTACATGACAAGGCGATTGATGACGTCTCCCTTGGCCAGGTCGGCAATGGGCTGATCGACGCCGAACATGTATTCGCAGAACGAGCCGCCGTTGCCGTAGTGGCTTATGGATTCCGTGCCGATAATGAATTCGTTGCCGGGGCAGAAGAAACGGAGGTTTTTTCCATCTCCCTGGTCGGTATTGAAAAAGAAACGGTTGTGCGCATCGTTTCCAGCCACAATGGCATAATATTCAATATGTTTATCGATGAAGCCATGGAGGCGAATATCGTTATGCATCAAATTCCTTCCGTTCCCAAGGATTGCGTAATATTAGCCTAATGAAGCCTTCATTGCAAGTTGGCTTCTCGGGATTAGAGAGCAAAAGACATGCCATCATATGCAAATTCCACGCCGCTGGGCAGTTTTGCCCCGTCAGAGTAAGAAACTTCATGGGTAAGATGGGTAAGGATAGCATGCTCAGGTCGGAGGTCTTCCACCACCTTCAGTGCTCCTTCAATATTGTAATGGTTGGGATGGGGTGTGTAGCGAAGAGCATCGAGTATCAGCAACCTGAGACCGGCAAGTTTTGCCCGTGAGGTGTCGGCTATGGAGCTGCAGTCGGTCAGGTAGGCCACATCGTCAAAACGATAACCGGTGGTCGGCATGTGGCCATGCATGAGTGGAATGGGTTCCACCCGGCAGCCGAACAAGTCCATGGGGCCGCTGATGATATTCTGCTCCATGAGCGGTGCATAGCCGGCGGCTTCCATGCCCTTGAAGATATATGAGAAATTTCTGGCGATGACCTTCATGGATTCTTCGCTTCCATAGCAGGGTATGATCCTTTTATGGATAAAATGGAAGCCGCGAAGATCATCAATGCCGTGGATGTGATCGGCGTGGGAGTGGGTGAAGAGTACGGCGTCGATATGGGGAATATGCTCTCTGATTACCTGCTTTCTCAGATCGGTGGAGGTGTCGACAAGAATGTATTTGCCATTGTTTTCTATGATGATCGAAGCGCGGGTCCGTTTGTCCCGGCGATCACCTGAGGAACAGACGGGGCAATGGCAGCCGACCATGGGCACGCCAGTGGAGGTGCCGGAGCCGAGAATCGTTAATTTCATAGCAGGTCCCTTGGAATGCCTATTAAATAGCATGTTTTGGCCGATGCAGGCAAGGGGTTTGTCCGGGTTCATGGCAGCAATGACTTGCAATAAATCAAAAGGAAAAGTACATATTAAGTGCAGCCTGAACCTCCGGAGCGAATCCTGCCGGTGGCACTCGTTTCTTTGAAAGGCCTGATGCATGAAGCTAGGCATTATCACTCCCCATTACTATCCACTCATGCGCGGCAACGCCGTGACCGTGCGCCGAATTGAGAAAAACCTTGCAAATGCCGGAGTCGAGGTAGCCGTTTATTCACTGGATGCTATGACTGCCGAAGAGATCGGCAGTGAGGTCGATGCTGCAAGACCAGAATTGATCCATGCCTTCCATGGCCATAGCGGCGGCAGGGTGGCTTACCGGCTCAAGGAGCAGTACGGCATTCCCTATGTCATCACTCTTACGGGTACCGATATCTATGAAGCGATCATCGACCACCGCCGGGAAGAAACCTTCCGCGCCCTCAATGGGGCTGCTGGACTGGTCGTATTCCACGAAAGCGTAAGAGACCGGCTGCTGAACCATCTTTCACAATTGGAGGCTAACACCGTCGTTATCCCCCAAGGGGTGGAACTGCCTGAGGAACCCTGCCGTCGAGCCAGAGAATTCCCTTTTTCATCCGACAGCTTCAGCTTTCTCCTGCCGGCGGGCCTGCGTCCAGTAAAGAACGTGCTTTTCCCCCTCGGGCCGCTGGCGGCACTGCATGACCAATATCCACGCATTCGCCTGATCCTGGCCGGGCCGGTCCTTGATCCTGCCTATGCCGCACAGGTCATGGACTCCCTTGAAGGGTACCCGTTCGCCCATTACCTTGGCGGAATCGGCCATGATGAAATGGGCTGCCTGTACAATAAGGCTGAGGTGGTGCTGAATACTTCGATCTTTGAGGGGGGGATGGCCAACAGCATCCTGGAGGCTCTTGCCTATGGCAAGGCGGTGCTGGCTGCCGACATCGAGGGGAACCGATCACTGATTGCCGATGGCAAAACCGGTTTTCTTTACCAGAACGAGCGTCAGTTTTTGCAGAAGGCGGAGCAGCTTGTCTGTCGGCCCGACATGCGTGCAGCATTCGGGGCGGCAGGGCGGACATTGGCAAGGGAACGGTTTGCCCCGGAAAAGGAAATTGCAGGCTATCTGCAGCTCTATCAGGGGGTATTGAGACAACGGTGAGGAGTGAGGAGTGAGGCGGCGCCTTCACTTGTTTAATCGGCTCTGGTGGTGAAGGGGACTGCAGGTCTTTCTGCTATCGCCTCAGGTAGCTCCAGGTTGCGCGGGATCTTGTCCAGCCCCTCCACCCGGTCGATATCCTTGCCGGTGGAGGCTCCCAGTTCCTTGAAGCGGCGAGCGGTCACCAGAACTCGTGTCTCCATGGATCCCACGGCCTTGTTGTAGGATTCGACGGCCCGCTCCAGTCCCTTGCGCATATCGGAAAAATGGCCGGCCAGGGTGGCTATCCGGTCGTAAAGGGATTTGCCCAACTCGGAGATTGCCTGGGCGTTTTCGGCGATCTGCTCCTGCCTCCAGCCATAGGCCACCGCGCGGAGCAGGGCGATAAGGGTGGTGGGGGTGGCGAGGATCACCTTCTGCTCGACGCCGAACTCGATCAAGCTCGGGTCCTGCTCCAGGGCGGCGCTGAAGAACGTCTCGCCAGGAAGGAAAAGAACGACGAACTCTGGTGTCGGCTGAAACTGGTCCCAGTATGACTTGGCCGAGAGCTTTGTCAGGTGGACCCTGATGTGACGGCTATGCTCCTTCAGCTGGCGCTGGCGCTCCTCTTCGCTGGCTGCTTCCAGCGCTTCAAGATAGGCCATCAGCGGCGCCTTCGAATCGACGACGATATTCTTGCCGTTGGGCAGCTTGATGACCATGTCCGGCCGTAGCCGTCCCTCTTCCGTGGTGGTCGATTCCTGCTCCTGAAAATCGCAGTAGTTGACCATGCCGCACATCTCCACCACCCGCTTCAGTTGAATCTCCCCCCATCGCCCGCGTACGGTGGGAGCACGCAAGGCCTTGACCAGATTGGCCGTCTCCCCTTGCAGCTGCATCTGCCCGGCTGCCATGGTCTTGATCTGTTCGGTCAAACCGGCATAAGCGGTAATGCGGGTTTTTTCCAGCTCCTGGATCTTGGTATCCACCTTTTCCAGGGACTCCCGCATCGGCCTTACCAGTTCGTCGATGGCCCTGTGCCGTAGCGCCAGGTCACCTTTGGCCCCCTCCTGGAATTTTTCAAGCGATGACTTGGCCAGATCTAGAAAAGCCTGGTTATTTCTGTTCAGGGCCTCGGCGGACAGAGACTTGAAGGCGTCGGATAACTTCACATGGGCCGCGTCGAGGATGGCAAGCTTTTCCTCTGTGGCTTTACGCTCCTCACCCAGCTGGGTCGCCATGGCCGAAAGCCTTGCCTTAAGGGAGGAATTTTCATCAGAGGCCTGCTGCAGTTGTTCTTCTTTTGCCCGGAGCTGCACCTCCAGCTGCGGGATGCGATTCACTTTCTCTTCGGCGGCGGCTTTTTTTTCGGCAATTGCCTGCAGTTCTGCCTGCAGTGAACCCTTTTCACCGGTGGCGTTACTAAGTGCAGTCCGCAGTTCGCCTATCTGCTGCTCCCTGTTCAGCAGCCGTTCATTGAGCGCCGCCGTAGCCGCTTCAGTTTCCCTTTTCCCCTGCTCATGGGCGTACTTCAATTTCGAGCTGTATATCAGCCATATTACCATGGCTATTACCAGTCCGGTTATCAGTATCATGTATTCCATCAGTTGCACCCGCTGGCCGTCCCATCCTTCAGTTCCTGCAGGAACTTCAGCAGGCAGGCGTTGAATTCATCGGCTTTTTCCATGTTGACCATATGTCCGGCCCCGGCGATCATGCAGTTGGAGGCATGGGGCAATCCGGAGACAAGAATGTCGAAGTTTTCCCGAGCCATGGCCCTGTCTTCGGTTGCGCCGATGACCAGTGACGGCATGGTTATCCTGCCCAGCAGGGGAGTATAATCCTGGCGGTCTCCAATGGCCAGCAGCCCACCAGCCATGCCGACCGGATTTGCTGCCTGCATCCAGGCAGAGACCTGCGCCACCATTTCGGGTTTTTTACCGGTTGTCTCCTCGGCAAAAAGCAGCTTGGCGAAGATGTCGGCCGCTATCCTGGCGCCAAAGGCTCTCACATCATCGGCCATGGCCTTGCGCTTTGCCTTGCCTGCCTCGTCGTCTGCGCCACTGCGGGTAACGATGAAGCAGGGGGCGATGATCCGGTCTGGATGCCGGGCAAGCAGGTTGAGGAGCACATATCCCCCCATTGACATGCCGCCGACCACAGCCTTCTTGATCTCCAGCCGGTCCATCAGGGCAATGAGGTCATCGGCAAATGTATCCATTGAATAAACGCCTGTTCCCGGCTCGCTCTCGCCGAACCCTCGCAGGTCGGGGGTAATCAGCCTGAATCCGGCACCGGTGACTGCCTTTGCCTGAGGCAACCACATCTGCCGATTGAGCGGAAACCCGTGAATGAGAATGACAGCCGGTCCGTCCCCCAGGTCGTCGTAAGAAAGGCATAATCCTTCTCTGTCGTATTTCATGGCGCAAACTCCTTGGGATATTTCTGCGGGAAAACTGTAACACTATTTTCCCACAGGTCGACACTTTTTTTCTTTCACTACGGGGTGGGGACAATTCATGGATGGGGTAGGAGATCTCTCTCTTAAGGGGGCTAGTGTCCCGTGCGGTTAGTTCACCGCAAGAATTCTGAGGGATTTTGGTTCCTGGCAAGGCGCGGCGACGCAGGCCTGGCAGGGCCTAAGCCAAGGAGACGCAACGCAGCCAGGGGCCAAAAGAGCCAGAATTGTAAGGAATGAATTAACCGATCGGGACACTAGTTTGTCCGGGCGAAGTTGTGCGCCAGGGGAATGCAGCTGATGTATTCGCAGAAATCCTCGGTCAGTTCATCCTGTTTGCCCTTGCGGTAGATGAAGAGATGCTCAAGATGAAGAATGGAGTACATGTTGATGTGAGGGGAATGAAAGGCGATGCCGTCTTTTGCTTTGCGAACGACCTTTGCCGGCATGGTGATGGTAATGGTGGTCGGACCTTCAGTGAAGCAGAGGGAAACGGATGCATTATCCTCATCCAACTGTTCCACCACGGGCACTTTTATATAAATCCCCTTATTGCAGAGATTGTACACTTCGCCGAGAATCGTCGTTTTCCCGCACTGGATTGCTGCCTGTGCATGGAAATCGATTCTTCTGTATTGTCTGTGATTAACAGGATACATGTCGGCACCGCAGGTGAAATAATTAAAATTTATATACTTATTAGCAATAATTTCAAGAAAAAAATATTTCTTAAAGCTTGCCCCATAGTGCTTCGCGCAAGCCGGATTTACGTAGCGTCCTACGTGCCGAGCTTTTGACGAAAACATCACCCGGACCGCATACTTCTACTCCTGTCTTGGCCCTGGTAAGAGCCGTGTAGATGAGTTCCCGGGTGAGGACCTCCGAATGCCGGTCGGGCAGCAGCAGCAAAATTCTGCTGAATTCGGAGCCCTGGCTCTTGTGAACGGTCATGGCGAAGGCGGTCTCATGTTCGGGAAGGCGCAGGGGTAGTATTGACCTGAGTGAACCGTCCGTTGTGGTGAAAAAGGCACGCAGTTCGTTGTCTGCTGCCGGGTCAGGCAGAATAATGCCGATGTCGCCATTGAAAAGCCGGAGGTTGTAATCATTCCTCGTCACCATGACCGGCTGGCCTGCATACCAGCGCCCATGGGGGCGAATCAGGCCTTTTTCGGCCAAGATTTTTGCTACAAGCCGATTTACTGCCTCTGTGCCGAACGGTCCCTGCCGCAGAGCACACAGAATGCGGAAATCGGCCAATGAGGCAAAGGCGCTCTCTGCCGTTTTCGCCATCAGGTACGGTCTAAAACCATCGGTTATGGTGACAGCCAGCGCTTCTTGAAGTTTCTCCATGCCGGTATTTTCACGAAAAAGGAGGTCCGCGTATTTTTGCCCACTCAGCAGCTCCAGGGCTGCAGCGCCATTCCCTTCATTGACCAGTCTGCCCAGTTCTCCGATACCGCTGTCGGCGCCAAAACGATAGCTTTTGCGCAGGACGATGATGCTATCGTTCAGATGGTGAACATCGGCATCGTCAGCATATTCAATTGCTGCCCCAGGGCCGATTACCTCCTCTGCCAGATCACGGAAGGCTTTGGACAAACGTTGGCTGCTGCCGGTGTTGCAGATGTCGCCCAAAACGGCCCCTGCTTCCACCGAGGCCAGCTGATCCCGATCTCCCAGCAGGATGAGGCGGGTTGTGTCCCGCAGCGCATCAACCAGTTTTGCCATCAGCGGCAGCGAGACCATTGATGCTTCGTCCACCACCACCACATCGAAGGGGAGGGGATTGTCCCGGTTGTACCTGAAGCGGCTTGAGCCCGGCACGTGCCCCAGGAGCCGATGGATGGTCGTGACCTGGTTGGGGATCTGTTGCAGCACATGCTCACTGACGGGCATCCCGCTTCTTGCCGAGATTATCGATTCACCAAGTCTTCCCGCTGCCTTGCCGGTGGGGGCGGCCAGGGCAATGTGGCATTTTCCGGCGGTGGCCTGCTCGATGAGCAGGATCAGGACCCGGAAAACAGTGGAGGTCTTTCCCGTTCCAGGCCCCCCGGCAATAACGGTAATTTGCCTGCTGACGCAGGCCAGCGCTGCGAGCTGCTGCCAGTCTGTTTCACCAGCGTTGCCCTCCGGAAACAGGCGGCTCATACCCTCCCTGAGCAATTCCCGGTCGAAAACCGGCTTATTGTCGGCAAGACGAAGTAATGCTCGGGCCAAGTCGCTTTCATAGCTCCAGTAGCGGTGGAGGTAGAGACGGTTGGCGCTGTCGAGGACCAGGGGGGTAAAATCCCCCGGTGCACCCACCACCGGCAACTCCCTGAGCCGGGCGGACCATGCTGCCGGGTCATCGATCTCGTAACCTGCAGCAGATTGGCAGACATCCGTCAGGTCGAGGCAGACATTGCCATTGCTGACGGCCTGACTGGCAAGGGCGGCCGCAAGCCACAGCTCTTTATCATCGCTGGAAGCCAGGCGACACATGAAGGCGGCAAAGTGTCTGTCCATATCGCTAAATGGCATGATCTCGGCCACTGGGCCCATTCCTTCCTCCCTGTTCATGGCAATGTCTCCACCAGCAGCCGGGACAGTCGATCAATGAGCTGAAAGGGGGGGCGGGCCTGGAAGATACCGCTGTCACGGCTCTCATCTCCGACTCCGCGGAGGAAGATGTAGAAAACACCGCCGAAGTGCCGATCATAATCGTAATCTGCCAATCGCAGTTGCAGATATCCATGGAGGGCAACGGTATAAAGCAGGTATTGCAGGTGATAGAGGTTGTCGGCCATTTCCCTGGCCATTTCCCCGCTGCCGTAGTTTTCCTGGCGATTGCCCAAATGGTTGGATTTCCAGTCGATGATGTGGTAGCGCCCCCCATGCTCAAGGACCAGGTCCATGAAGCCGCGCAGCATCCCCCTGACCGGAGTGAATGACAGCTTGGCTGCCAGTTCGGCCAGGTTTAACTCGGAGGCTGCGTCATTCCAGCTTGCTGCCGCTTCTCGAAAAGTATCGCTGGAGATCCGGGCCAGTGGAAAAAAGAATTCCAACTCGGTGAGCCTGCGGTCAGGCCCGATTTCGGAAAGCGTAAAAGAGCCTGCATCGGTCGTTAACCGTGTCTGGATCACGTTTCTGGTCATTGAAAGCACTGTTTCCAGCCATTGCCCGGCAAAACCATGCTTTTTCAACAGGGCTTCAACCAGGCCGGGGGCCGTGGCGAAATCGGTAAAATCAAGGTTCTCGAAAATTTCATGGAAAAAAATGCCGGCGGCGGTCCCCCGGGGGAAGGCGAAAATACCGGATGCAGGCAGGTCGGAGTAATCTTCTCCTTTGGCAAGGGCGGCAGCATCACGATCCGGAAGTTCTGCTGCATGGGCGCCATGTCTTGTGGAGGATGAAAAGGAGGTGAAGCTTGTGACCCGCCAATCCCGGTCAATGCGGCCGGTGAAGGTGCGGCAGACACATTTTTCCGGCTGCGGCGCCTTGGCCGGATAAGGTTGAGGCGTCCCCTGGAACGGTGCCTCTATGGCGATGCTACCGGCTGCATTTCCTGCTATTCGGTGCAGGTCGGCGAGTATTTCCTCGTCGGTGAGGCTGACCTGGCCGTTGTTGGCTGTCGCTTGAGGGTGAAGAAGGTAGTGGAGGGCGGAGTTTCCAGCATCCTTGAAAGCGCCCCAGGCCAGGTAGCAGCGGTGACGGGCACGGGTGACGGCCACATAGAGAAGGCGGAGGTTTTCAGCCATGGCTTCCCTTGCTGCTCTTTGCCGGTTAACCTCCAGTTCGGGCGAACCCATGTCGATGGTGGGGAGCCGGTCATCACCATGGAAGGTGACGGTTTTTTCCCTCCGGCCATATTCGGCCCAGTTGAAGGGGCAGAAAACCACTTGATATTCCAGCCCCTTGCTCTTGTGGATAGTGACCAGCTGCACAGCGTCTGAATCCGTTTCCAGGCGGATTTCGTGCTCCTCCCGTTGCTCCTTTTCGCCGATCCGTTCGGCCAGCCAGGAGACTACCCCCTCCATTCCCAGGCGATGCAAGACGGCCGCCCCATGGACCGCCTCAAAGCAGTGAAGGACATTGGTGAGTCTTCTTCTGCCATCTGACAATGCCAGGATGCGGCTCCGCACCTGCCTTGCAGCCATGAATCCCATGGCCATGGTCATGCAGCCGCCAGTCTGCCACTGGTCATGGTAACTGCTGAATTCCGCCAGCACTGCCTCCCACCGTGGCTCATTCTCACCGATGGCCGCCAGATCATCGCCGGATAGTCCAAGCAGATCGGTGACCAGGGCTGCCCTGACCTGCCGTTCATTGGCTGGGTCCGCAACGGCGGCAAGAAAATGGAGCACCTCCCTTGCTTCTGCCGATTCGAAAAGGTTGCCGGCACTGCAGACGACGCTGGGAATGCCCAGCCGGCTCAGGGCACGTTGGACTAGCCTGGCCTGGCGATTCGCCCGTACCAGCACGGCAATGTCTCCGGGAGCGATGGGCCTGTTGCCGATGCACAGCCTCCCTTCTGCACCGTCGTGCAACAGCTGGGAAATCTCCCCGGCCACCGCGTCGGTCAGCATTTGCCAGGCATCGCCCTTGTTGATGGGCTTGCCCGTTTCCCGGCGTCCGGCAAACCAGAAACGGAAAGGAGCGGCATCTTCCCTGCCGTCCAAAGTCAATAATTCCCGTTCCCGTTCGGCAGGGGTTACCTGGTGGAACTGTATCTCCTCCATACCGAAGGGGGCGGTTCGGGAGGAAAAAAGGCCGTTAACGGCCTGGATCAGCCGTGGCTCGGAGCGCCAGTTCTCCCCGAGGGAGTGCCCAACAAGGGGACTTTTGGCGGCATCCAGGTAGGCGAAGATATCGGCACCCCGGAAGCTGTAAATGGCCTGTTTCGGGTCGCCGATGAGGAAAAAGGGAGTCGTGTCGCCGGCTGGATAAATGCGGTCGAAGATTCTGAACTGGATCGGATCGGTATCCTGGAACTCGTCGATAAGGGCAGCCCGATAGTGCTCCCTGATCATGGGTGCCAGGGAACAATCAGTGGTTTGCACGGCGGCATGCAGGTCCAGCAGGAGGTCCTGAAAGAAACGGATGTTTTTCTTTCCCTTGCGTTTCGGCAGTTCTGCAGCCAGGTAATCGAAAAATCCCCTTTTCAGGGCGAGCAGCCATTTCTCTGCATGGTCGCAGTCTACTCCCCCTTGAGTGATGACCATGGCTTGCGGTTCGGGCAGTATCCTGACCAGGGGATTGCCGGCATGCCGGCTTGCCAGTTCCAGCAGTGCTTCCGGGGTAAGCCCAGCCTCAATGGCTGTCCTTGCAAGTGCAGGCGGGGCATTGTAACAGTGCGTGCGCCAGTAGTCGGCGGCAATTTGCCGTAGTACCGGCCGTTCGTCGGTCACCAGCTCCGTATCGTACAGAGAGCCGCTCTCGAAGGGGTTTTCCTGGAGCATGCGTTGGCAGAAGCCATGGATGGTGAAGATTGCCGCCTCATCAAAAGAGCGCAGAGCGTTGGTCAAGGCCTGTCCTGCAGCGGATCTGTCGGTAATGCGACCGATCAGGCACATAAGAAAGGAGTCGGTGCTTGTCCCCTGACCAAAAGCTTCTGCTGCCTCGGTGAGCCGTTTTCTGATCCGTTCCCGGAGTTCCTTGGTCGCCGCCTCGGTGAATGTCACCACCAGGATTTGCTCTACAGGCAGGTGTTGTTCCAGAACCAGTCGCAGGTAGAGGGCGGCTATGGCAAAGGTCTTGCCGGTTCCGGCACTGGCTTCGATCAGGTTGCGCCCGGCGATGGGGGTATTGAGCAGGTCCAGGGGGCTCATTTATCGGCCCCCTTTTTGCTCTTCTTCTCGCGCAGATGAGCCAGAAGCGGTCCGTAGACCGCCATGGACAGCTGCATGAAACCCTCGTCCAAGGGATCTGTCTCGCCGAAGCAGCGCTGAAACCAAGGATCATCCTTTTCTCCCGGATAGTCTTCGGAGCCGTGCCATTTTTTGCCTGCATCGGCCAGTGCCTTTGCCGCCTTCTTCGGATCGGAGGCTTTTTTCGCATATTCAAGTGCGGTTTCCGGGAAAAAACGCAGGGGGGTGGCTATGCCCCGCCGGTAGAGGGCCAATAATTTTGCCAGCTCGCTGTGGCTGTCGGAGACCGGGGCAGCGGTAAGAGTGGCGTCGCTGGCCAGGAGGAAGCCGCTGCGTGGATAGTTCTCCGGCGCGGCGCAGTTCAGGCAGAGATATTCGATCCACATGCGCAACCTGTCCTTTGCCTTCAACTTTGCGTACCGGTAATGGATGAGGCCGGTGGGCCAGATGCGCTCGATGCGGCCGACCAGACGCACCCCGCAGGACTCGATCTGGAGCTCCAGCGTGGGGAGAGGTGGTCCTGGGGCAACGGCTGCCACTTGAGCGGCAAATTCGCTTGCTGCCGCTGCCAGCTTGTCGTAAATAACCAGCCCCGGTTCCCCCGGCGGGAGATCGCCCCGGCTTGCGGCAACGGTTCGATGTACCGAAAGATCCTCCCCCTCCACCAACCTGGCCACCATCTCCTGCTCCAGGGCATATTTACACAGGTGATTCAGCGAAAAGGGTTCGTCTTCCTCCATGGTTTCATGGCGCAGTTCCAGAAAGATTCCCAGTTGCCGCTGCAGCAGGTGTCGGCACGGGTTGGCGAAAAAATCCACCAGCTCCGTAATGTTGATCACCGTCTCTGTTACCACTGGCAGCGGCCTGGTGAAAAAGCTGGCCGGTTCGGCTGCCGGCGGGGCCGCAAATGCTGCCAGCCTGTTTTCACGGCTATAGCTGAAAAGCAGGCCATTGCCGGGGCAGAAGTACCTGTAGCTGAAGGGCTGCAAGGGATGATCGATGCAGAGGGCATCTCCAGCTGCCTTGTCATCGTCCTCTCTGTCTGCGACCGTGAAACTTTTGCTGCAGTAGTCGATCAGCTCGCTGACCAGGGGAGAGGGGGGCAACAGGCTGTTATCCTTGATGCTTCGCCCCACGTAACTGATGTAAAAATGTTCCCGGGCAGAGAGGATCGCTTCCAGGAACAGGTAACGGTCTTCGTCCCGTTGGTTGCGGTCGCCCCGTCGGGGTGCTGCAGCCATGAGATCGAAGCCGCTTTTCCGGTTGCGGCGGGGAAAGACACCATCATTCATCCCCAGAAGGCAGATGACGCGAAAGGGGATGCTGCGCATGGGAAGCATGGCGCAGAAGGTGATCCCGCCGGTGAGAAAGCCGAAGCCCCGCTGTTGCCGGTCAAGTTTTTCCCCCACCCAGGACCTGATCACCTCAATCCCGACGGCGCCGGTGAACATGGCCATGCTGCCGCAACTCTCCAGCAGGTCGATAACCCGGAGCAAACCGCCAATGTCATCTTCATCGTTCAGGTCATCCGGGGCAAAGAAGGTCGTTATGAGCGTGCGCAGTTCCCCGGTCCATTCATGAAGGTGCCGCGGCTTTGTCAGGCGGGCTGCGGTCCGGAAAAGAGTTTCGCACAATTCGAGAAACCGCCCCAGCACGACGGTATCCGACCCTTCCACATGGTCATAGGGGAGAATTCCGGCGAAGAACCTGTTGTCGTTGCCGGCCATGGCGTAGCCGAGGAGGAGACGATCAAGCCCGGCCCGCCAGGAATTCTCTCCAAAGGAGGGAAGACCATGTTCGCTACGGGTGTGGGCATCGATTCCCCAACGGACGTTGGTGGCGGACAGCCACTGGCGGATCAGATCCAGATCGCCTGTGGCTAGCCCATAACGGCGCAGGATGGGTGCTGCTTCCACAATGTCGAGTACCTGGGTGACGGTGAAGCGGCTACCGCAGAGATCGAGAATGGCGAGGAATGTTTCGGCGGCTTCTCCCTCACGGCGCAGGCTGCGGTCGGCGATGGAAAAGGGAATCTTTTCCTCTGCACGTTCCGGGCTGCCGAACACCGCGGAGATATAGGGGGCGTAGCTTTCGATGTCTGGCGTCATGACCAGGATATCCCGGGGGGACATGGATGGATCCTGATCAAGTCGGTGGAGCAGCTGGTCGTAGAGCACCTCTACTTCGCGCATTGGGCTGTGGCAGGAGTGGATGCGCAGGGAATCATCCGTGCAGGAGACGATACTCTTCTGTTCACTGCGCCGGTCCCGCAGGTCTAGTATATCCCCTTGTATGGCGTGGAGCAGGCAGTTTCCGTCCGGCTCCATAAAAGATTCCTCAGGGGCAACTTCTCCGCAGTCGTTGATCAGAGTCTCGAAGAAGTCCCTTCCGGTGCGGCCGAAAGAGGCGAGCAATGGATTGCCGGTCTCGAAATAGTCCGCTCCGCCGCTGAAATCGAATTCCTGTTGGCCGATCCTGGGCAGCGTCCTCTCCGGTACGATCTTGCCCCAATACTGGCGGCATGGATTGAGGAGGAATAGGTTGACTTCGGTGTGCCGGGCGATGGCGGTGAGGACCTCCAGGTGAAAGGGTGGAAGGGTGGGGATACCGATTAGTGAGATACGCTGGGGAAGATCGACGGGTTTTTGTTTCCCGCGGCCCAGTTGGCGGCGAAACTGCATCAGCAGGGACGCCCGGTGGTGGGAGCTGTTTTTGACCAGTTCCCGCCACAATGACGCCTGCCAGCCGTCAGCTGCTCCATTCTCCCAGGAGGCCAGCAAGTCAGACCGATAAATAGTGTATTGATCGTAGGTATCGGCAATGACGCCTGCCAGCTGCAGGCGTTTCAGTCCGGCAGGGTCCTCGGCCAGATAGGCGGCCAGGGGTTGAAAATCGGCCTGTTCCAGATAGCCGGGTAACACCTCCATGATGCGCCAGGTGAGCACATCTGGATGGAAGGAAGATATTTCGGGGGGGGCGGTAAGGTTGGGAATGACGCTGGTGAAAAGCTGATCGATGAGGGCATTGGGAAAAGGAAACTCGGCATTGGCCCACACCCCCAGGTTCTTTGCCAGTTCCATGGCCAGCCAGCGTTGCATTCCCTTGCTCTGGACAACGATGATCTCCGGAACGAAGACGGAAGCAAGGGGCCTCTTCACCACTGAGGCCAGTTCCTCGACGAGGACTTCCATACGGTTGCTGGTAATTACTCTCAGCGCCATCGGCGGACCTCTGCAGAGAATGGCCTGTTATGCACCGGCTTTTTTCAGGAAATCCCTGACCATGGGGGTGAATGTTTCATGCTCAAGGAGGAAGGCGTCATGGCCATAAGCCGAATTGATCAGGTGGTATTCCACCGGTTTGCCGAGTTTTTTCAGCATTCTGACCATTTCCTCCGTCTGGGGAGGGGGATAGAGCCAGTCGGAGGAGAAGGCGAAGAACTGCATGGGGGCCTTGACTTGGGCAAAGGCTTCTTCCAGTGATTCATAGCCCCAGGCCACGTCGTAAAGGTCAAGGGCTTTGGCCAGGTAGAGAAAGGCGTTGGTGTCGAAACGGTCGACAAAGTTGTAGCCGTTGTAGTTCAGGTAGCGCTCCACCTCGAACTGGCCGAAGAAGTCGAACTGGCCGTCCTTGGCGGAAAAACGCCGGCCGAACTTGGCGGTCATGGATTCATCGGAGAGGAAGGTGATGTGGCCGATGCCCCGTGCAAGGGCCAGGCCGTCCCGTGGATTTTTGCGGTATTCCCCCTTTTTCCAGGTGGGATCGTTGAATATGGCCCAGCGGGCTACGGCATTGAGACTGATGGCCTGTGCCGACGGGCGCGGCGTGGTGGCGAGGATGACGGCCGAGGCAATGCGGTCCGGGAACTGGGTTGCCCACTCCAGTGCCTGCATTCCCCCCATGCTTCCCCCCATTACCGCATGAAGGCGCTCAATGCCCAGATGGTCGATGAGCAGCGCCTGGGCACGTACCATGTCGCGGACGGTAATGACCGGGAAGGTCAGGGCGTACTTTTTTCCGGTCTTGGGGTTTATGGATGCAGGACCGGTGGAGCCGAAGCAGGAGCCGATCACATTGGAGCAGATAACAAAGTAGCGGTTGGTATCCAGCAGTTTGCCGGGGCCGACAATTTCATTCCACCATCCCGGTTTCTGCTCACTCTCGCAGTATCTGCCTGCCAGGTGGGCACTGCCGGTCCATGCATGGGTAACCATGATGGCGTTTGAGCGATCGGCATTAAGGATGCCGTAAGTTTCATAGGCAATGGTGATCGGCCCGAGGATGCGGCCGCTTTCCAGGCGGAGGTCAGTTTGGAAGGTGATAGATTTTTCTTCAACTATGCCGACTGTCATAACATGCCTTTTGTATGGAAAAAGCCCCTTCCGGATAACGAGAAGGGGCTTTGGTGTTGATCGATCTAAAGCGCCTCTCTCATCTTTACCCAATGGGCAGGATTTAGCACCTGACGCCGTCCTTTCGGATCAACCGGTTGCTGTGGTTTCACAGGGCCTTTTCCCTCCACCACTCTTGATAAGCAGGTCTGCATATTCAATTGTAGGGCAAAGGATAAGGGAGCGGCTTTCTTTTGTCAACGGCAAATTTACAGCTGATTGCGGTACTTGACGAGCAGAAAGAGGCAGGCCACGCCTCCCGCGGCCATGGCAAGGTCCCGCAGCCAGGGGACCGGCTTGTCCAAGCCGGAGTAAATGATCGGGTCAAGAAATGCGGAGATGAGCAGCCCTGTGCCTCCCCAGGTGAGAAGTTTCTTCATCGGTTCATGCTCCTTTCAAGCCGTCTCTTCCGAAGGGTCGCACACTTCCCTGATCGGGCAGGACAGGCATTTGGTCAGATTCTTGCCGTTGCAGCCTTCGGAGATTCCCAGATGGCAAAGGCTGAAATCGTATTTGACCGGATCGTCGGGATCGAGCTTCTTCAACGCGGCGGTGATTTCCCTTGCCATTCGCCAGTCTGCCTGCTTGCGACTGGTGAAGCCGAGAAAACGGCCGATGCGCTGGATGTGGGCATCTACCGGGATCACCAGTTGGGCCGGTGAGACTTTTTTCCACAGTCCGAGATCAATGCCGTCCGCTGGCCGGACCATCCAGCGCAGATACATGCAGAGCCTTTTGCAGGCGCTTCCGGAGGCGGGAGAGGGGAAGAAAAAACGGAAATAAGAATCAGCCGGGATAGTTGACGAACCGAAGACCGGGGAGAAATCCATTGCCTGAATATTTTCGGTGAACAGGGTCAGGGATTCGGTGATGTCTTCGGCGGCAGCATCGTGGCAACTGAGGAAATATTCGCCGATGGAGTCGGCTTCGTCGATCATCAGTTGGCAGGCCAGCAGCAAGGCGCAGAGATCCCGACCATCGTTGAAGCGATGTTTAAAACCGGCGAATAGTTGGAGGGCTGCGGCAGGTTCTAACTCTTCTACAAACTTCCGGGGTGAATGTCCCATTTTACTGAAGATGGATTCCAGGTTTCTCAGGATTATTTTGACGTTGCCATAAGCGAAGGCAGCGGCGATAAAGCCGGCTATTTCCTGGTCTGCAGGGAGAATGTAGCGGTGACAGAAGGATAGAGGGTCGTTCGCCAGATGAACGGTAGATCTGTCGGCATAAAGGGATTCAAGAAGTTGTTTCAACTGCATCTGCAAACCATTGCTACCTCAGTGGGTGGACAATCCTCGCGGGAATGATAGATTAACATAGAGAAATAACCGCTGGAAGCAAAAAGGAGGAAAGAGAAATTATGAAACTTGCAGAGCTTTTTCCTGAGGAGGGGCGCGGTGTCATCGCTACAGCAGATGCTTCCGGGCAGGTAAATACGGCGGTCTATGCCATACCACACGTCATCGATGAAGAAACCGTGGCCTGGGGGATGACTCAGGGGCGGACTTACGACAATCTACTGGCCAATCCCAATGCATCCTATCTTTACCTGGCTCCCTCACGCGGAGGCAATGGCTGGCGCCTTACCCTGCAGCTGAAGGATTTTCAGGATTCAGGCCAAATGCTTGATGAAATACGGGCGCATACCTCACGGATTGTTTCGACACAGGCCGGTGAGGCTGTCCGGTACGTGGCACGGTTCAAGGTAACGGAGATCCGGCCTCTTGTTTGAATCATTCAGGGTTCTCTTTTCGGCGTCTCCAGAATGAAGGTAACCGGGCCGTCGTTGATGAGAGAGACCTTCATATCTGCCTGGAATATCCCTGACTGGACAGGAATTCCCATTTCCCATATCTTGCCGTTGAAATACTGATACAGGTGATTGGCGTCCTCCGGTGGCGCCGCCGTGTCGAAGGAGGGACGTCGCCCCTTGCTGCAGTTGCCGGCCAAGGTGAACTGGGAAACGGATAGCAGTTCACCTTTGATATCCATGAGCGACAGGTTCATTTTGCCCCCATCATCCTCGAATATGCGCAGGTTGACAATTTTTTCCGCAAGCCAGTCCGCATTCCGGGTCTCATCCCCCTTTTCAACGCCGAGGAGGACCAGGACGCCCCTCTCGATGCTGCCGACCTTCTTGCCGTCAACTCTTACGGTTGCTTCGCTTACCCTCTGGATTACCGCTTTCATTGAAATATTTCCCTGAGCTTCCTCTTATAAATGGCCAAAGCACCATCACTGAAGGTGACGAAAACTATCTTTTCCAACTCCGGGTATTTCTCCATGGCCAGCTTTGCTTCGCCCATGGCAATTTTGCAGGCCTCATCCATGGGGTAGCCATAGACACCGGCACTGATGGCTGGAAAGGCAAGAAATTTCAATTGGTTGGCATGGGCAACCTCAAAGCAGCGTCGATAGGCGCGCCTCAGAAGTTCCGGCTCCCCCTTGTCGCCGCCGTGCCAGACCGGTCCAACCGTGTGGATGACGTGAGCCGCCGGCAACTTGTATCCCTTGGTAATCTTAGCGTCGCCGGTCTCGCATCCGCCCAGTGTGGAACATTCGGCCACCAGTTCCGGACCTGCTGCCCTGTGAATGGCGCCGTCGACGCCGCCGCCGCCGAGCAGGGTATTGTTGGCGGCATTGATAATGGCATCCACAGCCAGGGTGGTAATGTCTCCTCTGATGATCTCAATTTTTGCCATGGTTGCCTCCTGCTATCTCTGTTTTACCATGTCCCGCAGCAGCTTCAGGTTGATCTCATCCATCTCGTTGTTGTCACCCTTCGGTGTTTCCAGGATCTTGGGTATTCCGGCAAAGCGGGGGTCGTTCATGATGAGGGAGAATGCGGTGGCGCCGATGGCTCCCTTGCCGATATGCTCATGGCGGTCGATCCGGCAGTTGAGCCCCTTTTTCGAGTCATTGAAGTGGAAGCACTGCAGCCGGTCAAGGCCGATGATCCGGTCGAATTCCTCCCAAACCTGGCCGTATGCGGCTGCGCTGGTGATGTCGTAACCGGCGGCGAAGGTGTGGCAGGTATCATAGCAGACGCCGAAACGATCCGGATGGGCCGAGCCTTCGATGATGGTCCTTAGATGCTCGAAGGTGTAGCCCAGGTTGGTTCCCTGACCGGCGGTGGTCTCCAGGAGGATTTTGCCAGAGTAAGCAGGGGTCTCGGCAATCAGGTAGTCGAAGGCCTCGATAATGCGTCTCAGCCCCACCTCTTCACCATCGCCGTTGTGGGAGCCGGGGTGCATGACGATCTTGCCGATGCCCAGGCGTGAGCAGCGGATCATCTCCTCCTGAAAACCGTTGAGGCTCTTGTCTCGTATTTCTCCCGGAGCGGAGGCAAGATTGATGAGATAGATATCGTGGCTGATGACCTCGTTAAGGCCTGATTCCGCCAGTTTTTCCTTGAAAAGAAGGATGTCCGGGTCGGAGATCAGTTTGCCACGCCATTGATTGGTGTTCTGGGTGAAGAGCTGAATGACGCCGCAACCGGCCTTGACACCGCGCTCCGGGGCATTATGGATGCCGCCGGCAATGGACATGTGTGCTCCCACATAATCCTTCATATCACCTCTGTTCCTGGTCTATGGATAAGAGCGTTTTCCCGATCAGGCGAGTACGCTCGGCATATTCGCTCTCGCCGAGAATGATCTCCTGGTGCGGTTCGGACCAGATGGGGCGTGGCCACAGCGGGTCTTCGGCAAACCTGGGGACGATGTGCCAGTGCATGTGCGGCACCATGTTGCCCAGAAGTTCATAGTTTATTTTAGCCGGCTGAAAGAGCTTGTAAAGGGTCGCCGCCACGGCAGAAACTTCTTCCATGACCGCGGTTCTCGCGGCACGGTCCAGGTGGAAGAGTTCGGTGACATGGCTGCGGGTAAAAACAAAGGTGTAGCCGGGGAAAAACTGGTCGCGGTTGAGCATAACCAGGCAGTGTTCGAGCTCGGCAACCCTCAGGTGCGGCTCATCGTTCCATTTGCTGCACATTGGGCAAGTCATTTTTTTCTCTCGTCTTGAGCTGAAAATATGAAGGCGAAGAAAAAAACTTCGCCTTCCGTGTAGCTGCAGCGGTGGGTTGTGCTGCTTTTCTGTTAAATGGCTATTTCGCCGCTGAAAACTTCGACTGCAGGACCGGTCATATAGAGGAAGCCATCTTCAGACCATTCCAGTTCCAGGTCTCCGCCGGACAGGTGGTTGAGGATCTTTTTATCTGTGAGCCCATTGAGTGCCCCCGCCACGCAGACCGCACTGGCGCCGGTGCCGCAGGCGAGAGTCTCTCCTGCTCCCCTTTCCCAGGTGCGCTGGCGCACTTCAGTGCGGGAGATGATCTGAACGAATTCCACATTTGTACGCCGGGGAAAGATCTCGTGGTTCTCGATGAGCGGCCCGTATTTTTCCACCTGGAAATTGTCCACGTCATCGACAAAAATGACACAGTGGGGATTACCCATGGAGGCGCAGGTGATATTGAAGGTCGTATGGAGAATGTTGAGCGGTTCGCTCACCACCCTGGCATCTGCCGGGCCGGACATGGGAATCTCGCCGCGGGTCAGTCGAGGCTTGCCCATATTGACACGGACCTTGTCCACTTTGTTGCAGCAATTGGTAAAGAGCTGCAGGGTCAATATTCCGGCGCCGGTTTCGGCAGTGATTTCCTTTTTGTCGACGATGCCGTGATCATAGGCATACTTGGCCACGCAACGGATGCCGTTGCCGCACATCTCCGACTCGGAACCGTCGGAGTTGAACATGCGCATCCGCACATGGGCCTTATCTGAAGGCATGATAAGAATCAGGCCGTCTGAGCCGATGCCGAAGTTGCGATTGGATACCTTTATGGCCACGTCAGCCGGATTTTCCACCTGCTCTGAAAAACAATCCACATAAACATAATCATTGCCGGCGCCGTGCATTTTGGTAAATTTCATTTGTATTACTCCCTTAGCCTCGTAATGGTCCCCATGTAATAGCAAAATCTCATTTCGGCAACAAGAAAAAAAACCGAGTTGCTTGACCTTAAGGCAATACTTTAAGTACAATCCACTTCCCATTTTTCGGAGGATTTTATGGAGCTCAAAAACAAGATCTGGATGAACGGCAGCCTGGAGTGGTTTGCCTATATCGGTGAGGACGAAGTATTTCTCGGCAGCCGCGAAGTTCCCTTTCCCCCTGAAGAAGGCGATGAATGGGTTAATCAATTTGGTGACCATTTTCAAGTGGTGGAAGGTGAAATACGGCATCTGGGCAGGGTCGAACCGCCGGAGAGACACTGGTAGCGACTGCCAGTGCATTGCACAACGGAAGACCGATGATAAGCTTTAGGTAATGAACCGACCGCATCATAGGGATATCTGAATAGCAGAGTCAGGAGGTGACTATGCTCAAGATACTCTTTCTGTTCAGTCTTGTGCTCGTCGTGTCCAGTATGCCGGGAGTCGCAGGAGCCGAGCCAATTCAGCATCATGGATATGTTGTCAATGCACAGGGGAACTCCCGGGAGTGCCTCGCATGCCATGACGGTTCCATGGCAAAGGCTGTTTCCAGCTGCCTGAATGGTCGCTGTCCTGTTGGCGGCTCCCATCCGGTCGATACGCCCTATCCCCCTGCTGGACATGAGGGGGAGTATGTTGCGACGGTAAGCGGAAGTATCAGACTGCTGAATGGGCAAGTCACCTGCATCTCTTGTCATAACCTGCAAAACCCGCAACCTGACCACCCCAGCGTTGATCTCGCCACCACCAATCTTTGTCTTAACTGTCACCGCAAATAGAAATGAATTCTCAAATCTGTCTTGCCCATTGAGTGAATGGTGTATGGAGGGATTTTTTTCTTAAAGTTCTTGACGAAAAAGGTAAAGGATTGTAGTCTCGAATTTATTTCTGAAGGGGAGTGTATTATGAGGCTTTCCACCAAGAGCCGTTATGGCTTGCGAGCTCTTTTCGACATCGCTTACAATTCCGGAAATTTGCCTGCCCAGATACAGGACATATCTCGCCGTCAGAACATTTCTCCCAGATACCTGGAGCAGATCTTCCAGGCGCTGAAAAAAAAGGGGATACTCAACAGCAAAAGAGGACCTCAGGGCGGATACTGTCTTGCTAGGAATCCTGACGAAATAACGGTTAGAGATATTGTCCAGGCAACGGAAGGGGATACCCTGCTGGTGGATTGCTCCGGAGGAAAGAAAAACAAGCAGCACTGCGGGTTTGACGGCGGCTGTGTTACCCAGACGGTCTGGGATGAGGCAAGCCGGGAACTGAACAGGCTGTTCGGCTCCATTACCCTGAAAACCTTGTGCGATCGTGGGCATGCCATGGGCATCAAGAGGGAACAGGACCACCGGTTCATGTATTTCATATGAGTGTTGGAAAAAAGGAGATTCCATATGCCGGTTTCAAGAAGCGATGATGTGATCAAGCAGATAGGCAATACGCCACTGGTGAGGCTGAGCAGGTTTGAAGAGAGCGGCTCGGCTGCCCTGTGGGGGAAAGTCGAGGCATTCAATCCGGGTGGCAGCATCAAGGACCGCATTTGCCTTTCCATGATCGAGGCCGCGGAAAAAGACGGCTGTCTGAAGCCTGGCGCGACTGTGGTTGAGCCCACCAGCGGCAATACAGGCATCGGTCTCTCCATGGTCTGTGCCGTCAAGGGCTATAAATTGATTTTGGTGATGCCTGATACCATGACCATAGAGAGACGGCGTCTGCTGGCCGCCTACGGTGCAGAGCTGGTTCTGACTCCGGGTGCGCAGGGGATGCGGGGTGCTGTGCAAAAGGCCGAGGAGCTGGCTGCAGAAAACGGTTACCTTCTGCCCCAGCAGTTTAAAAATGCGGCGAACCCCGAAATACACAGACTGACGACAGGACCCGAGATCATCAAAGGGATGGACGGACTGTCCATTGACGGATTTGTGGCAGGGGTAGGTACCGGCGGAACCATTACCGGGGCAGGCGAGGTGCTGAAAAAGCATAATCCTGCCATTCATATTGCCGCGGTCGAACCCGCCGATTCATCGGTATTGTCCGGTGGTGACCCTGGTCCGCACAAGATCCAGGGGATTGGTGCCGGATTCATCCCCGATGTCCTCAACAGCAAGATCTACAATGAGGTGATTCGCGTTTCCAATGACGCTGCCTATGGAGCGACGAAAAGGTTGTCCATGGAAGCGGGTCTTCTTGTGGGCATATCCTCGGGAGCTGCCCTGGTCGGGGGGATACAAGTGGCGAAGAAGCTTGGCCCAGGCAAAAATGTGGTGGTGATCCTGCCTGATACAGGTGAAAGATACCTGTCGACAGGGGTTTTCGATTGATTTCGCCGAGGTATTGCTGTTAAAACCGAGCGGCCCGTTTTGCGGGCCGTCTCCATTTTGAGGCTGAACATGGATGAATTGCACGTGAAATACGAGAAGCTGAAGAGCATCCTCCAGGAGATGGGCTCCGTGCTGGTGGCTTTTTCCGGTGGGGTTGATTCCACCTTCCTTCTCAGAGTTGCCCATGACCTTCTTGGTGACAAGGCCTGCGCCATTACCGCCACTTCTCCCACTTATCCCGCTTCCGAATTCCGGGAGGCAACCGCCTTGGCCCTGTCCATTGGTGCCAGGCAGATAGTCATTGAATCCAACGAGCTGGAAATACCCGGCTTTTCGGAAAACCCGAAGGATCGCTGTTATCACTGCAAAAAGGAGCTTTTTCAGCATTGTGTGGAAAAAGCTTCGCTAGAGGGTTTCGCCTTCATCGCCGACGGCAGCAATACGGACGATCTGGGGGACTATCGGCCTGGCCGTATAGCCATCGGGGAACTCAAGGTGCGCAGCCCGCTGTTGGAAGCTGGGCTAGGCAAAAGCGACCTCCGCCTTCTCAGCCGGGAACTGGGCCTGCCGACCTGGGACAAGCAGCCATATGCCTGTCTTGCCAGCCGTTTTCCCTATGGTGTAGAGATTACCCCGGAGCGATTGTCCATGATCGAGTCTTGCGAGGAATTCCTGAAGGGGCAGGGTTTTTCACTCTATCGGGTGCGATTCCACCACGAGACGGCGCGGATCGAGCTTTCAGAGGAGGATTTTGGGCGGCTGCTGCAGCCGGAACTGCGTCGATCGGTTGTCTCATTCTTTAAGAAGGCAGGCTTTACATATGTGGCGCTGGATTTGGAGGGGTACCGCACAGGCAGCATGAACGAAGTAGGTTTACGCTGAAAAACGCCCATCTGCGGCGTTGCCCTCATCGCTACGCTGCTCACATACTGGTGTATGCTCCGCTGCTCGCTCTTCGGCGCCTTGCACCTGGGCGTTTTTGGGCGCAAACGTTTATTTCACTCCCACCTTGATCTGTTTCGATTCGATTTCTTCCGTTTTCGGCAGGATTATGGTGAGGACCCCGCGGTCGCAGGAGGCTTGGATCTTATCCCGATCAATGCTCTGGGGTAGGGTGAAGCTGCGCTGGAAGGTGCCGTAATAGCGCTCGACCCGATGATAGTTTTCTCTCTTGATGTCGGTGTTCTGTTTTCTCTCGCCGCGCAGGGTCAGAGTATTGTTTTCAATCCTCACCTCGATGTCCTGCTGATCCATGTCCGGCACCTCAGCCTTGATGACAACCGCCTCTGTGTTCTCGTAAATATCCACCGGCGGCTGCCATATTCCCTCGTTCAGTTCCTCACCTGATTCCCTGTTCCAGGCAAGGTCCAGCAGGTGATTCATTTCCTCCTGCATGGTGCGGAGATCCTTGAAAGGGTTGTATTTAACAAGCGCCATAATCCACTCCTCCTTACTAGTGTCACGTGCGGCTAATTCTTTCCTGATAATTTCGGGTTTTTTTGTCCCCGGCTGCGTTGCGGCTCCTCGGCTTAGGCCCTGCTAGGCCTGCGTCGCCGCGCCTTGCCGGGAACCAAAATCCCTCGAAATTCTTGCAGAGAACTAACCGCACGGGACACTAGCCATGGGTTTCAATAAACATAATCAGTATGCAGGCAAAGTCAAGGGGGAGAAAACTTCGCCGTTTTCTCCCCCTGTCTTGATCTTGGTTTTATTTAATTGTGGTTATACCCTTTTTCCCTTGGGTACACTGTGTTTCAGTTTCTTTGAACCATCATATAGGTTTTGCTTGGCAATCGCCCGCCGTTCTTTCAGGTCTTTTTTGTCATAGTCGAATTTAAGGGTTGTTTCCGCATCTTTTGCCAGTTGATCGATTTTTTCCACGTCTCTCTCTGTCATACTGACTCCCTTTTTGGTTGTGGTGCAGTTGCAGTTATTTCGGCTGTTGTTTGGAAAAGACCTCCTGTCTTTTTCTCCCATGATAACAGTTTTCTCAGTGGATGCAACAGCTCTTTTCGCCGCAGGAATCAAGGATCTTCGGCATATTATTACCCTTGATGCCACTGGATTTATGGGCTACTATTTGCAGAAAATCAACACGAGGTGGCGTTATGGAAGTATATAAAGTCGTTGAGGTGAGCTCGGTAGCTGAGGACACTCTGGAGGATGTCCTGAACGAGTGGACCGGCAAGGGCTGGCTTCTGGACCGGATCCAGTTCGCCATGCGCGAATCGAGCAAGAGGCCGAGCATGGCCTTTGTCATCTTTACACGGGAACAGCAGGAATAGGGGAACAGATATGCCTGAAAAACCAAAGCTTTACCTCATTGACGGTTCGTCCTACATCTACCGGGCCTATTATGCCATCAGACACCTTTCTTCACCGAAGGGCTTTCCCACCAATGCTCTCTACGGCTTTATCCAAATGCTGCTCAAGGTGGTGAAGGACCGGAAGCCGGACCATCTGGCGGTAGTCTTCGATGCCGGAAAGCTGACCTTCCGCAATGAGATCTATCCAGCCTATAAGGCAAACCGTTCTGCCATGCCCGACGACCTGCGCCTGCAGATAGAGCCGATCAAAGAGGCAGTTCGCGCCTTCAGGATCCCTGTGCTGGAGCTGCCCGGCTTCGAGGCGGACGACATCATCGGCACCATCGCCTGCGATTGTGAAAAAAAGGGGATGGCTGCAGTCATTGTAACCGGCGACAAGGATCTGATGCAGATTGTCACCGACAGCGTCACTCTCCTCGACACTATGAAAGACAAGGCATCGGGCCCTGCCGAGGTGGTCGAGCGTTTCGGCGTTCCACCCGAACGGGTGGTGGATATTCTGGCTCTGGCTGGCGATTCTTCCGACAATATACCGGGGATTCCCGGCATAGGGGAAAAGACCGCCATCAAGCTGATTCAGGAGCATCATTCGCTGGATCAGCTCCTGGAAAACGCTTCTGTTGTCAAGGGGAAGGTTGGCGAACGTCTCCGTGAGTTTGCCGATCAGGCCCGCCTGTCCAGGCGGCTGGCAACCATTGAATGCAATGTGCCGGTTCCCTATTCCTATGGTGATTTTGCCGCTTCCCCTCCCGATAACCGTCTTCTCGGGGATCTATTCCGGGAATACGGCTTCACGACCCTGATGAAAGAACTGACCAGTGTCGCTACCCTCTCCAGCGACGACTACCGCACTATTCTCTCTGCCGGCGATTTTAGCGCACTGATGGATAAACTGGGCACCCAGTCCATCTTTGCCATTGACCTGGAGACCACCAGCCTCAATCCATTCGAAGCGGAAATTGTCGGGATCTCCTTCAGCTTCAGCGACCACCAGGCATATTACATCCCGGTCGCCCACCACTACCTGGGCGTTCCGGATCAGCTCTCCCTTGCCCACGTCCTTCAAGCACTGAGGCCCCTGCTTTTGGACCCGGCAATAAAGAAAATCGGCCAGAACATCAAATATGACTATCAGGTGCTGCGCCGGGCCGGCATAGAGATGGAAGGCATCTGGTGCGATACCATGCTTGCCTCCTATCTGCTCAATCCCAACCGTTCCAGCCATGGCCTCAATGCGTTGGCTGTGGAACTGCTCGACCACAAGATGATCTCCTATGCCGACGTTGCCGGCAGTGGCAAGGACCAGAAGAATTTTGCCCAGGTAGAGGTGGAAAAAGCCTCGATCTATTCATGCGAGGATGCCGATGCCACCTGGCTGCTGCATAAGCTCTTTTTGCCGCAGATTGAAGAGTCTGGCATGGAGCGGCTGTTGTTCGAACTGGAGATGCCGCTGGTGAAGATTCTTGCCGAGATGGAACTGTACGGAGTCAAGCTGGACCTTGTCCTGTTACAGAAGCTGTCTGCGGGTTTCGGTAGTCAGCTGGCAGAGCTGGAGCGTGAAATATTCCAGTGTGCCGGAACGACCTTCAACATCAACTCCCCTAAACAGCTGGGCGAGGTTCTTTTTGAACATCTGCAGCTACCCTGTGGGAAGAAAACCAAGACCAAGACCGGCTGGTCGACCAACGTGGATGAGCTGGAGAGGCTTGCCGCCGAACATGAGATAGGCAGGCTCATCCTCCAGTACCGAAGCCTGTCCAAGTTGAAGTCCACCTATACCGATGCATTGCCCAAACTAGTTTACAGCGAGTCCGGCCGCATCCATACCTCCTACAACCAGGCGGTCACCAATACCGGCCGGCTTTCCTCGTCGGAACCAAATCTGCAGAATATACCGATCCGTTCCGAAGAGGGGCGCAGTATCAGGCATGCCTTCATTGCCGAGGAAGGCTGTCTCATCCTGTCTGCCGACTACTCCCAGATTGAACTGCGGGTATTGGCCCATCTCTCCCAGGACCGGGTCTTCTGCGATGCCTTTGCCAAAGACGAGGATATTCACACCAGGACAGCTGCCGAGGTCTTCGGCCTTTTCCCGGGAATGGTTACCCCGGAGATGCGCCGCCAGGCCAAAACCATCAATTTCGGTGTCATCTACGGTCAGGGTCCCTTCAGCCTGGCAAAGGAACTGGGCGTATCCACCAAGGTGGCAAAGGAGTTCATCGACAACTACTTCGACCGCCATGCCGGAGCCAGAGTCTTTCTTGACGGCTGTGTCCGCGAGGCCGAGGCCAAAGGACATGTCACGACTATCCTCGGCCGCCGTCTGCCCATTCCCGACATCAACAGCACCAACGGCAACATCCGTTCCTTTGCCCAGCGCAACGCCATAAACTACCCGATCCAGGGCTCGGCAGCCGATATCATCAAGCAGGCGATGGTACGGGTAAGCGGGCGGATGCGGCGGGAAGGCCTGAAAAGCCGCCTGATCATGCAGGTGCACGATGAGCTGGTATTCGAGGTGCCGCTGGAGGAAAAACTAACTATGGAAAAACTGGTCTGCCACGAGATGGAAAATGCGTTGACTTTGAGGGTGCCGCTTAAGGTGGATGTGAACTTCGGGTCAAACTGGAGCGAAGCCCATTAGCAGCCTTTTGGCAGGCTGTCAGAAAGTTAAGATGCAGCAGGTCAGAGATTCCCGGCTCCGAGCATGGGGGCGCTAGCGGACTGGCTACCGGCATCTGGAGTTTTGCCGCGATTTTTGGCGATGTTGGCGCCGGTCTTGTCTGTGTGGATGCAGACCCGATTCTTCCCTTCCCGCTTTGCGCGGTACAGGGCGTTGTCTGCGCGGTGCACCAGCTCGCTGATCGGAATTTTTGCCGTATCGAAGGTACAGGCGATGCCGATGCTGACGGTCTGGCTGAAGTGCTGCCCGCCAAATGCAAAAGTCATGGCAGAGAACCTCATCCTCATGCGTTGGGCGATTTCTGTGGCTTTGGTTGATGGGGTGGCAGGCAGAACAACGGCAAATTCCTCACCGCCATAGCGTGCAACCAGGTCCGCTCCCCGACAACTTTCCCGGAGAATCGCGGCAAAGGTTGCCAGTACCTGATCGCCGGCAGCATGGCCGAAAGTGTCGTTAACCAGCTTGAAATCGTCCAGATCCAGAAGGAGCAATGACAATGGCATCAACTTGTGCAATTCTCCCTCTATAGACAATATTTCATCGAATACCCGCCGATTGTATAGTCCCGTCAACCCATCCCGCATTGCCAGTTCTTTGACCTTATTGAACTCCAGGGAGTTTTTCAGTGCCTGGGCAAAGTTTTCGGTGACGGTAGCAAGGAAATGCCTGGAAAAAACGCCTATTGCTTGCCTGTGGAGGCAGATCTCCACTTTTCCTATCTTTTCAGGTAGCTGGAAAGTAAACCAGCGTGTGGGTTTGTTGTCGCTGTCGGCCTCGCCTCCTGTCTCCAGTGTCGATTCTGCGCTTCTATCTTCCAGAGGTGAGAAGCTGAAGGTTTTGCAGCCGCTGTCCAGCTCAAGGGTAAAGACGATCCGTTGGTAGACGATGTAATCGAAGAGGATTCTTGATGCTATGGCACAGACATCATCGGGATCCAGAGTGGCATTTACTGCGCCCATGAATTTTGCCAGGAACAGTGCCTCATTCAGTTGTCGGATAAGATCCGGTGCTTTCTGACCACTCCCGTCATTGTCCTCGCCAGCCGGGTTAGATAAACCGATGTTTTCGACAGTCGAAAGTATCCGCTCCTTTTTCATGGTTCCCTATGCTCCCGAAGTTTTACAGCTTGAAATTGGATGTAAAACGTGAAGTAAATCACTATATGCAATATCTTTGCCATCTTTGTATAATGGTAATTGCTTTGCATTACAGGTATTTATTAGGTGCAGACGTAGAAAATTATCCCATTAGATTCATTTCAATGTCACCCAAGAAGTCAAAATAATGACTTCTTGGGTGACATTAGAAGGGATAACTCTTCCTTTCGCTTTAAAAAAAGATGTGGTAATCTGGCAACGTTTTAACGTAGACCCAAGGCATGGGTGAGGAAAGGACTTTTTGTGACGCAAAGAAAATTCGATCGGTTCAGTTTCAAGGCTGACGCTCATATTACCTATAATAATGTGACCTTCACGGGGGAAGTGGCAGACCTTAGTCTAAAAGGATTATTTGTCAAGACCACTCAGGTCATTGCCGTAAATGAACCGGTAAAGGTCAGCATAAACTTCAAGGGGTCTGAGGAGAAATTTTCCTTTACCATTCCGGCGACAGTTGTACGCAGGACTGATACCGGTATTGGCCTCAGTTTCAAAAGGATCGACATGGATTCGGTGCTCTGTGAAAAACGTGCCACAGATGGCCAAGAGGAAGCGGACGCTCTTAAGGAGTTTGTCGACGACGCGGATACATCTTCTTGATATTTTGAGAAACCTGCCGGGAGATGCCGGTTCTCCTGGTGGCATCTTGTCTCTGGGGTCAGTTCATTTGCCAACTGGTGCTTTATATCAATTGTCCATGGCTGCATGTTTTTGCGTAGAGGGTGGTTGACTGTCACCCATAAAAGGAGGAGGTTGATCATGTTGAGAAGAGTCTGCTTGATGGTAACGGTGTCGCTGCTTTCTCTCTGTCTGTCAGGTTGCCTGGTGGGCGAGGGCAAATATCTGAAGAAGGTGGAAGAGGCGGAATCGCTGAACAAGAGCCTGACATCGCTGCAGCAGCAATACGATGCCCTGTCGGCAGAAAATGAGATATTGAAGTCATCGGTGAGCAAGCTGACGAAGGATTTGGCTGCAGCCAACAAGGACAAGGAAAAACTTGCAGCCGATAACAAGGAACTGGACAAGGTGCTCAAGGCCAAATCGGATACCTTGTCAAAGAATATATCAGAGCTGAGGCAGAAGGTGACCGACCTGGAGACTGAGAATGCCAGGCTGAAGGACGAGATAGCAAACCTGAAGAAAGCAAAGGAAGAAGAGGTACAGAAAACCAGCAAGACATATGAGGATCTGCTGGAAAAAATGAAGAGTGAGATTTCCCAGGGTCAGGTGACCATCTCTGAGCTCAAGGGGAAGCTGACCGTCAATATGGTGGACGCTGTTCTCTTTGACTCCGGAAAGGCAGAAATCAAGCCGGAAGGACTCATTGTCCTGCAGAAGGTAATCGATATCCTGAAAAACATCAAGGACAAGTCTATCCGCATCGAGGGCCATACGGACAATGACCAGATAGGCGGTGCCCTGGCGAAAAAATACCAGACCAATTGGGAACTTTCCGCCGCTCGTGCCATAAATGTAACCCGTTATCTGCAGCAACAGGGCATTGATCCGCTCAACCTGTCGGCTATTGCCTACGGGGAATTCAAACCGGTTGCCGCCAATGATTCCCGTGAAGGTAAAGCAAAGAACAGGCGGATCGAGATCATCCTTGTACCAAAGGAGTAGGTGCACCTGCATTGTGAAAATAACTGAAAGGATAAGGGCCCGTCTTCGGCTCCCTCTGCAACTGGATGAAAAAAGAAAAAAAGCAGCCTTTGCCGAAAGAAGGAAACTTCTCCCATAACCCCTTCAAATCACTGAAAGGCATCGAGGCGAAACCAGCCACTGACTCCAAAAAGCCGGTGTCTCCTCCGCCAGCAACTGAACCACCGCCTGCCGTTGACGATGATCTGACTCTGTTTCTCCGTGAAGTGGCCGATGTGCGGAGAATGGACGAAAATACAAAGACTTCAGGTAAAGCTGTTCCATCGAAACCGCCAGTTGTACAGCGGATTGACGATAGCGAAAGGAAGGTCTTTCTCAAGGCGTTGGAAAAGCTGGAAATGGATGTGGTCTTTCAGGATGAGTTGCCCGATGATGTGGAACCCCTGCGGCCCTTGAACCAAAACAGGCTGCGGCAGCTCAGGCGTGGGACGATCCGCATCGACTTTCAGCTGGATCTTCATGGCCTGACCAGGGATGAGGCAGTGGAAAGCTTGGCTCGATTCGTGACAGGCGCCTATAATCGCGCACAGAAGGCAGTCCTGGTTATTACCGGAAAAGGAAACAACTCTTCCGGCGAGCCCGTGTTGCAAGCGGCTGTTGCCGGCTGGCTGCGCGACAAGGGAAAGGAAATGGTCGCCGAATTCGCCCCGGCCCCTCGGCAGATGGGGGGGAGCGGCGCCTTTGTCGTCTTTTTGAAGGACAAGGTTCGGGTCCAGAAATAAAGCAAAAAATACATTGACACAAGACTATCACATTGATAGTGTATCAGTACGCTTTGTTGCAAGTGAATTAGTAAACAAACAACCGAATAACATTCTTATCAAGAGCGACTGAGGGACCGGCCCTGTGACGTCGCGGCAACCCCCTGCAAAGGGAAGGTGCCAAATCCTGCGAAACTTAGGTTTCGGGAGATAAGGAAGAGAAGAACATCACCAGAATCCTCTTCCTGCCCCGGAAGGGGATTTTTTCATTGCGGCAGATAAATTACGGTTCTCCGCACTGGTGAATAAATTAAATGGGGGTGACGCGATGCACATTTCGACAGAGGCAGTACAGATTGGGCTGGATTGGGATTCAAGGACGGGGGCGGTTACCGTTCCCATTTATCAGACTGCAACTTTCAGGCATCCCGGACTGGGGCAGAGTACCGGCTATGACTACAGCCGCTCGGGCAATCCGACCAGGCAGGCATTGGAAGAGGGCATTGCCCGTCTCGATGGGGGGGCGAGGGGTTTTGCCTATGCCTCGGGGATGGCAGCGATAACTAACCTGCTCATGCTGTTTCAGCGTGGCGACCACCTGATCGTCACAGAGGACCTGTACGGCGGCACTTACCGACTCTTCGAGCAGATCTTCCACCAGTACGGCCTGGAGTTCACCTATGTGGATACTTCCTCCCTGGACGAGGTGGCGGCAGCTCTTAAGCCCAATACCAAGGCACTCTTCGTTGAATCTCTGACCAATCCGCTGCTGAAGGTGGCGGACATTAGGGCTTTGAGCAACCTCTGCCGGGAGCGGCAGCTGCTCTGCATCGTCGACAATACTTTTCTGACGCCATACCTGCTCCGGCCACTGGACCTTGGGGCGGACATCACCGTTTACAGCGCCTCCAAATACCTGGCAGGTCATAATGACACCATTGCCGGTCTCGTTGTGGCGAAAGATCCCCAGCTCGCTGAGCGCATTTATTTCCTGCAGAACTCGGTCGGTGCCGTGCTGGGACCCCAGGATTCATGGCTGGTGATCCGCGGCATGAAAACTCTGAGCGTCAGGATGGACCGGCAGCAGGAAAATGCAGCTGCCCTGGCATCCTGGCTGGAGGGACACCCAACGGTGGCAAAAGTTCATTATCCGGGGCTTGCAGGACATGCAGGTCATGATCTATTGAAAGGCCAGGCTCGAGGATTCGGCGCCATGATAGCCTTCGAGGTAACCGATCCGGCATTGGTGGAGACGCTGCTGCTCAAGACGCGTTTGATCTCCTTTGCGGAAAGCCTTGGCGGGGTGGAGACCTTGATCACCTTCCCCGAGTTGCAGACCCATGCCGATATAAAGGCCGAGATAAGAGCCAGGTTGGGCATCAATAATGTACTGTTGCGGCTGTCGGTGGGAATCGAAGATGTCAACGATCTCATTGCAGATCTGGAACAGGCCTTTGCACAGGAAGAAAAGGGGGAAGCATGAAGTTCGGCACGCAGATCATTCACAACAAGCATAGCATCGATCCATACGCAAAGGGGCTGTCGGTGCCTATCTACCAAGTCTCCACCTTCGCCCAGGAGTCTGTTGACCATTTCGGCAAGTACGACTATGCCCGCTCGGGCAACCCCACCCGGGATGCACTGGAGGAGACGGTGGCGCTACTGGAAAACGGCAGCCACGGCTTTGCCTTCGCCTCGGGGATGGCGGCTATCTCCTCGGTGCTATTGCTCTTTTCCCCCGGCGACCATCTGGTCGTCTGCGAAGATGTCTACGGCGGCGCCTTCAGGGTACTGACCACCCTTTTCACGCGCTTGGGCATCCAATCGACTTTCGTGGATGCCACTGATCCGGCGAGAATTGCCGAAGCCATCACTCCCGCCACCAAAGCCATCTACCTGGAAACGCCTTCAAATCCACTGCTGAAGATTACAGACCTCCGGGCTGCTGTGGATCTGGCCAAGGAGCGAGGCCTGCTCACCCTGGTGGATAATACCTTCATGACTCCTTACCTGCAGAGGCCCTTGGATCTGGGCTGTGACATCGTCCTCCACAGTGGCACCAAATTTCTAAACGGCCACAGCGACGTCATCTGCGGTTTTGCCGTGGTGAAGGACGAAGGGCTTGGCAAGCAAATCAAGTTCATCCAGAACGCCTTCGGTGCGATACTCGGCCCACAGGATTGCTGGCTGGTGCTGCGCGGTCTGAAAACTCTGCGGGTCAGGATGGATGAGAGCCAGAAGAGCGCATTCAGCGTGGCCAATTGGCTGACCCAGCAGCGACGGGTGACGGAAGTTTTTTATCCCGGCCTGGAACAGCACCCGGGGTATGGGGTGCACAAGTCCCAGTCGGCGGGGCCGGGGGCGGTGTTGTCCTTCAAACTGGAAACGGTGGAACTGACCCACCGCCTGCTTGAGAAAATGGAATGTGCAGCCTTTGCCGTCAGCCTCGGTGGCGTCGAATCGATCATCTCCTACCCGCCGAAGATGTCCCATGCGGCCATGCCTGCAGAGGAGCGTGCTTCCCGGGGGATAACGGACAACCTGGTGCGGCTGTCCGTGGGGCTGGAGGAGACGGAGGATCTCATTGCCGACCTGGACCGGGTGATCAATTTCTAGCGGTTTTAGTGCAGGAGGCGCTATGGAAAAGACCATTATCGACCTCATACGCAGTTTTGTCCGTGACGATCCGGGTAACCGCCTTTCCGGCAACCGGGCTCCTTACTTTGACGAACCGCTGATCGGTTTTGCTTCCGCCGCCGATTCACTCTTTGTGGAGTACAAACGGATCATCGGCCCCTTTCATCATTCTCCAGCCGAAATCTTACCGGGAGCGAAAACGGTCATCAGCTGGGTGTTGCCGATCAGCCGTGTCACCAGGGAAACCAACCGGCAGGAGGAGCAGTGGCCCTCCCGTGAATGGGCGGTGACCCGCAACAGTGGCGAGGCCTTCAACTCATCGCTGCGTCGCCACCTGGTAGCTTGGCTGGAAGAACAGGGGCACCGGGCCGTGGCCCCCCAACTGGCACCGGGTTGGCGGCAGATTGACGAGACTCCCATCGGTATTGCCTCCACCTGGTCAGAGCGTCACGCAGCCTATGCCGCTGGGCTTGGTACCTTCAGCCTCAACGACGGCCTCATTACCCCTCGCGGCATAGCCCACCGACTGGGGAGCGTCATCACCGACCTTTCCCTTGCTCCGACACCGCGCACCTCCCTTGACTATCGCCATAACTGCCTCTGGTACCGTCAGGGAACCTGCGGTGCCTGCATCGGTCGATGCCCTGCAGGAGCACTTTCATTTCAGGGGCATAACAAGAGCATCTGTCGGGATTATGTCTATGGCGCCGCTCCTGCAGCGGTCGCAGAAGCGTATGGCGTGAACCAGACGGGCTGCGGCCTATGCCAGACACGTGTGTCGTGCGAGGCCATGGTGCCTGCATCGAAGAATTAACCCCCTGGAAAGAGAAAGCAGATGATCAAGTGGATCAATGGAATGACGGGTTCGAAGAAGCGATGCTTCAGGATATGTTGTCAGCCACAGATCTTGGCACAACTCTGCTGTCCGTATCCACAGGCTTGTTCTCAAAAAATCTCTTTGCCAAAAGGAAATGCTTTTCATAGGCATGCCAAATAACTATTGATGTCAGCAGCGATACTATTATTGATGCTAAAAAAAACGAAAAGGAAATGATGAGATAACTTGAGGAGATATTTTTAAATAGCTGTTCCCAAAGGATGGCATTAATTACCATGTGAACGATATAAATACAGTAACTGTGCTTACCGAATAGCCGCAATGCTCCATTATCAAAAAAGCGAACCAATATATTGCGCTTTGGTAAGAAGAGGATGAGATTGATAATACTGACAAAGAAAATCGCATGTAGTGTGTAACCAAAACTCAGGCTGGCGAACCAGCTACCATTTTCTGCCCATCTATAGTTAAGATAAATTACAAATATATTTATAGCTGAAGCCAGAAATGCAAAGTAGTATTTCCAAATATTAAGAAATTCCCTTATTCCAGAGCGAATAAAAACGGCCAACAATGCCCCGATTAAGATGGCATCCATCCGACAGAATGTCCAGCTGGCAGCCCAGTAGCGCCAACCTCTAGCATAGAAAAAAAGGCTTGTCCTCAAGACTAATGCGATAATCACAAGGATTATGGCTATTCTGGCGACGCTTTGAGGTTTGCAGTAGAAGACCATAATCGGCCAGACCAGATAAAAATGTTCTTCAACCGCCAATGACCACATTGGTGCAAGCAAGTACTGGTTAAGTGTACCGTCAGGTACTATCAGGAAGTTCTGCAAGTATGAGTAGTAGATCAAGTGGATGTTTGGTGCTAACTGGCTATTGAAATAATCGACTAATTGCGGGGTTATAAAGAAAATGCCAGTTATGGCAAGATAATACAGTGGGAAGATACGCAAGATTCTTCGACTAAAAAAATTAATGAAGAACCTGTCTGTATTTTTGCTTTTTAGTAAAATGCCTGTTATTAAAAAACCGGAAAGGACAAAGAATAAATCAACTCCCAACCTGCCATATAAACTTGTCTCATGCATCGCCTTGTCAAGAGATGATAAACTTGGAACAGATACTCCGAAGGAATGTACATAAAGCACCATGAGTATTGCCCATCCGCGAATCCCGTCCAATGCAGGAATATTACGATCAACATCATCCATGTAACAAGCCATAGTCTCCCACCCCAAGGAAAGAAATAAATTCAAATTTTGCTTGGATTGTATTTGCTCTGTAACGTGTAGTTTTTCATTAATTTACTATACTCTGTGAAGGCTTTTGTATAAACCTTTTGGTAGGTGCATTCAAGGTTAATTTTGATGATGGCAGTATTTGTAGGCGCGGCAGATATAGGGCAATTGCATAAAAGCGAATATCATTGGCCTCTTTTCATAACTACACACCTGCTTAGCTTTTTATAGAGGCATGGACTGGGGACGTTGCATCGAAACAAAAAGGGTTTACAGCTGCGCGCTGTAAACCCTTGTAGTTACTGGAGCCATCTAACGGAGTCGAACCGTCGACCTACTGATTACGAATCAGTTGCTCTACCAACTGAGCTAAGATGGCCAATCGAGCTATTCTATTATATCAATTCCTGCGTCAAGTCAACCCATTTGCAGGCATACGGTCATTTACTTGGCCTTGGCCGCCTGTTTTTCCATGGCGTCATCCATAACCTTGTAAGCACAAAACTCACCGCACATGGTGCAGGCGCCATGCTCTGCAACCCCTGATTCGGCGCGGAGTCGCCGGGCTTTTTCCGGATCGATGGCCAAGGCAAACTGCCCTTCCCAGTCGAGCTTTTTCCTGCAGCGGGCCATCTGGATATCCTTCTCCATGGCGCCCTTGACCCCTTTGACGATATCCGCAGCATGGCCGGCGATGCGGGAGGCGATGACTCCCTCGCGGACATCGTCGACGGTGGGTAGGCGGAGGTGTTCGCTCGGCGTGACATAGCAGAGGAAGTCGGCGCCGGCGGCAGCGGCGATGGTGCCGCCGATGGCGCTGGTGATGTGGTCATAGCCGGGGGCGATATCCGTGACCAGCGGCCCAAGCACATAGAATGGTGCGCCGTGGCAGAGCCGCTTCTGCAACTGGATATTTGCCTCGATCTGACTTAGGGGCATGTGGCCCGGGCCCTCGATCATCACCTGGACGCCGAAATCCTGGGCCCGTTGTGTCAGTTCGCCGAGGAGGATCAGCTCATGGATTTGGGCGCGATCGGTGGCATCGGCCAGACAGCCGGGGCGAAAGCCGTCGCCGAGGGAGAGGGTCATGTCATAGGCCTTGGTGATCTCCAGCAGCCGGTCGAAGTGTTCGAAGAGCGGATTTTCCTTCCTGTTGTAGGTCATCCACTCGATGGTGAATGCACCGCCGCGGGAGACCACGTCCATGATTCTGCCTTCGTTGCGCATCCGCTCCACAGTGCTTCTGGTGACGCCGCAATGCACGGTGATGAAGTCGACGCCATCTTCGGCGTGCTTGATGATTCCTTCGAAAATATCGTCAACCGTCATGTCGACGATGGCCTTGTTCTTGGTCCGGACAGCATCCAGCGCTGCCTGATAGAGAGGCACCGAGCCGATGCAGGCAGTAGTTTCGGCTATGATGGCGCGCCTTATTTCGTCCACAGGCCCGCCGGTGGAAAGGTCCATGATGGCGTCGGCACCGTGTTTGACAGCGACCCTGGCCTTTTCCAGTTCCTTGGCGATATCCAGATCGTCGGCCGAACTGCCGATATTGGCGTTGATCTTGGTGCGGAGTCCTTTGCCCACAGCCAGAGGGCGGCCATTGCCATGTTTTATGTTGTGGCAGATGATGATATTTCCAGCAACCAGCCCGTCACGGATGAATTCCGGGGAAATGCCTTCGGCAAGGGCTGCTTCCTTCATTTCCTTGGTAACGATGCCCTGGCGGGCAGATTCCAGTTGTGTCTTTTCCATAGTTACTCCTGACATGGCACGCCTTGTTGACAGCGGACCTTTTGTGCTGCCATATAATGGTTTACCGGCCCGTGTCCTTTACCTAAAGGGTGGGCCAGTTTTATTGCAGCGGTGATGAATTCCTTGGCGCGGGCAACCGCCTGCGGCAGCGGCTCGCCTTGGGCCAGGAATGTGGAAATGGCCGAGGCCAACGTGCAGCCGGTGCCATGGGTGTTTTTGGTGAGAATGCGCGGCACAGGAAACTGGCTGAAGTTTTTCCCGTCAAAAAGGATGTCCACGGCAGTTCCTTCTGCCAGATGGCCTCCTTTTACGAGTACGTTCCTGGCTCCCATCTGGTGCAGGGTTTTGGCAGCCCGTTGCATGTCATCCTCACAGCTTACGGTGAAGCCTGTCAATTTCTCAGCTTCCGGAATGTTCGGTGTCAGCAGGTAGGCGCACGGGAGAAGTCTCTTCTTGAAGATGGCCAATGCTTCCCGGTCGATAAGTTCTGCTCCACCCTTGGCCAGCATCACCGGATCTATGATGATGATCTTTTTGCCATACTGCTGCAGCTTGTCGGCGATGATGCCGATGTTGTCTGCAGAGAAAAGCATGCCTGTCTTTACCACGTCTACATGGATGTCGGACAGAACGGAATCCAGTTGCTGGGCCAGGAATTCTGCAGGCACACCATGGATGGCTGCGACTCCGCGGGTATTCTGGGCTGTGAGGGCAGTCATTGCCGACGCACCATAGGAGCCGAGAAGGGTGATGGTTTTCAGGTCGGCCTGAATACCGGCCCCGCCGCCGGAATCGCTGCCGGCGATGGTAAGGACATTGCCGCGGGGGAATTGTGCTCTGCGGTTGAAAAGAAGTGCAAGTTCGGCAGCTGCCAGACCCGGCTCCCTGTGCCCCAGGATCGCCGAAATAACCGCCAGGGCGTCTGCGCCGTTATCGACTATCTGACTGCCGTTGTCGCGATTGATACCCCCTATGGCAACGACAGGCAGTTTCACCCGTTCCTTTATTGCCGGCAATGCTTCAGGACCGGCCAGATGGCTGATCTCCTTGCTGTCGGTGGGAAACATGGCGCCCAGACCTATGTAATCGGCACCGTCGGACTGAGCCTTGAGGGCTTCTTCCATATTGTGGGTGGATACACCGATGATCTTTCGCGGGCCAAGCTCCCGCCGTGCCTCCAGCGGACTGCCGTCATCCTGTCCAAGATGAAGTCCGTCTGCGTCAAGGGCCTTGGCCAGCGCCAGATCATCATTGACGAGAAAGGTGACGCCTGCTTCGGCACATTGTTTTTTCAGCTGCAGGCCGATGGACAGTTTTTCGCCAGGCTCCCCTGTTTTCTTTCGGTATTGAACTACGCTTACACCGCTGTTGATGGCTACCTTCACCCGTTCGGCAAGTCGAATCCCTTCATCGGTAACCAGATAGACTCCCCTGATGGGGGAATTATTCAACTCCCGATCGACTACAAGACGGAGAAAATCTTTTCTGTTTTCCATGGACATCCTGCTACGAACGTAAAAGCCGGGGCAAAGCAGGAAAAGCCGCGGCAATAAGGTCGCGGCTTTTCAGAGGTAAATCGGTTATGTCTGGCCACTTTTCTCTGCGCCTGAAAATCCGGACAGTGCAAATGATTTCAGCGTCAGCCAAACTCATTCTATTGTTTGCTATTTCTGGATGTATACAAAAGTCACATAACCTAAAATATATTTGCTGTTTAGTCAATGATTTATTGCGAGTGCAAGATGGATTGTGCAGGTACAAAAAGAGCCGTTTCCGAGAAAAAGCAATTCACTTTACAGTGTCGGAGATACGTGCTAGAAAATCTTCCATCGCCCCATTAGGCAATTAGTCAATTACGGCAGATGGAGTCTGAAACTGATTATCGACAGTCGCCCTACCATAGCCGAGATCGATTTATCCGCTCTCAGGCACAATTTTCTTGAGGTAAAAAAGGTGGCCAGGCCGGGTTGCGGCCTGCTGGCGGTGGTCAAGGCCGATGCCTATGGCCACGGTTTCATGGATATTTCCCTGGAACTGGAATCCCTTGGAGTTACCGCCTTCGGTGTCGCTTTTCTGGCAGAAGGGATCCAGCTGCGCAAAAGCGGCATCGATCGCCCCATCCTGATCCTCGGAGGAATTTATCCCGGACAGGAAAAGAAATGCGTTGGCTTTAACATTTCCACGGCGGTTTTCAGCCTGGAGCAGGCCAAGGCTTTGGATGAAACAGCCCGAAAACTTTACCGCAAGGCCAAGGTCCATCTCAAGGTCGACACCGGCATGGGGCGCCTCGGCGTAACCATTGCCGAGGCCGGGGCTTTCCTGCGGGAATTGCGAGGCCTGAAAAATATCGAGCTGGAGGGTATTTTTTCCCATTTTGCTTCAGCCGACGAACTGGATGAAAGCGGTAACCGTTATACTGCACAGCAGGCGGAAATTTTTGCCCTGGTGCTGCAAGACGCGAAGAAAGTCGGCTTCTCTCCCACCTATGTGCACATTGCCAACAGTGCCGCTGCCTTCAGCAGGGATTTACCCTTTTGCAACCTGATGCGTCCGGGGATTGTCCTCTATGGGGCCTTGCCTTCCGCCGACTTCAAAGGGAAAATAGATGTGAAACCGGTAATGCGACTGAAAAGCAGGGTTGCCATGCTGAAATGGGTTGAACAGGATACCTCCATAAGCTATGCCCGTCGCTATGTGAGTCAGGGTAAAACCCTGGTGGCAAGCGTTCCGGTAGGCTATGCCGATGGTTATGACCGTGGCCTGACCAACAAAGGTGAAGCATTGATTCGTGGCCAGCGGGCAAGGGTGGCCGGCACTGTCTGCATGGACTGGATCATGCTTGATGTGACCCACATCCCCGGAGTCCAGGTGGGGGACGAGGTGACCCTGTTAGGCTGCGACGGCCAGGGCAACTGCATCCATGCGGAAGAGCTGGCGGAGTTGGCGGGCACCATTCCCTACGAGATATTCTGCGGGATCAGCAAGAGGGTGCCGCGCGTATATATTTAACTTATTTAGTTTCCGTCCGGGAAGGGTTCTTTTCTGCCCTGGCGGCGTCAATCTGCGGGCTTACTTGTGCGACGTACCGATGTACGTCTCCGCTCCTTTCCGATCCTTGAATTCACACAGGAACCAATGACCAAGCAGAAGATAAAATTGACCAATATGGTGAAAGCGGCAGGTTGAGCGGCCAAACTGGGCCCGGCGGGCCTGGAGAAAGCTCTGGCCGGTCTTCTGCAGTCTGATGACCCGGCTCTTCTCGTCGGTCCGGAGACTGCCGACGATGCGGGCGTGTACCGTATCGGCGAGGATCTGGCGCTGGTGGAGACCACTGACATCATCACCCCGCTGGTGGACGATCCATTCACCTTTGGCCGTATAGCTGCCGTCAATGCCCTTTCCGACGTCTATGCCATGGGTGGGCGGCCGGTGACGGCAATGAACCTGGCCTTCTTTCCGGCCTGCAACCTGCCGGGCGAGATTCTTGCCCGGATTCTCGCCGGAGGCAAGGATGCCATGGCTGAGGCTGGGGCATGCCTTGTCGGCGGCCACACGGTTGAAGACGATGAGCTGAAATATGGCTTGGCCGTTACCGGGCTGATCCATCCTGACCGGGTGATCAGGAACTCTGCCTCACGGCCCGGGGACAAGCTGATCCTGACCAAGCCGCTCGGTACAGGTATTGTATCGACCGCAATAAAGGCGGACATGATTTCTGCAGCAGATGCAACAGACGCTGCCGAATGGATGTGCAGGTTGAACAAGGTTGCCGCAGAGCTGATGGTGGAATGCGGCGCCCATGCCGCCACCGACGTTACCGGTTTCGGCCTCATCGGACACGCTTGCGAAATGGCCAATGGTGCAGGGGTGACCATCGGCATCCGCCTTTCCAGCATTCCGATCCTCTCCCCGGTTGGTACACTGATTGCTGATGGCCTGGTTCCGGCAGGCTGTTACCGTAACCGCGATTATTACCAGCCTTTCGTCGGCAAAGGCGGAACCATGGTAGACAAGCTTCTGCCGCTCTTTGATCCCCAGACCTCCGGCGGGCTCCTGATTTCCCTTGCCTCCTCTGCCGCAGACAATTTTCTGGCACGTGCCGCCAAAAGCGGCTGTTTTGCCGTCTGCATCGGCGAGGTACTGCCGCGCGGAGACTTCCCCATTGAGATCATCTGAACAACTGGCCCTGGCCTTTGATGTGGGGACGACGACCATTGCCGCGTCCCTTTTGAATCGGGTAACCGGGGAACGGCTGGCCTCAGCAGGCCGCCTGAATCCGCAGCGCGAATTCGGCGCTGATGTGGTGACCCGTCTGGCTGCAGCGCTGAGTTCCCATGAAGAATCACAGACAATGACCAGGCTCATCAATGGAGAGCTGGAGTCCCTTGCTACGGAGCTGTGCACCAAAGCCGGTGTCAATGTGGCTGATATAGCCAGCATGGCAGCTGCCGGTAATTCAGTTATCCAACATCTCCTCCTGGGCCTTCCCGTCAATTCACTTGCCTTTCCTCCCTACCGGCCCCTCTTTCCTTCGGGAATGAAGCTGCGCACCATAGAGCTGGGGTGGGCAATGGATGTTGACTGTCGTATACTCCCCATGCCCGGGGGGTATGTGGGAGGAGATCTGGTCGCTTTTCTTTTCGGTGCGTTAACGGAAGGCAAAACCGATGATAATCCCTGTCTTTATCTCGATCTTGGCACAAATGGCGAGATTGCCCTGGCAGCGGGGGAAAAGATATTCGCCACCTCTGCCGCTGCCGGTCCCGCCTTTGAAGCAGGTAATCTTGCCTGTGGCATGGTCGCCTTGCCTGGTGCCATCGATCGCATCAACCTGGACAAAGGCAGACCGGAAATCAATGTTATCGGTGACTGCAGTCCGGTCGGAATCTGCGGATCAGGGGCCATCGCCGCACTCGCTGCCATGCTTGAGCAGGGGGTAGTTGATGAGACCGGCCGTCTGTTGGCGCCGGAAGAAATTCCCTCCAATCTGGCAAACCATGTTCAGGAACGGCAAGGGGAGAATATTTTCGTTCTCTATCGTGATGCAAACCGCTGCATCTACCTCAGCCAAAACGATATTCGCCAGATCCAGCTGGCAAAAAGTGCTATCAGTGCAGGAATCGAAGTGCTGCTGTCCCATGCAGGGCTGAATAAAACGGATCTGAAGCAAGTGATTCTAACCGGCTCCTTTGGGGTTGTGCTTTCCTCACAAGACCTAAAAAATATTGGAATTTTCAGTGAAAACATGGTAAAAAACTGTCGCTTTGTCCATGAAGGGGCATTGCATGGTGTGGAAACTTCAATCCTTGCCGCAGATGATTTTGCCTCTCTTGATAAACTTGCTGAGGCGATCAAAGTTATCCCCTTGTCTGGTACCCCTGCCTTTGAGAAAAATTTTTTTGAGTACATGAATTTCCCGAAGCAATAAAAGTGCAGCTTGTCACGGTTGCTTGTATCTAATATTCAGGTGCGACAGTCCGAGCCTGCCGCTTTTTATTTCCATTTTTAACGTTAAAGATCTTAAAAAAGGAGCATGACATGGCAAAAATTTCCCGCGCGCTGATCAGCGTATCGGACAAAACAGGGATTGTAGATTTCTCTAAAGAGCTGGCAGGGTATGGAGTGGAAATACTCTCCACCGGCGGCACAGCCAAACTTCTTCGCGAAGCCGGGCTTGCAGTCAAGGATGTATCTGAGTTTACCGGCTTTCCTGAAATGTTGGACGGCCGGGTGAAGACCCTGCATCCCAAGGTCCATGGCGGTCTCCTCGGCATGCGTGGCAACTCGGAGCATGTGGCTACCATGAAGGCCCATGGCATCGAGCCCATCGACATGGTGGTGGTGAATCTCTACCCCTTTGAGGCGACTGTTGCCAAGCCCGATTGTTCCCTGGAGGACGCCATCGAGAATATAGATATCGGCGGGCCGACCATGCTCCGCTCTGCGGCAAAGAACAACGCCGATGTGACTGTGCTGGTGGACCATAACGATTATCGCAAGGTGCTGGACGAGATGAAGCAGAGTGGGGGCGCTGTTTCTTCCGCAACCAACTTCGGGCTGGCAGTAAAGGTTTATCAGCATACGGCAGCATATGACGGGGCCATTTCCAACTGGTTGGGCGCCAGGACCGGGGAAGGTGTTGCAGAATATCCCGATACCCTGACTTTTCAGTTCAAAAAGGCCCAGGGGATGCGCTATGGCGAGAACCCACACCAGTCAGCTGCTTTTTATGTGGAGCGCGACGTGAAGGAGGCATCCATAGCCACTGCACTACAGTTGCAAGGAAAGGAACTTTCCTACAACAACATCGGCGATACTGACGCGGCTCTGGAATGCATCAAGCAGTTCAACGAGGGGCCGGCCTGCGTCATCGTCAAACATGCCAACCCCTGCGGCGTTGCCATTGGCGCTAATCTGCTCGATGCCTATGATCGCGCCTATAAGACAGACCCCGAATCTGCCTTCGGCGGAATCATCGCCTTCAACGGCGAGTTGGACGAGGCTGCGGCCAAGGCCATTGTCGATCGCCAGTTTGTCGAGGTGATCATCGCTCCCAAGGTTTCGGCCAAGGCCAGCGAAATCGTTGCGGCAAAAAAGAACGTTCGCCTTCTCCAGTGTGGGCAGTGGCAGGCTGAATCCCTGGCCCGGCTGGATATGAAAAGGGTCAACGGCGGTCTGCTGGTCCAGCAAACCGACCTTTCCCTCCACGGTGAACTGAAGGTGGTAACGAAGCGCCAGCCGACGGAAAAGGAGATGATTGACCTCCTCTTCACCTGGCGGGTGGCAAAATTCGTCAAATCAAATGCCATTGTCTACGGCAAGGACGGCATGACCATCGGTGTCGGCGCCGGCCAGATGAGCCGGGTCAACTCTGCCCGCATAGCCGCAATCAAGGCGGAACATGCCGGCCTGCAGGTCGCCGGTGCCGTGATGGCCTCAGATGCCTTTTTCCCATTCCGCGATGGGATAGACAACGCAGCCCAGGTTGGGATCACTGCCGTAATTCAGCCAGGTGGCAGCATGCGGGATGAAGAAGTTATCGCTGCAGCCGATGAGCATGGCATGGCCATGGTATTTACTTCCATGCGCCATTTCAGGCACTGATCACCTTCTTCACAGTACTTTGGTCAATTGACGGGAGGCTTAATTGAAAATTCTAGTTATCGGAAGTGGCGGACGTGAACATGCCCTGGTTTGGAAGATAGCCCAATCGCCGCTAGTGGAGAAAGTATATTGTGCCCCTGGGAATCCGGGAATCGGCACCATTGCAGAGAATGTACAGATCAAGGTCGACGACCTGCCGGGACTGCTCGCTTTTGCCAGGAAGGAGGCAATCGATCTGACCGTGGTCGGGCCCGAGTTGCCACTGTCGCTGGGAATAGTCGATCTTTTCGAGGAATACGGGTTCAAGATATTCGGTGCGCGCAAGAATGCCGCCATCATCGAGGCTAGCAAAGCTTTCTCCAAAGATCTGATGAAGAAATACCATGTACCCACTGCGGCTTACGAGGTCTTTACCGAGGTTGGGCCTGCCATAACCTTCATCGATAAAGTAGGGATTCCCATAGTGGTCAAGGCTGACGGCCTGGCTGCCGGCAAAGGGGTGATAATTGCCCAGACCCGTGATGAAGCAGTCGCTGCCGTTACGGACATGCTTTCCGGCAATGCCTTTGGTACAGCAGGTTCACGAGTTGTTATCGAAGAGTTTCTCAAAGGGGAAGAGGCCTCCTTTCTAGCCTTTACCGATGGCAAAAACATTATTCCCCTGGCCAGCGCCCAGGACCACAAGGCGGTCTACGATGGCGATACCGGTCCCAATACCGGCGGCATGGGGGCTTATTCACCGGCTCCCGTGGTTACGCCATCGATCCATGAAAAGGCCATGGAAGAAGTGATGCGGCGCACTGTGGATGGCATGGCGGCCGAAGGGCGGCCATATCGCGGCGTGCTTTATGCCGGTTTGATGATCGATGGCGATAGTGTCAAAACCCTGGAGTTCAATGCCAGGTTCGGCGATCCGGAGTGCCAGCCATTGCTGATGCGGATGAAATCGGATATCGTACCGGTATTAATGGCGGTTGCCGAAAAAGACATCAGTAATGTGCAGATCGAGTGGCATGATAAAGCTGCTGTATGTGTGGTAATGGCGGCGCAAGACTATCCGGGTGATTATGCAAAGGGTGACGTGATTAGGGGGCTTGATGTTGCCAATGCTGATGATCTCTTTGTTTTTCATGCCGGCACGGCCCTGGACAATGGCCGTCTGATTACCAATGGCGGCAGGGTGCTGGGTGTTACCGCTCTGGGGCCTACGGTAAAAGAAGCTATTGATCGGGCCTATTCAGGGGTTTCGGCCATTTCGTGGCGTGGGGTGCACTATCGGAAGGATATCGGAAGGAAGGCGCTCAGCAGATAACTGCGCCTATCAGATCTCACCGGCAATATATCTGTAGCTGTTGCAGGTCCTTCGACTGAGGATGGTATTCTGGAACGCAAAAAAATTGACAACCCGGCCGGCCCAGCTGCAGATGAGTCCGCCGAAAACAAAAGCAGGGGAAAGCAGTCAAAATGCCTGACTCCGGGCGCTCTGTTTTTTTTCGCCCTGACAGCATTTTTGCTACGTTCCTTACCCTGGAAGAACTTTGTCGGCCTGGACGGTCAATACCTATTCTACGGCCCTGACAGTTATGACCATCTTCGGCGTATAACCCTGGGCATGACCAGCTTTCCAGCCGTTCCCAGCTTTGATTCCTATTATGGCTATCCCCTCGGTACCGGCCAGATATGGTCACCGCTCTTCGATTATCTCATTTCCGCTCTTGTGCTGCTGTTCGGGGGGGATGTCCATACGGCTCATACGCTGGGATTCTGGCTTCCTCCGGTTCTTTCCTTTTTCACAATTTTTATGGTTTATGCAGCAGGCGTACGATTTTTCGGCAGAAGAGCGGGTTTTGTTGCAGCAGGCGTTACTGCTCTGCTGCCGGGTCACATCATCTATTCCCTTGTCTCCGAGCTTGACCACCATGTTGCCGAACCGATGGTCTGCCTGGCAATTGTGATCTCCCACCTGAAAGCCTTTGAACATCTTGACGAAGGGAGCCCGACAAAAGTCGACTGGTTGAGCACCGGCGGCTTGATGGTATTTGCTCTCCTGATCTGGCGCGGCTCGGTGATTTTCTGGGGGATTTTTTTTCTGGCCCTTGCTGTGCAGATCATAGCCGAAAGAGTTTCTCGACGGGACGCAAAAAATGTGTCCCGATATGGGCGCAATGCCTGCCTTTTTGCGGCTCTGCTGCTTTTGCCAGTGTGCTCCTTCGACCTGTGGGGGACTGCACAGGGAGTAAGTTTCGGCATCATTTCATGGTTCCATGTTATTTTGCTGGCTTCATTTGCTTTGTGTCTCCACCATTTAGGTAACCTGCAGACAATCAAAATGAAGTTTCATGCAGTCACTGTTACTGCGGGCATAGCTGCTTTGGTAGTATTTGCTCCAGGAGTTAAAAGGTTTTTTTTCGAACTGCTATCAGGGATTTCGGTAATCGGCGGGAAAGATCCCTGGCTGGATTCCATTTCAGAGCTGCGCCCGATGCTTTTCCCTGCCGGTAAATTTGATCTCCGCCATGCCACTGAAACCATGAGCTTTCTCTACTGGCTTGTCCCTGCTGCTTTAATCCTGTCCTGCATTCGGTGGCGCAACAGCAGCTTCAGGGATTTCCGCTACTCGGTATTCATCGTCTGGGGTGGAGTGCTCTGGTTAATTCCCTTTTTTCGCGAGCGATATATTCATCTGGCTGCACTTGCCACTGCGCTGTCAGCAGGATTACTTTTCCTTTACTGGACCGAGAGAGCTTCGACATTTTTGAAAAGATACTACGCCTGCGCTGCAGCATGCCTGTTACTATTGTTACTGATCAGCCCGTCTGCAGCTTATATCAAGGACCTTCCCAATATCACCCTGCCCGACCATGAGAAATCGGATCTTATGGCTTCTCTTGCCTGGCTTCGGGAAAATACTCCAGCTACCTCCTTTTTTCTTTCAGCGGAAAAGGTTCCGGAGTACGGCGTGCTATCTGACTGGGGCCTTGGCGCATACATAGACTATATTGCAAGACGACCGACAGTCTCGACAAATTTTGGCTGGGAGACCCATGGCCTTTTCGAGTCGGCATCTTTCCTGACCAGCACCAAGCCGGAGGATGCAGAAAAGATCCTGCGTCTGAACAAGGTTCGCTATCTTTTTCTCAATGAAGTCACCGGGAGTCTTCCACGCCTGAAATCAATTGCTGAATTCGGCATCAGGAAGAGCAGTTCAACAAGTTCTGTGCAAACTTTTAACCCTTTGGCTACAATGTATTACAGGCTTTACATCCAGAATGGCTCGATTTACCAGGTGGGGGGGAATACAGAACATGCGCTGGGTAAATACCGTCTGGTATTTGAATCTGCAAATGGTTTTGTTGATCCCTATGTGGGATTTGTCAGCCATTACAAAATATTCGAGCTGGTGCCTGGCGCTGTCATAAAGGGCAGAGTCCAGCCCGGTAAAAATATTTCACTAAAATTGCTGATCAGTACTCAGGCGGGCAGACCCTTTACATACCGCGAAGAAATAATAGCCGGAAGCGATGGTGAGTTTTCCATTGTCGTCCCTTATTCGACAACGGGTAACGCTGCCGCAGGCGTGGCTCCAGCTGGTAAATACAGCATAACTGCAGGAAATGAAAATTTTCTGGTCCATGTCAACGAGGCAGCCATTCAATTCGGAGAAGTGATTCAAATAAATTGAGCTGAAATCCAGATGGGGAAACCTGATCTGATACGTCAATCAACGGGGAGTTTACGAATAATGAGCAAATCTCTTGTTTTAATCGTCATGGGAAGTGAATCTGATCTGCCGGTAATGGAGGAAGCAGCAAAAGTATTGAAAGAGTTCGGCGTGTCCCACGAGATGCGCATCTCCTCGGCGCACCGTGCTCCCAAGAAAACCGGGCTTATGGCTGCAGAGGCACGGGATCGTGGTGTCAGGGTCATCATCGCCGGCGCCGGGATGGCTGCCCATCTGGCCGGGGTGGTGGCTGCAGAGACGACTCTGCCTGTCATAGGTGTGCCGATGCCTGGTGGCGCCCTCAATGGCGTTGATGCATTATATTCAACGGTCCAGATGCCCGGAGGGATACCCGTGGCGACCATGGCGATCGGCAAAGCCGGGGCGAAAAATGCCGGCTTGTTCGCCGTGCAGATACTTGCGCTGGCAGACAATGAACTGGCCGGGAAGCTGGCTGTCTTCCGGCAGAGCATGGCCGATGAAGTGGAAGAAAAGGATGCCAGATTACTGACATCATAACTTGTTTCCATCCGGAAAGGGTTCTTTTCTGCCCTGGCGGCGTCAATCTGCGGACTTACTTGTGCGACGTACCGATGTACGTCTCCGCGCAAGCCCTTGATTTCCTTGCCAGAACAAAAAAATCCCCTCTTTCCGAATCGGAAACCACTAGTTTCTCATCCGGAGTTTCCCGATGGAGACTAACTTGTTGAGACATTACTGCTAATTTTAATGAATGATTTGCCTTGACAATAACTGGCTGCCTGTATTAATTTTTCGCATGTTTTTTATTTTAATGTGAAGGAGGTGACTCGAATGAAAAAGATTTTTGTTGCGGTTGTACTGACCCTTACTTGTGCAGTTGCTGCCATGGCAGCTGATACCATTTCACTGCCTGCAAAGAATGGTAACGTAACCTTCGAGCACAAGAAGCACCAGGAATCCCTGAAAGACTGCAAGGCCTGCCACGAGAAGGGCCCGGGCAAGATTGAAGGCTTCGGCAAGGATGCCGCTCACAAGCTTTGCAAAGGTTGCCACGAAACAAAGAAGGCCGGCCCGACCAAATGCGGGGAGTGCCACAAGAAGTAGTAGCGCGATTTAAATCTGGTGATCGAGAAGGGATGACATTTGCTTGTCATCCCTTTTTTAGTTTCAAGGCGGAGCTTAATCAAATTTTATTTTGCCGCGGTTGATGATTTAGTTTATACTGCCCTGTCGGTTACGGTTTCCCCACCGAAGACGATCACAAATAACTCAGGAGACAGCCTTGACAACAAACAATCGCGGATTTGCACAAACGTTGTGGGATTTTTTCTGTTCACTGAAGCTTTCCATCTTCCTTCTTATCGGCCTTGCCTTAACGTCCATTATCGGCACGGTCATCCCCCAGGTGCCGGTCCCCCAGGAATACCTTCAGACCATCACTCCCTTTAAGATGCAGCTCTATGAGAAGCTTGGATTCTTCGACATGTACCACTCCTGGTGGTTCATTCTGCTTCTCTATCTTTTGACGGTCAACCTCATTGCCTGCTCCATCAAAAGGCTGCCGCGGGTATGGAAGATTGTTTCCGAACCGACGCTGGTCATGGATGAGGGATTTGAAAGGTCGCTTTCCCATACACACGAAATCAAAGTTCCAGGCAGCGCTCCAGCCTTGAAGGACAAAATGGCTGCATTTCTCAAAGCCGAATTCGCCGAGCCGACTGTGACCGAGGCTGGCGGCGAATATCACTTATTCGCCCAAAAAAGCCCCTATTGCCGTCTTGGCGTATACGTAGTCCATCTGAGCATTATTATTATTTTCATTGGCGCGCTTATCGGCTCCTTTTTCGGGTACAAGGCCTATGTCAACATCGCCGAAGGTACCGGCGTAGATTCTGTTGAGAGCCGGTCAGGCAAGAACATCCCTCTGGGATTCTCCGTCAGATGTGAAAAATTTGCCGTATCATTTTACGATACCGGTGCACCAAAGGAATTCAAAAGTATCCTCACGGTTCTGGAAAACGACAAGCCTGTTCCAGGCTATGAAAATGTTAAAGTTATCGTCAACGACCCGCTTACCTACAAAGGCATCACATTCTATCAGTCTTCCTACGGGGCTGCCGGCGATACACTTTATCGTTTCTCTGTCAGAAGCCGAAATGGCGGACAGCCTGTCCCCCTGATCGCCCACGAGGAAGACCGGGTACCGCTGCCTGATGGTGGTTTCATGCAGATCATCGGTGTTGCGCCTGAGGTCGGCAGTGACTTCCCCGGTTGTTCAGGGCCCGGGGCCAAGCTGGAGATTACCCGCCCCAACGGCAAAAAAGAATACGCCATAGTGCTGCTTAATCCCGCTTGCCGCGATTTCGATGAAAAACGTGGCAGTGACCTCATCTTCACTTTTGACGGCAAAGATGAAAAGTTCTATACCGGACTACAGGTTGCCAAGGATCCAGGGGTATGGGTGGTCTGGCTTGGTTGCTCCCTGATGGTGGTAGGCATTTGCATGGCGTTCTTCATGTCACATAAACGCATCTGGATCAGAGTCGCCAATGGTCGTGTTACGTTAGGGGGGACTGCCAGCAAGAATCCTGCAGGATTTGAGCTTTTATTCCAGGAACTGGCTGCCAAGCTCGACAGTAGTATTAAATAAGTCAATACATTACTCTCTAAAAACCCAACTGTAGCCACAGCGGAGGAAAGATCGAATGTCCAGTTCCATGCTCTTTAACGTTACGACAATTTCTTACATGCTCTCAACGTTGCTATTTCTGGCATTTCTTGCCACTAAAAACAAAAGCATAGGGCTTTCCGGTACCATTGCTGCAGGTTTCGGCTTTATAGTCCAGACGACCGCCATCGGCCTTCGCTGGAAGGAATCCTACGATCTGGGACGCGGACATGCTCCATTGTCCAATCTCTTTGAATCGGTAGTGTTCTTCGCTTGGACCATCGTCCTTATTTTTCTGATCATCGACTTCAAGTACAAATACAGGGCTGTCGGTTTTTTCGTGGTACCCTTTGCCCTGTTAGGCATGGCTTGGGCCCAGCTTGGCCTTGACAGCGGCATCGAGCCATTGGTGCCTGCTCTGCAGAGTAACTGGCTTTTGTATCATGTAGTCACCTGTTTTCTGGGTTATGCTGCATTTGCAGTAGCCTGTGGCCTCTCCATCATGTATCTCATTCGTGAAAAACAGGAGGATTCGTCGGCTTCTTCACCGGCAGGCGGGGTAATCGGAATGTTTCCCTCCGTCAAAGTTCTGGACGACCTGAATTACAAGGCGATCATGATCGGTTTTCCCCTCTTGACCCTCGGCATCGTCACCGGCGCTGCCTGGGCAAACTATGCCTGGGGCACATACTGGAGCTGGGACCCTAAGGAAACCTGGTCACTCATAGTCTGGTTCGTATATGCTGCATTCCTCCACGCACGCATAACCAGAGGCTGGGTCGGCAGAAGGGCAGCCATCCTTTCCATCGTCGGATTTGCCGCTACCATTTTCTGCTATCTCGGCGTCAACCTTTTCCTGTCCGGCCTGCATAGTTACGGCAAGTAAAAAAAATTCCCGTCCTGAGCCACCTGACTCGCACATGGATTAAATAGCTAAAATGGTGATGACAACACCTATACGTATAAAATACAGGCCTACGTTCCTGTCTGTCTTGACCATATTGTTGTCTTTGCTGGGTGCCGGTACCCTGAGAGCAGAACCCCTCGACTGCCGACGCTGTCACAGTGATTTGGAAAAAGCCAGGGTAACGCATTCACCATTTGCTGCCGGTGAATGCTCATCCTGTCATCAGCTTGCTCTGGACAAACGGCATCCTGAACAGAAAGAGGCCATTGTTCTTGTCAGCGATGGTTCAAAGCTCTGCAGCCAATGTCACGAAGCATTGGACACCGCCAAAAATGTTCATGGTCCGGTGGCATCAGGCGATTGCATTTTCTGTCACACACCGCATTCGTCACCAAACGACAAGCTACTCAAGGATACAGGCATTGCCCAGTGTCTGAACTGTCATGAGAATAAATTCCAGCAAAAGTACATGCATGGACCTGTTGTTGAGGGTAAATGTTTTATTTGCCATGATCCCCATCAATCCGACAATCCTTATATTCTGAAGATGGGCCTTCCTGCACTCTGTTTGAGCTGCCACGATGCCTCGGCCATGTCCGGCAAATCAATCCACGCCCCGGTCAGGAAAGGTAACTGCCTGGCCTGTCATGATTCCCACGGCTCACCATACCGCAAGCACCTGCGAAAAGATTTTCAGGAAAATTTTTATCTGCCCTTCAGCCCTGACAATTTTGCCCTTTGTTTTGACTGCCATGCGTCGGAGATGATCCTTGACCGGCGTACTGACAGCCTGACCGATTTCCGTGACGGTGACCGCAATCTGCATTATCTGCATGTCAACAAAATAGATAAAGGCCGGTCTTGCAAAGCCTGCCATGATGCACATGCGGCAGAACAGGCAAAATTAATCAAAAGAAAGGTCCCGGGTTTCGGAAAGTGGGAGATCCCCATTGAATTCCAAAAGACCTCTACCGGAGGCACATGTATCGTTGGCTGTCACAAGCCCAAATCCTATGACAGAATAAAAACCAATGAATTCTGATATCAAGGTTACGGTCTTCACATTGGTAAGAGGAGATTCTTTTTGAAAGGGAAACCAGCTTTTTTTGCGGCGTTATTGGTTCTGTTTGCGGGTTTTTCCTCTGACGCGGCAATAACCTTTATCTATCCCTCTCCGAAAACCCAGGTCAAACGTTCTGATTACCTGATCCTTAAAATGAATAACCCGCAGATTTCCGGGATCAAGGTAACTGTTAACGGCCTGGCCAGTGATACGATGCTGATCGGGTCCGCCGAGTACAAGAAGGCATTTCAGGACCTGGTAATACTCCAGCCGGTATGGGATGGTGGAAAGAACGAGATTATCGTTGAGGGGTACGATGGGGAGAAAAAGATTGAAGCGACCTCAACGGAAATTTTTTTCAGCGACAAGCCTGCCGCAAATGTTCCGTCCCAATATAAGCGGAATGTCATGCACGTACCTGAACTGGAAAAATATTGCAGCCCATGCCATGACATGAATCCCACTACAGCACAGCTGGACACCAACATGGACAAAAAAAATCCATGCTATGGTTGTCACAAGAAAATGGGGAATACTAATTTTGTGCATGGTCCGGCCGGAACCTTTTCTTGTGCTTACTGCCACAACCTCAAGGGAATGCCAAAATATGCCGTGATGCTCCGCGATGCCGCGTTGTGCAATGAATGTCACGCCGATAAGGCGACTGAATTCAAAAAGAAAAAATTCCTCCATGGTCCCGTTGAAGCCGGAATGTGCGAAATCTGTCACGACCCCCACGGCAGCAACTTCACCAGCCAGTTACGGCTACCCATAAACGAACTTTGTTTGTCGTGCCATGAATCTGTCGCCAAGGAAACACATGTGGTGAGGTTGACAGATGGGGCTGGCCACCCGCTGAAAGACAAGCCGGATCCCTCAAAACCAGGCTCGGGGCGTGATCTTTCCTGTATCTCCTGTCATAATCCCCATGGGGGAGAGGCCCGGTTCTTTTTCCAGAACAATGTGGAAGACAGGATGCAGCTCTGCCAGGTCTGCCATAATAAATAATTCGATCCTGTAAAAGTAAAAGGAGTTTGTATGAAAAGTGTAAAAGCAGTAGTCGTTGTTTTGCTGTACCTTTCGATTTCAAGCATCATCGCCGGCTGTGCGTCAGCACCCGTCGTGAAAAACCGTGTCTTTTGGCCACCCCTTCCGGATGATCCCAAAATCGAATGGCTGGGAGCATATCGTACGGAGAATGATCTGCCAAAAACGGGCAGTCAAAAGTTTTTTAAAAATATCATTGGCGAAGAGGAGCAGATCAGGTTCAACCGGGCCATGGGCATAGCGTCCGACGGCTCCGGCAAGGTCTACATTACCGACCCATCCGAAATGCAGGTTGTCGTCTATGATTTTAACAAGAACAAGGTCCATGTCTTTGCCGAAAAAGACAAGGAACTGCAATCCATGATGAAAGAACCTATGGGCATAGCCGTTGACAACAACGCAAATATCTATGTTTCCGATGCGAGTGCTAAAAAAGTGTTCGTTTTCAATAGGGACGAGAAACTGATCAACACCATCAACCTGACGCAAGACACAAAGCGCCCTTTTGGCATTGCAATCGATAATGATCGTAAAAGGCTCGTTGTGGCAGACCCTGTTGTTCACAACCTTGAAGTCTATGACCTCAATGGCAAACACATGAAAACCATCGGCAAACTCGGCTCAGGACCGGGGGAATTTTATGGGCCCACCTGGGTTACCGTATTGAGAAATGGTAACATTGCTGTTTCCGAATCCAGGAATTGCCGGCTGCAGCTGCTTGACCCGGAGGGTAAATCGCTTCAGATTATGGGCCAGCGGGGAGACCGTCCAGGCGAACTGCAGATGCCGAAGGGAATAGCTGCGGACTCTGAAAATCATCTTTATTCCGTTGACGGCAGAGCCAATGCGATCAATGTCTTCTCGGAAACCGGGGAATATCTGCTGACCGTTGGGGGAGGCTACTCCGCTGAAAGAAAGATCGCTCCCGGCGGTTTTTTGCTCCCCATCGGCATATTCATCGACCAGAAAGATACCATCTATGTGGTAGATCAAATGAATCTCCGCTTCCAGATCTTTCAATATATGAATGACAAGTATAAGAAAGAGAACCCTGTTGCAGCGGGTTCCTCCTCTTCTGTTGCCAAGTGATCTTGTCAACGGCTTTTTATTTTGCGGTTATATGGCTGGGTAAAACGTTATTGAACGATGAGTGCGCCGCGATTGTCAAATCTTGTTGGATTGAAAATATAGCAATAACAGCTCCTTAGGTTTGGCTGTTCTGCTGGCACGCAAGTTGCTATATGTTAAATCAAATCTAATATTGCTTTCTAAGCATCAGGCGCATTCATTCAATAACGAAAGGAAGGTGAAAGAACTAAGTATCACGGCAGTCGGTTTTACCCAGGCATCTAAATCAAGCAACAAAAAAATGAAAGAGGAGGATTATCAAGATGAAAAAAGTTTTATTGACAGCAGCAGCAGTACTTACCATGGCCGGTAGTGCAATGGCCGCATCAGTCGTCAGCAGCAAGCATGACCTTTCGACCGGTGGCCCACAGACTGTGTACAACACCAACACCCAGCAGGTATGTGTTTTCTGTCACACCCCTCACAATTCCAAAGAGACACGGGCTCTGTGGAACAGAAACAGCGCCACTTCTACAAGCTACAAACTGTATACATCCGGTGTCTGGGCCGAGCAGGCATCCTGGTTTGAGAGCGGCCAAAAAGGAGTGATCAAATCTGACAGCCCTTCACTCATGTGCATGAGCTGCCATGACGGCAGCAGCCTCAAGGCCGTTGTAAACAAACCGAAAGATGTAACCGCTCTTTCAGCAAGCAGCGACACAATCGGATCCAACCCTGCCAACCTTGGTACAGACCTGACCAACGATCATCCTATCAACATCAAGTATGCTGATTACCGGGCCAATACCCAGTACAGCGGTTCTGTTGCTACGCTTGCTACCGAGGATACCACAACTGGTACGGTTGGCGCTTCTACCCTCAAGCTGCCGCTTGCCAAGGGCGTTACCGTTGAGTGCAACACCTGCCACAACGTCCATGACCCCGCAAACGTGCCTTTCCTCCGTGGAACCATGGGTAAAAGTGCCCTTTGCACCGCATGTCATCTGAAGTAGTTTGAGATGTTAAGCCAAGAGGAGGGGGTAACCCCTCCTCTTTTTTTGTCCCATGAATTTTCCCCCTCAGTTTGCTCGCTTGCGGCACCTTTCTCAAGTTACCTGCCCACTCCCTCAAACTTGCCCGTTTGTTTGGCGAATTGGATAACCATCTCCAGGTAGGCTGGTCTGTTTTTTGACTGCCTGATTTGGGTTAAATGGCTAGTCGAAGTTGCTTCTCTGTGCATTAATAGACAATAACTCCTTATCATCTGTAAAATAAGCCAGTTACAGTGTTTTTAGTTGCGTCAAAAAAAGCCGGCAAGGTATAGTAATTGCAGAAAATGCTACAGATAGAGATGGCTACTGTTTATAACTATCAGAGTTGTTATGAAATCAATGTCTTATAAAAACCTGCTCAACAGGGTGAAGTTTTGCCGACTTCGGCTCGTGCTGGGGCTTCTTTTGGCAAGCAGTTCCGTGTCTTTGCCTATGGCCCAGGCTGCCCTCGTCGGTGAAGCGGAGCTTGGCTACGTTGACTACAGGGCCGATGTCAACGGAGCCAGGTCTGTGGACGCTTCAGCTTTCAGGCAGCGTTACTCGCTACTGTATTCCAAGTCTGATGTCCTTGCCAATGGCCGGCTCGGCAAATACCGATTTTCTTTAGGCTATGAATGGGCCGCCGTCGACTCCAAGATCAAGGAATATTCAGGGGTGCAGACTTCGGTGGAATCATCATCGGTCAGCGCCGGCCACCTGCTTTTCCGCGGCGACGTGATCTTGTCCCCGCAGCAACTGCCGATCAAGTTGAGAGCATTCAGCCATGATCTGAAGCGGGCCAGCTTTTCAACCATCGGTTATTATGGCGCTTCAAATTTGATTGAGCCGGGGATAACCAATTCGATCTTTGGGGGAACAAATATCCAAAGTGGTGTTTATGCGGAAGTAGGTCTGAAAGAGACCATGAGCCAGGGGGGGGCGAGCTTTTTTGCCCGGATGCCGCGTCTTTATATCGATTATCGCGATAACATCATCAAGGACCTGGACAGCTTATCGCCCACTGACAGCAGAATGAAAAAGCTTTCCTTTGTCAGCCTCAACAAAAAAGATAACTGGTTTCATGTCAGAACGATAAACTACACCGATTATCTCCGGTCAACCAATGATTACAACGAGACGCAGGTGATTCTGGGCACCATAGACCAGCACATGGACCGCAAATGGGTCGATTTCTCCAACTGGATAAAGCTTTCTGCGGATGGGCAGTTCATCAAGCATACGGAATACAACGACAATTATGAATCATATGAGCTCAACCTTTTCGGCATTGCATCCAGGAGCCGTTGGGAAGCCAGGTCCTTCAATACCTTCAGACGTACCCTTGACCTAAGTGGGCTCACCTACGATACGAAAATTCCCCTTTACGTGACTGGATATGCCGGTCCTGATACGGACTGGCGGGTCCGGGTCAGTACCGAACAAAGCAAGGTAAGTCTTATTCAGGACTATGACACCTCAGACACCCTGGTCTCCTATAGAATAAATACCTTCAAACGCGAGGCCTTTACTCTTGCGCATACAGGTGCCATTGAAAGCTACGAGCACACTGACATAGGTAAGACGTTGAGCCTGGATGCACGTGTTGAGATCGCCAGCTCCAGGAGATTCTCGACCAAGTTGGGAATTATTGGCAGCTACAACATCACCTCGGCGAAAAACCAGCCAATTAATGCAAGCGAAAATAGCTCGATGACACAGGTATTCGATTTAAAAGGCGTCTACACCCCTACCAATTCATGGAAATTTGAATTGGAAGAAAATGTCACCATAGGAAGTGGCAATAGCTCCGACGACCTGACCACTCAGAGTTACAACACCCAGAGCAGCTCCGTTGGCACTGGTGTCTCATCTTTTAATGTGCCTGACGACAGCTATACACGCTATCGGACCATGGTTAAAGCCGACTGGCAACCAGCAGCACGCTTGAAGGTGGGTTTTACCGTCACTGATGATTTACTGCAGGCAAAGGGCAAAAAGACGGAACATGGTACGGAGTATGCCAATACCATCGATTTCACCGACAAGCGCCTAACTGCAAGATTGACGACGCGTTATACCACATCCACCTTATCCAGTGGTTCATTGTCCGGATTCAGCAGTAACGGGCATATCTCTTATTCCCCCGACCGTTCTCTGGACAACTCGGTCTCTTATTATTACGGCAATATTAACGACCGTGACGGATCAAAATACAGCAGCTTCACTTTAAGGCAGAGCGCCAACTATTTTCTCTATACCGATTATGGAATAAGCCGCCGTATTCTCGAACTGAATCAGGGCCTTGAATACGAGGGACAGTCGTACAGTACAGGCCTCAGGAGGACCACCAAAAGCCTGATCGGCGGCTTCAGGTATTACCCGATCAGCCGGCTTTTTCTTGCCGGTAGAGCAAAATACTCACTCCTCACCTATGAGACACAGACAAATGCTACCCAGAGCATATATAATGCAACTATAGGCATGAATTTCAACCTGATACAGGCAACCATCGATTACAGCCTTGGCCGTCAGAATGGTAACGGTAACAGGTTTGAAAGACGTTTTGAAGCCAACCTGAAAAAAGTATTTTAGATATAAACAAAGGATGAACATCATTTCAAATTCAACATGGAATTTCTGAGAATATCCATAATCATTCCGGTAAAGCCTGCTGGAACCGTCAAGGCTTTACGGAACCTCGCCTGTGTTGAGTATCCTCCCGAACTGTTCGAGATATTTGTCGCAGAAGGCCGCAGACCCGGCACCCAGAGAAATCAAGCTGCTGCCAAGGCAACGGGAGACATTTTATACTTTCTTGATGATGACTCTCTGGTTGAACCACATTGTCTGGCCAAACTGGCTTCTCATTACTTGGGGGATCCTGCTGTGGCAGCTGTCGGCGGCCCTTCACTTACCCCTGACGGGGATTCGGCTTTGCAAAAGGCGATCGGTAAAGTATTTATCTCGCTTTTCGGCGGTGGCTGTAATCGCAATCGCTACCGGCAAAACGGAATGATGCGGGAAACTGACGACAGCGAACTTATCCTGTGCAACCTCAGCTTTCGCAGGGACGTATTCATGCAGAGTGGCGGGTTGGACGAAAGGCTTTATCCCAACGAGGAGAACGAATTGCTGCACAGGCTCAAAGAAGCAGGGAAACGGCTGCTCCATGATCCTGACCTTGCAGTTTTTCGCAGTCAACGAGCTTCTTATCCTGCCTTCGTCAAACAGATCTTTGGCTATGGGCGGGGCAGGGGAGAGCAGGTACGCATAAGCAAGGAGATAAAAATCTTTACCTTCGGGCCATCATTGTTTATCTTGTATCTGCTATTTGTGCCTTTTTTCTTTGGAACATTATATATAGCTCCATTGGTGGTTTACTTAGTCCTTGACCTGTGGTTTTCATTCTTGGAAGGGCCTAAGAACGAGCACAGATTTGCTTGGCTCAAAGTAATCCTTTTCCCCACACTGCATTTAAGCTATGGCGCAGGTTTAATCGCAGGTCTGGTTCTGCCACGCTTCCATAAAGCTGCGGCTGATTCCGGTGCAGTGGAAATAACAAGAATGAAGAACATGGATGCAAATTGATCGATGTACGGGAGCATTTCTTGGACTTGAGTGTAGTCGTACCAATTTATAACGAAGAAGAAAATATTCCGGAGCTATGCCGCAGGGTGTTCGCCGCTCTTGATCAAAGCGGACTCTCCTATGAACTTATACTTGTGGATGACGGCTCGGTAGACGAGTCATTTAATCGTTTAAAAGCAGTAGCCGCCCATAAACCTTTTGTGAAGATCATCAGGTTTCGACGCAATTTTGGCCAGACTGCTGCCATGGCTGCAGGCTTCAATGCTGCTAGTGGCAGCGTTGTAATCCCCATGGACGGAGACCTGCAGAATGACCCTTCAGATATCCCTCGCCTTGTAAAGAAGATCGATGAGGGGTTTGACGTTGTCTCCGGTTGGCGTAAAAATCGCCGTGACACCTTCGTCAACCGCAAATTGCCTTCACTTATTGCCAATCGTCTCATCTCCAAGATGACAGGGGTTCATTTGCATGACTACGGTTGCACCCTGAAGGCCTACCGCCGGGAGGTGCTTGATGCGATAAATCTATATGGGGAAATGCATCGATTCGTCCCTGCGCTTGCCTCTCAGGTCGGGGCAAAGGTCGCAGAACTCCCGGTTGCCCATCATCCTCGTCTACATGGCGTCAGTAAATATGGAATATCCAGGACCACCCGCGTCATTCTGGACCTGATGACCGTTAAATTCCTTCTTACCTATTCGACCAAACCGATACAGCTTTTTGGCAAGTGGGGGATTTATGCCTTATTTGCCGGAATGATGAGTGGTGCTGCCGTCGTCTATATGAAAATTTTCGAACAGATGAGCATGAACCGGAATCCCTTACTTATTTTGACTGCTTTTCTGCTGTTCATGGGGGTCCAATTCATCGTCCTGGGGCTTTTGGGTGAGTTGAATGCCCGCACCTATTATGAGGCCCAATCCAAGCCCATCTACGTTGTTAAAGAAAAAGTCAACATTGCCTGATAACCCGATCAAAGTCATCATGCTTGCCCCTACACCGTATTTTTCCGATAGGGGTTGTCATGTGCGGATTTACGAAGAGGCAAAAGCCCTGCGACAACTGGGGGTGGATGTCAGAATTGTCACCTACCACCTGGGCCGCGATCTCGGTCAAATACCCACATACAGAGCCTGCAGAATTCCCTGGTACAAGAAAGTCGAAGCCGGCCCTTCCTGGCAAAAGCCTTATCTTGACATCCTCCTGCTGTTCAAGGCGATGCGCATTGCCAGGATTTTTTCTCCCGACCTGATTCATGCACATCTTCATGAGGGTGCTCTGATAGGCTTTTTCCTAAAAAAATGGCTCCAGGTACCCTTGCTTTTCGATTACCAGGGTAGCCTGACCGCTGAAATATCGGCCCATCGTTTCATCAAAAAAAAATCACTCCTCCATAAAGTTTTTGCTGGTCTGGAAAGCACAATCAATAATCTTGCTGATTTCATAGTTACCAGCTCCAGCCCCAGTGCCTCGGCGCTTGTGAATGACTGGCACATGCAGGCTAATCGGGTTCAGGCGCTCATCGATGGCGTGGATACGGATGATTTTCGTCCCTACTCTAAGGTGGACTGTCGGAAAGAGCTGAACCTGCCGCCGGATGTGCCGATAGTAGGCTTTCTCGGGCTTCTCAACGAATATCAGGGCATCGATATTCTCCTTGAAGCCATTTCCATACTCAAGGGGCAAAACACCCGGACATTTTTTCTGGTCATGGGATTTCCTGAAACGGAATACGTTAAAAAGGCCAAGGATTTAGGCTTGGACAGCATCATTCGCTTTACCGGCAGAATCGATTACACCCTGGCGCCAAAATACTTGTCAGCATGCGATCTGGCTGTTTCCCCCAAAATTTCGCTCTCCGAGGCCAATGGCAAACTGTTCAATTACATGGCTTGCGGGCTGCCGACCATTGTTTTTGATACCCCTGTGAATAGGGAGATACTTGGGGAAATCGGTGCTTATGCTGCCTACAGCGATGCGTCAGATTTGGCTGTACAAATAGCCATGCTTGCAACCAACACTCCCCTGATTGAGGAGTTGTCGGAAAAAAGCAGGGAAAAGGCAGTCCAGGAACATTCATGGCGGGCAAGGGGGGAGACTCTTTTAGAATTGTATCACGGGCTATTGAAAAAGAGTAAAGCATAGATCACTGCTAATGGTGAAACAAAAAAGGGCAGCCACTTCAATGGCTGCCCTTTTTTAGTCCTGCAATAAATAGTGATTATTTATTTAATAGCAATGTTGTCTACAGTTAAAGTGCCCTGGGTAATGGTAAGGGTTCCAGTGATGGTGGAGGGCGTTGGCCCTTGCGCCGTGAAAGTTTTGTCTGCGTTCCACCCGCCGCTCAATTTGAATGCTGCACCGCTGACATTAAGATTCGGACTTTCGGGGAAATCTGCCAGGGCAAGTTGTATATCAGTTGTCGGTGCTGTAACAGCGTTAAAGGCGCCTTGAATAGTGGGGTAAAAGGTGGTCCCCGGTGACAGCATGCGAACAACGTCATTAACTGGCGTATCGGAGAAGACGGCGGTGAAGTGAGTGTAGGTGGACATGGTAAATGTGCAGCTCGTTGTAGTAAGGCCATCGCAGAGAGCACCGTTGTTGATCAAAAGTCCGTTTTTATCTCTGTCCCCGACCCATTTGACAAAGTATTTACCAGTGTTGGGTGTTGCCAGGATTGTTACAGAGGCACCTTCCTGAAACAGCACATTGCAGAGGCTGGGAGAAGTCGAGGCGCTGCAGTTTATGCCTGCAGGGGTGCTGGTGATCGCACCATTCGCTGTGACTGTATCTGCAGGCCTCGTGACTGAGACGTAGTCGAAGTCCTTGATGAAGGTAACATCGATCGATGGGTCGGAATTGACAGGGCTGAATGTATAGGTGGAGGTTGTTTGATTGTAGTTGGTATCGGTCCTGAAATCGATAATATTGCCATTTATGGCGATGTTATTCACCCGGTAATATTGCTTTGGCGCAAGAACATACGCCGGCCTGTCGCCAGGGCTGACGATCTGGGTAAATGTATTTCCATTGGCTTCGCTGGTGATTTTGCTGCCATCGATTGAAGCGACGGTGCCGTTGGTGTCGGATGTGGCCGTAACGGTGTAGAGTTGGGGGCCGATAAAATTACCCAGAGCTTCGGGGGAGTTGAAAAAATCAGGATTTCCCGACGTATTGGGGAGGTTGGTGATTGCGTTGCTGTACAAATTGATGGATGAAAGGCTTCCCAGGCTGGTATTGCCTGGAGCGGCATCCGCTGTGTTATTTACCGCATACAAAGTTGTCCCATCAGGGGTTATGGCGAGGCCCATTGGCGAATATCCCAAGGGAAGCAGATATGGAGTGGTGACACTGTTGTCGGCTGTGTTGATGACCGAGATGCTGTCACCAAAGGTATTGGTGACATAAGCCTTGCTTCCGTCTGGTGCAACTGCGACCGTGTAAGGGAATGCTCCAACCGGGACGGGGGTAACGGCCCTTGTTACAGCATTGATTATCGAAATGTTATCGGATCCTTGGTTGGCAACGAAAATCTTGACAGCGCTGCCGACAGTGCCCACCGCGATGCCGGTGGGCATAGAGCCGACCGTTATGGGGAGGCCGGAAACCTGGTTGGTTGCCGTATCGATTACCGAAACGGTATCTGAGCCGGAGTTGGCAACATAGACGAAGGTACCAGCCGGGTCCATGGCAACACCGACAGGAGCATTGCCTACTGCTGGGGATGCCAGCACTGTCGGTGCAACGGTACCGGGAGTAAGTGCCGATATATCGAGAACGGTAAGGGAAGCGGCATCATTGTTTGCAACATAAAGCCGCGTTCCCGCGGGATTGATCGCTATACCGCTGGGGGTGTTGGCAAGCGGGCTGATGGTAGTGATGACAGTTGGATTATTTACATCGGTGAGTGCATCGATTACCGAGATGCTTTTGCTCAGTTTATTGGAGATATAGACACGCTTTCCATTAGCACTGACAGCCACGCCAAATGGGGACTGGCCAGTGCCCAGCGATATTTTCGGGGTAAGATAATTGTTTCCATTGGTATCGACAACGGATACTGTGTTTTGACTGGGGTTGGGGATGTAGGCAAATGGATATGCCGCGGCGTAACCCGCACACATCAGTATGCCTGCTAGGGCTGTAAAAAGTCTGAAATACATGGTTTCCTCCTCGTCTGGTACGATATTTCTATGGTAATTTTGTATGGAATTGTAAGCTAAAATTAGAGAGTTCAAGATGAAGTATGCAAACTTTAAACCAAAAAACTGAGAGTGACGGCGGGTTGAAAATTATTAAATTCCTTTTTGCTTGGGCTGTTTTTATATATCATCTGTCACCGGGTTGCCAATAAACAACCACGAAGCCGGAAATTTTTAACTTTTTGTGTCTTACCTTTTTCTGATAGGATTTAACCACATTCAAAGCAGGAGATTTGCATGGGGGCAAACAGGCTGAATATCACCTGGCATGACAGGGTACTGACCAAGGGTGACTATCTTAAACGCAATGGGCACCAGCCTTTGGTGTTGTGGTTTACCGGACTTTCAGGGTCAGGCAAATCAACGCTTGCCCATGCCGTTGAAGAAGAGCTGTTCAGGAAAGGCTGCTATACGTATATACTGGATGGCGACAATATACGCCACGGACTCAACAGCGACCTTGGATTTTCTGAGGCTGACCGGAGGGAGAACATCAGGCGTATCGGGGAAGTTGCCAAGCTTTTTGTTGATGCCGGCATTATAGTTCTGGCAGCATTTATTTCTCCTTACCGGGAAGACCGGGAGAGGGTTCGGGCACTTTTCGAACCTGCTGAATTTATCGAGGTATTTGTCAATTGCGACCTTGCTGTATGTGAAAGCCGCGATCCGAAAGGGCTTTATCGCAAGGCACGTTCAGGAGAGTTGAAGCAGTTCACCGGGATCGACAGCCCATATGAAGTGCCTTTTAGCCCCGAGCTGGTTGTCAATACTGCATGCAGTACGGTGAAAAGCGGTGTCCAGTCGGTGCTTGCATTCGTTAGGGACCGGGGACTGATAAACGGTGATTAGTGATTGGTGATTGGTGAACTCCGAACTTCGAACTTCGAACTTCGAACCTCGAACCTCGAACCTCGAACTTCGAACGTAAAACGTAGAACCTCGAATTAGCTTACAGGGGTTGAAGATGACGCATCTGGAAGAACTTGAAAATAAATCTATTTATATATTGCGCGAAGCATACAAGAATTTCGACAATCTCTGTATGCTCTGGTCCATTGGCAAGGATTCGACGGTGATGCTCTGGCTGGTGAGAAAGGCATTCTTCGGTCACTGTCCGATCCCGCTGGTGCACATCGATACCTCATATAAAATCAAGGAGATGATTGCCTATCGCGATCAATTGGCCGAGGAGTGGGGGCTGACCCTGGTGGTGGGGCAAAACAAGGATGCTCTGGAAAAAGGCATGAACCCTGCGCTGGGGCGTATGGAATGTTGCACTGCCTTGAAGACTGAGGGGCTACGACGCACCCTTGCCGATAAAAAATACAATGGAGTCATCGTCGGAGTACGTTCCGACGAAGAGGGTACCAGGGCAAAGGAGCGTTATTTTTCCCCCAGGGACAAGAACAACGACTGGGACTTCAGGGAGCAGCCCCCCGAGTTGTGGGACCAGTTCAAGACCCGCTTCGAGCCCGGAACCCATGTCCGTATCCACCCCCTCCTGGATTGGACCGAGATCAATATCTGGGAATATATAAAAAAGGAAAATATTCCGGTGATTCCACTGTATTTCGACCAGGGTAGCGGCAGTCGCTATCGCAGCCTTGGTTGTGCCCCCTGCACCGGCGCCATCCAGTCCACAGCGAAAACTGTCGATCAAATTATCGAAGAGCTGCGCAATACCAAGGTTGCAGAGCGTTCCGGGCGCGCCCAGGACGCCGATCGCGGCATGGAAAAATTGCGCAAGGATGGGTACATGTAGAGGCGGTGATTGGTGATTGGTGATCGGTGGAAGTATGTCTGGGGATCGGCCTAAAGCTAGAAGTCATAAAGACCTTCAGGTGTGGCAGCGAGCAATGTCTTTGGTGGTGTCCCTTTATGAATTGCTCAGGTCTTTTCCTGCCGATGAACGCTTCGGCTTGGTTGACCAGATCAAGCGTTCGGCTATCTCCATCCCTTCGAATATTGCTGAAGGGGCTGCACGACAGACCTCAAGAGAATACATTCAATTTCTGTATATCGCTGCCGAGTCAGCGGCAGAGCTTGACACGCAGCTTATACTTGCCCAGAGGCTTGGTTTTTCCACAGAGATCGAAACTCAACTGGAAGAATTGCAGATTGTCCGCAAGCAGCTGAACGTAATGATCACAACACTGCGAGCAAACCATGAAAAGTGAAAAATCACCAGGCACCATTCACCAATCACCAACGTCCAATCACGAATCACGACGAATTACGAATCACCAATCACGAATCACCAATCACCAATTTTTACAAGTGGTTTTCGTCGGCCATGTGGACCATGGCAAATCTACCCTGCTCGGCCGCATTTACGCCGACACCGATTCCCTTCCCGTCGGCCAATTGGAAAAGGTACGGGCAATTTGCGAGCAGCAGGGAAAGACATTCGAATATGCCTTTCTTTTCGATGCCTTTCTTGAAGAGCAAGAGCAGGGAATCACCATTGACACTGCCCGCACATTTTTCAACTGGGGCAACAGGCACTACATAATCATCGATGCCCCAGGCCACAAAGAATTCCTCAAGAACATGATATCCGGTGCAGCAAGGGCGGAGGCCGCAGTTCTTATCATCGATGCAGCCGAAGGGGTTGCGGAGCAGTCGAAACGTCACGGTTACATGCTGAGTTTGCTGGGGATCAGGCAGATAGCCGTAGTCGTAAACAAGATGGATCTCGTAAATCATGATCAAAAAGTTTTTGAAGCAATAGTTACCGAATACTCAGCCTTCCTTAAAGAGCTCGGTGTCACACCGCGTCAATTCGTTCCTGCCAGCGCCAGAAACGGAGATAACGTGGTCACGGGCAGTGATGCCATGCCCTGGTATGACGGCCCTACCGTTTTGGAATCTCTCGGCCGTTTCGAAAAACTGCCCAGTGGAGAAGAATTGCCGTTGCGTTTTCCGGTGCAGGACGTCTATAAATTCGATGCCCGCCGGATCATTGCCGGCCGGGTCGCTGCAGGTATGTTGAAGGTCGGCGACAGTCTGGTCTTTTCCCCTTCCAACAAGACGGCGGTGATCAAAACCATCGAGGCTTTCAATGTTGCCCATCTGCCTCTTTCTGCCGGAGTCGGCAAATCTACCGGCTTCACTCTGGACGAACAGATTTTTGTCGAACGTGGCGAGGTAGCATCGCTGAAGGAATCCTTGCCGGAGGTAACCGACCTCTTCCGCGCCAATCTCTTCTGGATGGGCAAAAATCCCATGGTCGGCAATCGTCCCTATCTGCTTCGCCTGGCAACGAAGGAAGTGGAAATGGAGCTGGCCGAAATCCATCGCATCATCGATGCCGGCAGCCTTGACCCGGTAATGGCCAGGGAGCAGATAGAAAAGAATGACGTCGCCGAAGTCACCATAAGAACTAAAAAGCCTCTGGCTCTGGATTGTTTTTGCGACTGCGACATCACCGGGCGTTTCGTCGTTGTGGATGGCTATGATGTTTGCGGTGGGGGCATCGTCACCCAGGTACTGGACAACGACCAGGAGACCTTTCGCCGGGAGGCCAGGCAGCGCGATATTGCCTGGCGCCGCGGAGAAGTGCAACTTGGCGAGCGGGTGCAACGGAACGGGCACAACCCGGGCATCATCCTCTTTACGGGAGAAAGCGGCACCGGCAAGGCCCGCCTTGCACGTCATCTGGAGCGCCGGCTTTTCGATGGCGGGCGTCAGGTGTATCTCCTTGATGGGAAGAACCTGCTTCTCGGGCTTGGCTCCGACGTCACCGAACAAGACAAGGAGGAGATGGTCCGGCGGTTCGGCGAAGTTGCCCAGATTCTGTTGCGAGCCGGGCAGATTGTGGTATCGACCACCAATACCTTTGCCCAGGCAGATCATCAGATCATCAGCACCCTTGTTTATCCCCACCAGGTAATTTCCGTGCACATGTCCTTTGCCAGGGGGGCTGTACCGGAAAAAACCGATCTCCGCTTTCTCGAATCGGACGACCTGAAAAAGGCCGCCAAACAGATTGTGGAGAAGATGGAAGAGTTGGGGATCCTGCTGTAAAGGCGGTGATTGGTGATACTTCGGTGATTGGTGATTGGTGAAGGGTGAAGGGTGAAGGGTGAAGGGTGAAGGGTGAAGGGTGAAGGGTGAAGGGTGAAGGGCACGACCTCGAACATGGAACATAGAACGTAGAACATAGAACATAGAACATAGAACGGATTTTGCGGGGTAAAGATGCAAGCATTAAGGATGTTCAGTAACTTCATTGCCGAATTGTGGTCGCGTCGGCACATGATCATCGAGCTGGCAAAACGGGATTTCAAAACCAAGTACCTCGGCTCTTACCTGGGGATGCTCTGGGCTTTTGTTCACCCGACAGTGTATATAATTATTCTCTGGTTCGTTTTTCAGGTGGGCTTCAAGTCACAGCCCCAGGCCAATTATCCGTTCGTCCTCTGGATGATGTGCGGCATCGTTCCCTGGTTCTTCTTCAGTGAATGCCTGCAGAGCGCTACCATGTCCATCATCGACAACAGCTTTCTTCTTAAAAAGATGGCTTTCAGCATCGGCATGCTTCCCATCGTCAAAATTCTCTCCGCGCTGGTAATCCACTTTTTCTTTATCCTGGTCGTTTTCGTCATGATCCTTCTCTATGGGCTGCCGATTTCCCTTCACAGCCTGCAGGTTTTTTACTACCTGTTCGCCGCCATAACACTGCTCCTTGGCCTGTCCTGGCTTACATCCTCACTGGTGGTTTTCCTCAGGGATGTGGGGCAATTGGTTGCCATGGCTTTGCAGTTCGCCTTCTGGGTGACCCCCATCTTCTGGTCGGCAAAGATCCTCCCCGATAAGTACGCTAACCTGGTCAAGCTCAACCCTGTCTACTACCTGGTGGAAGGCTACCGGGAAAGCTTCATCTACAAGACCTGGTTTTGGGAGAGCCACTATGTGCTGACCCTCTATTTTTGGGCTGTTACCGGCATTATTTTTGTGCTGGGTGCGGTCGTGTTCAGGAGGCTGCGGCCACATTTCGCGGATGTTTTGTAGACGGTGATTGGTGATTAGACGGTGATTGGTGATTGGTGATTGGTGATTGGTGGATGGTGGATGGTGGATGGTGGAGCGCTTGACTGATGTCTTACAAAAGAATACAGTGTAAGCACATGTCTTGCATTTTCCGGAGGTAGCCATGCTGAAAGCAGCTAATATAACTGTTCGTATCAAACCAACAACCAAGATGCGCATCGATGCCCTGGCGCAGGCTACCAAGCGCTCTAAGTCCTATGTCGTCGAGGAGGCGTTGGAACAGTACCTGGAGGTAAACGAGTGGCAGGTTAAAGGGATCGAGGCCGCCTTACATGAGGCCGACAGTTCCGATGCTGAATGGGTTGATCATAAAGATGTCCTGGCAAAGTGGGAGGCCAAGTTTGCGGATAAAGTGGCTTAGACAGGCGCTTCTTGATCTCGATGAAGTAGAAAGCTATATTGCCAGGGACAATCCAGTTGCAGCTATAGGTGTGGTAACTAAAATAGTCAAAATGGTTTCTGTTCTTGAGAAGCAGCCGGGACTTGGTCGTCCTGGTCGCGTCCCAGGCTCCAAGGAACTTGTTATTCCCGATACTCCTTTCATTGTTCCTTACCGGGTGAAGGATGGCTTGGTGCAGGTATTACGGGTCTATCATACATCAAGAAGGTGGCCAGATAACATTTAGCAGGTTGTTGAAAAACTATTACAGGGTCGCTCTGCTGCGTTGCCGCTCGCTCGGAGACTCAACGTACATAGGGTACGCTTCGTCTCCTCGCTCGCTTGAGCCTTGCATAGCGGCCTCCTCGTGACGTTTTTAAACAACCTGTTAGTTGTTGCAGCGGGTTTTATTGTTGAACCACCGGTTTCCGTCTACGCTCCAGTTAATGGGCAAAAGGCAACCTGCTATTTAACGGATGAATTTTTATTTTCGCGATATCAACGTTAATGTATTTCTACTTTCAGCCTGTAGACCACCGTCTTCCGTCTTCCGCTCTTCCGTTTGATTTTTTGGTCTTTATCTTGCATCAATACCCTCGTCTTGTGTGTATTTGTCACTTTAATGTGAATAAATATTTTAAAAAACCTTTACCTTTTTTAATTCTTGCTTTATTTGTAGGGAAGTAGCTTCTCATTCATGATGCAACGCAAGGTGTGCGCGAGGAAAATGATCCTGAAAAGGGGAAAAATGATCCCCGCCAAATAGAGAAATAACTGGTTAAATAGCACGCAGCATATTCGAATCAGAGACATACCATAAGTCAAAAGACACATAAACAGGAGGCAAAGAACATGAAAAGTTTACGGCAGAAAATGTTGGCAATGGCGGCAGTTGTTGCAGTTTCGGGGCTGATGATGGCTTCGGTGGCAGGAGCGGCTCCTAAGTTAATTGTAAAGGATAATGCAACACCGACCCCAAATGATGTATTTACAGTAGCAGACGATGGACAAATAACAGCAAAAGATTTGACCTTTAAACCTGCTACAAAGAAATTCGGCTTTGGCACCAGCAACCCTCAAACATCCCTGCATTTGGTTGAGTTGGCTTCACCATTTGATAGAGGCCTAACCATTGGGCAACATGACGCGGGTACTGCAGCGGCTGTTATTAACATCAAGAAGTCCTCTGGGACTGATGCTTCCCCTGGGCTGCCTGCATCAGGATCAAACATTGCGGCTTTTCATGCACAAGTATATGACGGTAACACAACAGTTGCAGGGGCCAACGGTTGGTCTGCAAACGCTAGTTTTTTCTTCACTGCCGAACCGGGAACATATGCAGCTGAGTACATTCCAGTTGCCATTAGATTTGACACAGGTGTTGCACAGGCACAAAAGAAAGAGCGCCTGAGAATTACTAGTGATGGTCGGCTGCGTATATCAAACCAACCAACCGCACCCGCGAATAATGCTATCTGCACAGTTGGTGATATGGTACTTGACGCAACAAATGGATTCCTGTATCTTTGTACTGCTACTAACTCTTGGAAAAGAACAAGCTTTTCCACATATTAGTCACTATAGAGATTGATTGTTTAATAGACTGAAATGGGGACTGAAATGGGGGCGATTACAGCATTGTAATCGCCTCTTTTCATAATCAGATTTAAATTTATTTTGGCGGAATGATCATGAAGCTGGTGCAAATGGTTCAGAAGGTAAAAAATATTTGTCTTAACAATGTAGAAAAAACAAACACTATGGCGCAAAGACATTATAAATTTGCATATATAGAACCTGTCAGAGCATGTCCGGTAAAGTGTATTCCTTGTCCTGTTGGCCGAAACGTACTTTTTAAGCATCCTGTGGTGGTCTTGGATCTGGAGATTGCTCGCAGGTGTTTTGCAAAGCTCAGGGGACAATTCGGTATAGATACATTAATAATGGGGAATTGGGGGGAGCCATTACTTCATCCGCAATTCCCTGAACTCGTGCAGCTGGCTAGGAGTTCAGGGTTTAGACAGATAGAAGTATCAACTTCACTTTCAGTAAAATGCGATATGGCTAGTATTATAGGTGCAGGGCTAGACTGTATCCAGATTTCTATGTCAGGAATAACAAAAGACGTTTACAATCAAAGTCACAGATTTGGAGACTTTGACCTTATATTTAAGAATCTTGAATCTTTAGTCAGTCTTAATAAAGTAAAAACTACCCCGGCTGGCATTGTTATTCGCTGGCATCGTTATCACCATAATGAAGCTCAGTTTGAGGCAGTAAGCAACTTTTGTAAAGATCTTGGCTTAGGTCTATTGCCATACTTCGGCCATCTCGGTAGTATAGAGGCTATGCGGGACTGGTCCAATCATCAACTTGAAGAACCTCTTAAATCTTTTGTTTATAACTCTGTCTTTACTGAATTTATAGAAAAAGCATGTATTCTAAATAAAGGGGCCACAAATTGTAAGCAGTCGGAGTTTGTGGTTTTAGATGCCGACGGTTCGTTGGTATTTTGTTGCTCTTGCTATAAAAACTACAAAACGAATGCTCCCTTTCTAGCGATGAGTGCAAGCGAGATAGAATCTTTTAAATCCCCCAATTCAACTATTTGCAGTCTTTGTCTTGGTAGCGGCTGGTCTGGGTATATGAATAGACCAAAGACACTGGAGGAGTATGATGGGTGCATTTCTTTGGGCGCAACATAGGGGTCTATGAGTATGTATGCGTTAGAGGCAAAAGAAGGACCTACCACTGCAGATCGTCGCACACGGCGTCCGTGCTCTAAATTAACAATTTCAATATCTATAAGGAACCACTCAAAATAATTAATAAGCCTAAGGCGGGAGCAGCCCAGGAAATTCTAATTATGAGTCACGATAGGCAAATCGCAATTGCAGTAAAAAATCTAACCAAAGTCTACAAGCTTTACGATACCCCATTGGACCGAGTTAAAGAGTCGATAAATCCATTTAGCCGGAAGTATCACAAAGATTTCTATGCGCTCAATGATGTAAGCTTTGACATTGAAAAGGGATCCACTATTGGTATTATCGGCAAAAATGGATCAGGTAAATCAACTCTTCTCAAAACAATAACAGGAGTGCTGACACCATCAAGTGGTAGTGTTACTGTCAATGGAAAAATTTCTGCTCTGCTTGAGCTAGGCGCAGGGTTTAATACTGAGTTGACAGGTATTGATAACATTTACTTTAATGGGACCCTCCAAGGGTACACTAAAGATGAGATAGATTTAAAGTTAGATGAAATTCTATCTTTTGCGGATATTGGAGAGTTTGTGTTTCAACCTGTCAAAAGCTATTCAAGCGGCATGTTTGTTCGGTTGGCTTTTGGAGTGGCAATCAATGTTGATCCTGATATATTAATCGTTGATGAAGCTCTGGCAGTAGGGGATATAAAATTTCAGCGCAAGTGTTTTTCCAAGATCGAAGAATTTCATAAGAAAGGTAAAACTATAATTTTTGTTTCGCACGGTTTAGATACAATCAACCTTCTCTGCGACACTGCATATCTGCTTGATGGAGGCAGATTGATTGAAGAAGGCCTGCCCAAGAATGTTACTAAAGTATATCAAAAAATGATGTTAGGCGAAGACACTATTAGTTCTACAACGGACGTATGTTTGGGAAAAGAGTTAGAATTCCTATACGACCTACCGTCTGAGCAGGATTGTGAGTTTTATACAAATGAATACGACACCCAGAAATTAAACGAATTAGTTAAAGATAAAATCCAAAAGTGGGACGGCCATAAAAAGGCAGAAATCATAGATTGTGGTATTTGGGATGCGCTGGGTAATAAAGTCACTCTTCTGGAATGTGGTGCACATTACACTTTTTATTCGAAGATACTTATTCATGTAGATTTAGAAGTCATACATGTTGGTTTCCCTATCAAAAATGTTAAAGGCCTAATGCTTTTTGGTGTAAACAGCGAGATACAAAAAGTTGCAGTTACGCCAAAAACAAAGGGAAATGTTGTTGAGGGTCGTGTCGACGTTACGATGTGGCTGGCGCCAGGCAATTATTTTCTCTCGTTTAGAGCTGCTACAAGACAGGAAGTTTTCGACGAGTTGAATGATCAAGTACACTTTGTTGTAACAGGCGGCAACCATACCCTCAATGCTCTTTCCGTAGTGAATTTGGAGCCAAAGGTGACCCTCAGAACTTTGGCTTTCTAAGGATGACAGCTGAAGGCTCTGTTCAAATTTAATGTTGTTTTCGGGGTTTTTTAAAAATAATAAAACAACCCTCAGGAGTGTCCGCCTTACTTATGGGATTAAAATTATCGTTATTCAGACCAGAATCAAAGCCAATTGAAAAATCCTTCGTATTTATAACAGGAACGCCTCGTTCAGGCACATCAATGCTAACAAAAGTTATTGATGCGCATCCAGATGCTGCGATCTTGATGGAAAATCTCTTTGGAAATAGACGTAGGCACTGGGAGCGTGCAAGCTTCTGGAATGAACCTCAATTATTACAGGCAGAGATTGAAAAAGTATATTCTCCTTTCAAACAGCAACTGATTGGCAACAAGGTTTGTACTCCTGATGTTTGGTCAGCTGAGGACATAGTAACCTTTTGCCAGTTTTTTTCAGATTCCAAATTCATCTTCATTGTCAGAGATCCAATAGAAGTAGCACTTTCAAGATTCAGGCGGGAAAATTATGATAAAGAATTTAATTCTTTCGCAAGACAGCATATGCAATTAGACTTCAGAAGCAGATCTTTTACCTATACATCTTCATGGGCAGGCAGCATCCAAAATTATTGGTTTCTCAAAGAGCTTTTTCCAACTAAAACACTACTTATTTATTACGATGACTTTTGCAACACGTTTGAAGATCATTTACATACATTAGTTGATTTCCTTGATCTCCCTTTCTCAGAAAAAATGCTTAAATGGCATGAACTACCACATCATGACTCAGAAGGGGTTTTACAGGTTAACTTAAAATACGATGATGAGCCGGTTTTTGTTAACAAAAGCAAGAGTTCGTCCCTTACTGACGAACTAATGTTGGCAATGGCCACTATTGAACCATTGTATAATCGGTGGAAGAAGAGATCTCTCTGAAATAGTATGTTTTCTGTAGGGCTAAGTTCTAAAAAAAGGATGGAAATATGAGTACAAAGCAACTCTCTAGTGTTAAGATCATGTCCTTTGGATTTAAGTATGGCAGCCCAAACGCAAATTACTATTTTGATGTGGGCTTTATAAAAAATCCAGCAAGGGATCCGAAATGGAATTTTTTTTCTACGCCTGATGAAGAAATGCGCAACTTCGTGCTGAGCCAGAAACCTGTTGTTGAATTTTTAAAGTATATAATCCCCCTCATAAAAATACTGGCACCTCTTGATCAAGCCCAAGTTTTCGCTTTTGGTTGTAATTCTGGTCGCCATCGCAGTTATATTCTAGTTGAGGAGATTGCTCGCCAGCTAAAAGAGTGCGGGGTGCCCGCTAAAATCGTACACCGTGAGGATGATTTACAGTGAGCTCTAATAATGAACGTATTTGGTGCCCTAGCGGCGAACTTAGACCCTTAAGTTTTGCACAGGCCCCGAAAAAAGACCTTGCATTTATCGTCGTAAACCGAAATCGTCGCGATTTGACTGACTATCTCTGTCACCAGATTCTCAATTTTACGAACACTACGGATCTAACTTATGATCTGTTTGTAGTTGATATCGGTTCGGAACCTGCCCAACGTAGCCCTTTTACCACCATTGAATACGAAGATAGCGACTTTCGAGGCAAGTGTTATGCACACAATGTAGGGGTGCGTCAAGCGGCATTAACCGCTGATTACCGTTATTATTGGGCTATGATGAATGACCTACGTTTTGATGGGCAGCCAGATGCTATGATGCGGATGATAGAATTAATGGACAGTAATCCAGAAATTGGAATTTTAAGCCCTACAAATATTGGGGAAGGTAAGGAATATCCTGGTGCTGATCCACAACCAGGACACGTATTTAGAAAGGTGCCGGTGTGCGATTATCTTGCACTTATGTTGCGTGGCCAAGTCTTGCATGAGGTAGGATTTCTTAACCCCGAATTTCGCTATTGCTGGGGAGCGATACATGAACTGTCATATAAGGTATACCGTACAGGTAAATGGTCTATTGCGTATTGTGATACTGTTCATTATGAACATTTAGGTGGCACTACCTATGGTAAGACAAAAAATGTTGTTAGCCGCGACGAATACACATTGAATGCAAAAAGGTTCGCAGCTTCTTACTTTGTGAAGCAATACGGGCGGGACTGGGATGAAAAATTTACAGATGCATTGCCTACAGATGTCACCTTAAAAGAAACGTACTCACGTCATCGAACCTACTGGGAGGAATCTTTAGTTTCTGAAAAAAATTGCCGTAATTCCTTTTTTCATAATATCTGGCGAAAAATCAAAAATGGCTGAATGGGCATTATGAAGAATTGTATTATTTTGGGATCAGGAAGAAGTGGCACAAGTATGGTTGCCGGTACTTTGGCGAAATCAGGCTACTTTATGGGGGATAACCTTTATCCAGCCCGAGAAAGCAATCCTAAGGGGTTTTTCGAAGACCCATTTATAAATGGTATAAACGAGGAAATTTTAGAAAGGATGTGCTTTGGCGCCGTAGAGAGCATCAAAAGGAAATTAAGCGGTATACGATTGACAGATGGGCAGAGATGGCTAGAGAAGATACCACTGGATGCTAGACTTCCTTCGTCTATGGCACTAACAGAGAAAATACTAACGGCTGTAAATAAGGCACCTTTCTGCTATAAAGATCCGCGGTTTAGCTATACCCTACCGATTTGGCGTCCTTACTTACAAAACACGGTCTTCATTTGCGTATTTCGAGAACCTACTGTCACAGCACAAAGCATTATCAAAGAGTGCAGCGCGATGGAATATTTAAAGTCAGTTAAAATGAGTTTTAAGTACGCCTTGGAAATTTGGTTCCATATTTACAACCACATACTTACGACTCATATTCATGAGGGAGAGTGGCTGTTTCTGCATTATGATCAGGTGCTGAGTTTTGATGGAGCTTCGAGAATAGAGGCGATTGCAGAATCGGCCACAGACAAATCGTTTCCAGAAGAACAATTTAAACGTTCTTCTTCAACTTTAGAATGCCCAAGTAAACATCGAAAAATGTATGCCCAGTTGTGTGAATTAGCAAGATATCAGCCATCTTATTAGGTACATGGTCATGGCAGGAGGATTATGGATGGTGTAAGCCTGGTAATTTGTTGCCACAATAGCTCTAAGAAACTTGAAGAGACCTTGAAGCATGTGAGCCGGCAAAAATTCTCCAGTGAGGTTCCCTGGGAATTGATTATTGTTGATAATGCATCCACTGATTTAACTTCTGAGATGGCAACTGCTATAACTCAAGGTGCGACGTATAACTGTAGGATAGTCACTGAGGGAAAAGTAGGTCTTAAGAATGCAAGACTGAAAGGAATAGTTGAGTCTAAATACGATTTAATAAGCTTTATTGATGATGATAATTGGATTTGTGAATCATGGATTGAAAATGTACACAACATAATGTCTAATCGTCCTGAGATTGGTGCCTGTGGTGGAATAGGATTACCCAAATTTGAAACTTCTCCACCTGATTGGTTCGAGCTTCAGCAAGGTAGTTATGCTGTTGGCCTACAAGCTGAATCTACCGGTTATATACCTGATTCGAGAGGGTACCTATGGGGTGCCGGATTAACTATCAGGAGGTCAGCTATGGATGAAATTATACAGAACGGATTTTGTTTTTCCCTAACAGGGCGTCATGGCGCAAGCATTTCCTCGGGAGAGGATACGGAGTTGTGTTTAGCATTGAGGTGCCTTGGTTGGCGTCTTTGGTATGATGAAAGCCTTTCCTATTATCATTATCTTCCTTCCAGCCGACTCAGTTGGTCTTACCTGAAAAGGTTGCAATTCAGTTTTGGTGCATCTAGTGTTGTGTTGAATGCCTATAATGAATGCCTGCTGTATAACCCTGAAACCATCCAAAATCATAAAAAGCTGTGGATTGCAGACTCTATGGCATTGACAAAGTCTTTCTTTGCTAGAGACGGACACCTTTTTTCTTTTATCTGCGCCAAAGAAGGTTCGTCAGATGCATTATTTGGATACTATAGATTGGGCAGGCTTTTACAAATTATAAGCTTACGTCATAAATATGATGAACTCAAAAATAGCATTTTTGCTTTCTGGCAGAGAGCAAGCTCAATAAGAACTTATAGAACCGGGTCAGGTTAATGTAGGAATACGATGACATTGTACTCGTAGTCTCAGTTTAGCTTTTAGTGCATCCAACCATATAACTGCAGCTGCAATCGGCGTTAAGAAATAATATCGAAAGGATCGGGAATGGCTATCAATTTGATAGTCCAATACTATAGGTGTTTGGACGATGTAAGACAGCAGGAAATCGATTCCTGTCTACAAAATAATCTATTAAATGAATATCTAGATGCAATCCATCTACTGACAGAGATCCTTTATGATTTTCAAAACTTCAAGAACAGTGAAAAAATTGTCCAGTCTGTAGTCGGTAAAAGACTGTCATACAAAAAAGCTTTTGAATATGCAACGTCACTCGGTGGGGACCATATCTGGATACTAGCTAATGCCGACATCTATTTCGATGACAATTTGAAATATCTGAATGGATTTCCCTGCAATGTGGTTTATTCCTTGACTCGACACGAAGTGCAGCCTGATGGCTCGGTGAAATTCATGGATGAGCAGTATGCTCATGCAAGTCAGGATGCTTGGATATTCAGCAGCCAGTTGGACTTTACGGGTATGTACACAGAGTTTAATCTAGGTGTACCAGGTTGCGATAACAGGATCGCATACGAGTTTTTACGCACAGGCCACACCGTAGTAAATCCTTCAAGGATCGTTAAATGTTTCCACCTGGATTTAACAAAAGAGATAGACATCGAAAAAAGGACTGCCGCCTACATCACTCTCCACACGAATGAGAATATTCTCGATGGTAAGGTCGCCCCACCCCCTTATCAGTTTTTCATATATCCAACTGATCATCTTGGGGTGGAACAGATTGATGTATATAAGGATATGCAAAAGAAATTAATCGACCTCACCCATGCATACCAGGATTTAGACCGATATACTGCTCACAATGCTGAATTGGAAAGTAGAGTTGTCAATCTCAATCGAGAATTGGAAGAATGTCGCGAAATGATTTTAGAGCGAAACAATCAGATAGCCGAGAGGGATAACCAAATAGCGCGAAAGGATGCCCAAATAGCGGAAATATTAAACTCTGTAACATGGAAAATGATGACACCTTTACGAAAATGCCTCGATTTCATTAAAAGACATCACTAGTCTATACAAAGAACGGACTTTCTAGCCATGCATACGAATTCCGAGTGTTTTTATCCCAAAGTATCAATAATAATTCCGGTGTACAATGGGTCAAATTACCTAAATCAATCTATTGACAGTGCATTGGCACAAACTTATCAAAACATTGAGGTGATTGTCATAAATGATGGTTCAACAGACGATCTGGCTACAGAGAATATAGCTAAGTCGTATGGTGACCGCATCCGGTATTTTTGCAAAAACAATGGTGGAGTCGGCTCGGCGCTGAATTTCGGCTTAGATAAAATGACAGGTAAATACTTTTCCTGGCTTAGCCATGATGATATTTACCAGCCGAACAAAATCGAGAGGCAGATAGAACTTCTACGTAAACAAACTAATCCTGAAGGTGTCATCGTTTTTTCTGACTGGGAGAATATTGATGAGAATTCCTCGTCGATTGGGTGCAGAATCATTGACCAAGCAGAGATTGCGAGCAGCATTTATGTTGTCATGAACTGCACGGTAAATGGATGCACTTTGCTCATTCCTAAGAAATGTTTTGATGAGACTGCCTCATTTGATGAGAACCTCCCAACAACACAGGATTACGATCTGTGGTTTAAAATGGCCCGAAAGTACCAATTTTTACATCTTCCCGAGTCATTAGTCCGTTACAGAATACATTCTCAACAAGATTCTTACAAGCATCCAGAACATGTGAAAGAACAGAATATTTTGCATACCAATTTCATATCTAGATTGACTGTGGACGAGATTTTGAATTTAGAAAATTCATTGCCAGTTTTTTATATAAAAAGAGCTATTTTTTATAAGTATAAATTCCCGGTGGCCGAGGAACATGCCTTTAATTTATTTAAATGTACAGTCTCTCAAATAAATCTCTTTCAAATCTTGCAATGTTTACGGTTGTATATTAAGTATAAATCTCTTTAGTCTGTTGTTGCATATTAATAATTAGGTGAAGTTCCAATGGTTAAAGTCAGCGTAATAATACCAACATACAACCGTTCTGAGCTTTTAAAGTGTGCGATAACAAGTGTACTTGACCAGGCCTATGACAACTATGAATTACTAATTATTGACGACGGGTCAACTGATGACACCAAAAGTATTGTCAATGGCTTCGGTTCACCTAAAATCAGGTATATTTACCAGAGTAACAGTGGTCGATCTTCGGCACGGAATTACGGAATTAAGCTTTCCAAAGGTGAGTATGTTTCATTTCTAGATTCCGATGATATTTTTTTACCTAACAAGTTAAGTTTGCAGGTTCAGGCACTTGATGAAAATCCAAACTGCGGGTTGGTATATGCATATGCCAAAAATGTCGATGAAAATGGTAGATTTTTGGATTTTCACTTTGATGGTAATCTATCAGGTAAAATTTACCCCGAAATGTTGTATATAAAGAATAACTATATAACTACTCCGACTGTCATGGTTCGCGCTAAAGTATTAGCTCAGATTGGAGGCTTCAATGAATCCATGCATATGTGCGAAGATCTTGATCTTTGGCGTAGAATTGCTCGAAAGTATGAGGTTAAACAAATTTGTCAATCTTTGGCACATGTTAGAATAAGGACAACTGAGAAAATGAACATTTTGGAGTATATGAGAGGACGGAAACAATATTACGTCAAAGCAATGATAGATGACCATAATCTCAAAGCAATAGCACCTGCCTTATTCGTTGAAATGTATCGAGTCTACTTAAATTGTGCAAAATACCAGAAACAGTATTTCGTGTTATTATACATACTATTCCAATATTTGTTGTTTAGGGCTTTCAACATGGGCATAAAAAATCGTTGTTGACACTATAACTCTGATCAAAATTAGGCACTATTAAATGACTCCTTTAGTTTCGATCATAATACCTGTCTACAATGGCTCAAACTATCTAAAACAAGCAATTGATAGTGCCCTGAACCAAACCTACAAATATATTGAAATATTGGTGATAAATGACGGCTCTAACGATGGTGGCCTGACTGAGGAAATAGCCAGATCTTATGGTGATAAGATCAGGTATCATTGTAAGCCAAACGGTGGGGTAGCCACAGCACTCAACACTGGTATCAACCTGGCTGCCGGTGACTACATCTCCTGGTTGAGCCATGATGATCTTTATCTGCCCCACAAAATAGAGAGGCAAATCTCCACCATTGCATCAATTGGCGGTTCAGATGTTATTTCTTACTCTAACTATGAAACAATAGATGCAAAGAACAATGTCCTCCGTACAGTCAGATTGGAGACATCTGAAATTTACGACTGCAAACTCGCTTTCCTCTTGCAGTTGTTTATTTCTTCTATCCATGGTTGTTCATTGCTGATACCAAGAAAATGCTTTACTGAGGTTGGTTATTTCAAAGAATCTCTGAGAACGACACAAGATTATGACCTGTGGTTCAGATTGTTGCAAAAAGGATTTGCTTTTACCCATTTGCCAGAAATTCTTATTCAATCGCGCTTTCATAATGAGCAGGGGACCCATTCCTTGTATGCCGTCCATCTCAAAGAGGCGGAGCAGTTGTATCTGCGAGCGGTTAATACCTTCTATGACGATTTCGAAAAATTGCCAATAAAGAAGATTGTGGACCTGGTCATTGACCTGAGGGAAAGAAAGCTGAAGCAAACGGCCAATCATGTTTTAAAGTCGATCAAACAGCGCAACATGAGACTTTACATGCAAATGTACGGCGAATATTACAAACCTTTGATCGCAAGCTGGCTGATGTTCCATGTATCGAGACTGACTCAATTGGCCAAAGTTATACTCAGCATCTTGAAAAGAAAGGGGAGGGCGTGAAACAATCAGTTTTGATTCTCGGTGCCACCGGCATGCTCGGTCATACGCTACTTGAGCAATTAGCCGCACGAAAGGACCTGGAAGTCACCGCTACAGTCCGCTGTCAGGGCTCTGTTGAGGGGATAACGACAAAATTGCTAGAAAAGATTGTCGGTAATCTGGATGCCGATAATCCGGATTCTGTTTTGAAAACATTGGCCCAGGTAAAGCCTGACGTGGTCATTAACTGTATCGGCATCATAAAACAATTGCCTTCAGCCAAAGATCCCATAACCGCCATTACCATCAATTCGTTGTTTCCCCATCGGCTTGCCCAGGCTTGCAAAGCCGCCGGCAGCAGGCTCATACATATCAGTACCGACTGCGTCTTTTCCGGCAGCAAGGGAAACTACACTGAAAGCGACGTGGCCGATGCAACAGACCTTTACGGCAGGACCAAGTTTCTCGGTGAGGTGGATTATCCACACTGCGTGACCCTGCGCACTTCCATCATCGGCCACGAACTGAAAGGCTGCTACAGCCTCATCGACTGGTTTTTGGCCCAGGAGGGGGAAGTAAACGGCTATACTGAAGCCATTTACACCGGCTTTCCGACGGTGGAAATGGCGCGGATCATTGCTGACTATGTCATCCCCAATCCACAGTTGAATGGGCTTTACCAGGTCTCATCCGAACCTATCTCAAAATACGAATTGTTGCAGCTGGTGGCAAAGCAGTACAATAAGGACATTCAAATCAGACCATTTCATGATTTTCACTGCGATCGCTCACTTGATTCGAGCCGGTTCAGGAATATTACCGGCTATACACCCCCTTCCTGGTCTGAAATGGTAGCTGCCATGTGGATGGACTGGGCTCGTCACGCCGGCATTGGCGGTTAAAGATCGGTAAAAAGGAGTTCGAAGATGTTTAAGAACAAAGTCCTCTTGATTACGGGCGGTACAGGATCTTTTGGAAATGCGGTCCTCCAAAGGTTCCTGAACACGGACATCGGCGAGATTCGTATCTTCAGCAGAGATGAGAAAAAGCAGGAAGATATGCGTATTGCCCTTAACAGTGCCAAGGTTAAATTCTACATCGGCGATGTGAGGAACCTGGACAGTATCGACTCTGCCATGAAAGGCGTCGATTTTGTATTTCATGCTGCAGCGTTGAAGCAGGTACCTTCATGCGAATTCTATCCCATGGAAGCGGTGCGAACAAACATACTCGGTGCCGAAAACGTTCTGAATGCAGCAATTGCCAACAAAGTGCGCAAACTGGTCGTACTGAGTACCGATAAGGCTGTGTATCCCATCAATGCCATGGGACTTTCCAAGGCTATGATGGAAAAGCTCATGGTGGCGAAATCCCGGTCAACGGACGTCACCGGCACAGTTTTCTGCGCCACCCGTTATGGCAACGTCATGGCTTCCCGTGGTTCGGTGATTCCCCTGTTTGTCAAACAGATCAAAGAAGGGAAGCCGCTGACAATAACCGATCCCAGCATGACCCGATTCCTCATGTCTTTGGAGGATTCTGTCGATCTGGTGCTCTATGCTTACATGCATGCTGTTTCTGGAGATATTTTCATTCAGAAAGCTCCTGCATCCACGATCATGGATCTTGCTGTCGCCCTCAAAGAAATCTTCAATGCCGATAACGAGATCAAGATCATCGGCACTCGACATGGTGAAAAACTTTACGAGTCCTTGGTAAATCGGGAAGAAATGGCGCGAGCGGTTGATTTGGGTGGATTTTACAGGATACCGGCCGATTCCAGGGATCTCAATTACAACAAATATTTCGTTGAAGGCGAAGTCAGTATCTCCCAAAAGGAGGACTACACCTCCCACAATACTCGACGGCTCGATGTCCAAGAGGTAAAAGAGCTCATGCTGAAGCTTGACTACATCAAAGGAGAACTCCATGCTTAAAGTACTCACCCTGGTGGGGACCAGGCCGGAGATTGTCAAGCTCTCACGTGTCATTGCCGAACTGGATAGACACTTGGATCACATACTGGTGCATACCGGGCAAAACTACGACTATGAACTGAATGAAATATTCTTTCAGCAGTTGGAGGTGCGCAGACCCGATTTTTTTCTCGATGCTGCTGCAGAGACTACCGCACAAACCATCGGCAACATAATTTCAAAGTTTGACGAGCTGTTGGTCAGAGAAAAACCTGAGGCCATGCTGGTTTTGGGAGATACCAACTCCAGCCTTGCAGTTATTGCGGCAAAAAGGCGGAAAATACCTATTTTTCATATGGAGGCAGGGAATCGCTGCTTTGATCAGCGCGTGCCGGAGGAGATCAACCGCAAAATCGTCGACCACACCAGTGATATTAATCTCGTGTTCTCCGAGCATGCGCGGCGGTATCTATTAGCCGAAGGAGTACGTCCTGAAACCGTTATAAAAACAGGGTCACCGATGCAGGAAGTTTTAACTTACTATCAATCAAAAATTGATGCCTCGAACATTTTGTCCCAACTGGAATTGAGTCCTTCGGCATATGTGGTGGTTAGTGCCCACCGAGAAGAGAATGTGGACAGTGAAGAAAACTTTACCGATCTTCTGGAATCACTGAATTCGATTGCCGGCCGTTACTCGATGCCGGTCATTGTTTCCACCCACCCTAGGACCAGGAAGCGGCTTGAAGCCTTGGACATATCAGGGCACGATCCGAGAATACGTTTCCTGAAACCTCTCGGTTTCCTGGATTATGTAAACCTCCAGAAAAACGCCTTCTGCGTCATCTCAGACAGTGGTACCATTACCGAAGAATCGTCTATCCTAGGATTCCCGGCGATAACCATCCGCCAAGCCCATGAGCGACCGGAAGGGATGGATGAAACGACCTTGATAATGAGCGGTCTGAAAGCGGAAAATGTCCTTGCCTCCATTGATGTTGCCGCTGCTCACTATGCAGGTGTTAAACGACCTTTTAAGGTCCTCCCCGACTATGATACTGAGAATGTTTCCAGAAAAGTTCTGCGGATAATCATGAGTTACACCGAGTACGTCAACAGGACGGTCTGGTTTAAAAATCACGCCTAAGCATAATGGCTGCTTAAAAACTATTGCGCGCCGATCTGCTGCGTTACTGCTCGCTCAACACCTCAACGTACAAATTTCCGATGAATACGGTAATCCAATTTGGACCACATCGATAAAAGCCAATTGGCTGAAACAGAAAAATTATCTGCCGATAATACCCTTTGCAACGAAGGGGGTGATCCGGCAATGCTTCTGGCAAAGCGTGAATTGGAATTGGCCGAATGTAGATACCATCTCAAACTAATGACCTCCATGTACGAAAATATTGCCTCGTCCACTACCTGGCGATTCACTGCACCGATAAGGGGCTTTCTCGACGCAGTTAAGAAAAGGGATTTCAATTTTAAAACTTTTGCGGAATCGCTACAAAGGGCCGTGTCTAGAATAGTGAAGGCCCCACGGCAGGATTGGGTTGAAGCGGCTAATGCCTGCGACAGCAACGTTGCCATCATGCCTGCTGCTTTTGCAGAGGGTGATCCGACTGGTCAAGTGGCGCAAAGTTTAGTCAAGTTTCTTGCCGACCAGGGTTATCTGGTAATTCATGCGACCTCAGCAATCAAACGATGCAACTCCAGTACAGCAACGCTGAAAGCTGTGCCTTCCCCTGTCATTATTGATAGGTCCGCTTCCCACCCTAATGTCATTAAAGTTCCCTTTCATGAATTGCTGAGCAGGGCGGGCTGTTTGCAACCGCGCAATCCTAGTCAAGCCATCCTTTTTGTTACCATTCCTGCAAAAAATCTGATTGAGTGTCTACCAGCTTTTCGCCTGGCAGGATTTTCTGTCGTCTACTGTGTTATAGCCGATTGGAGTGCACTGCACGATACAGGAGATGCTGACTGGTACGAACGGGAGGTGGAGGAGCAGGCAGTGCTTTATGCGGACGTGGTTAGTGTCATGTCACTAAAACTGAAAGACACATTCTCCCACCTGCGAAGCGACATCTTCTATTTAGGCAATGACTCCCATAATGCTGAACAGTGTCAGGTTTTATTGGGGCAGGAATTTAACCGATTGCTCACCGTGGTAACAAACGAATCCGTCATAAAAGGCATTTATGCTTAAGCTGCTCTATGTTTACAGATTCGCCACATTGGGCGGAGTTGAGAGAGTGCTTATCAGCAGAGCTGAGGCATTTAGAGACCATCAAGTACCGGTAAAAATTTTTCTTTATTTTTTTAAAGATCTTGGTGCTATTGATAAATTAAATAATTATTTCGCGCTTCATGAGTTGTCAGATAACATACAGATAGTTAACAGAATTGATGAGAATCAATATGACTTTATAATTTCGATCGATACTCCCCAGATATTGAAATTTAATATTTCAAAGAGCAAGCTACTTTTTGAATGCCATACTACCTATCTAAACAGCAGGAAATATCTGATGGAATTGCCTGCCGAAGTCAGAGTCATAGTTGTACCTTCTTCTGGTATGAAGACCACCCTGGCGCAGGAGCGGCCAGAACTGAAAAACAAGATTGTTGTTGTGAGGAATTATGTTCCGGAGGACACGACTTCTTACCATGGAGGCAGAATCTGGGTGAAGCGCCCCCTTTTGTACTTGGGCAGAATGGATGAACATAAAAACATCTGCGAGCTCCTTGATGTTTTCGCCTATTATCGCAGCCATTATGGTGATGACATGATGCTGGTGCTTGTGGGGATGAGTGCCGAAACTATCAATCTCCCTCAGGAGTTGCAGCAACGGAATCTTACGGATCGGGCCGTCGTTTTGCCTCCTGTCGGATTTGATAAAGTGAACCGGCTATACTCACTAATAAAAAAACATGGGGGCATATTTATGTCTTCATCGGTAGCTGAATCGTTCGGTTTATCCGCAGCTGAAGCAATGGTAAATGGTTTGCCTGTCCTGTTGTCGGGGACTCATGCCCATGTAGATCTTGTGGAAGGAAACATGAATTTTTTGTACCCCCTGGGCAATGTGCCTACAGGCGCAGGAAAACTGAAACATATTGTTGATAACTATGCTGCACTGTTACCGGAAATCGAAAAGTGCAAAGGGCAGTTCTCCGTGAAAAGGTTCATTGAAGACTGGCAGCTGCTGAAGGATGTGCATGCAAAATGATGTGCAGACGTGGAATGTTTGAACAGATGGTGTGCCGTCTCCGTGAACGCCTTAACCGGGTTACGCCTTTACGCTACCTGTACGTATTCATTACGCTTCTTTCCGGCCAAGGGGGTGCTGCCACCTGGAAAGCCATAAAGCGCAAACTGCATGTGCTGCGCCTGGCAGTGGTACGGCCAAAGGACCGGCAGGACCTGTCCGCGATTCTGGAACTGCACCGTAATCAGCCCGTCATCGTCTACCCTCCTGTAATCAACTGGCACATCCCCCTGTTCCAGCGACCTCAGCAGTTGGCCAAGGCCCTGGCCGGTCAGGGGCTCCTCTATTTCTACTGTACCGATAATTGCCTTTACGATGATGTCCAAGGTTTTGAACAGCTTGTCCCTAACCTCTATCTTACCAACAGATTGTCACTGTTGCAGAGGTTGCCGGGGCGCAAGGTCCTGCATCTTTATTCGACTGATTATCAGACCACGCCGGGAGATATACGGCGGGAGCTCGCACAGGTAAGTTTGATTATCTATGAGTATGTGGATGAACTGAACGACAAGCTTGCCGGTTTTCGCATCCCCAGTTACACCTATGAGAAGCACCGGCTGCTGCTTGAGGATGAGCGCTGTATCGTGGTGGCCACGGCGGACCTCCTGTACCGGGAGGTTGTCTCCTGCCGTTCCCGGAATTGCGCCCTTGTGACTAACGGGGTGGACTATGCTCATTTTGCCGTGCCCCGTAATGCCGAGGCGATTCCGGAAGCTTTGCGACCGGCCATTGCTGCCGGCAGGCCATTGATCGGCTATATGGGCGCTCTGGCCAGTTGGTTCGACTATGAGCTGGTAAGACGCATTGCCAGGGAACGGCCCGATTATACGGTGGTGCTCATTGGCTTTGACTATGATGGCACGTTGGAAAGGCACCGGCTTCACTCTCTGCCGAACTTGATCTTTACTGGCCCCGTGCCTTATCAGCGGCTACCCGAGTACACCTGCTGGTTCGATGTGGCAACCATCCCTTTCCTGCTCAATGACATTACCGAGTCAACCTCTCCCATCAAGCTTTTCGAGTACATGGCCATGGGGCACCCCATTGTCACCACCGGGATGCCCGAGTGCCGAAAGTATCGCTCGGTGTTGGTGGGGGAAGACCATGATGACTTCATTGCCAAAATAGATCATGCGCTGACGCTGCGTGAAGATGCAGTCTATAAACAGCTCCTGCAAATGGAAGCCCTTGAAAATACCTGGGACGCCAAGGCAGGAGTCATCGCCGACCTCATCAGAAAAAATCTCGAACGCCCATGGCGCAATTGACCAGTAAGCGGGCTATTTAATGAAAAAAATTCTCTACCTCATGCATCTACCCTGGGGCTGGATCAAGCAGAGACCCCATTTTATCGCTGAAGGGCTGACCGGCCATTATTCTGTTGATGTTGTTTACCGTTTTTACCGGGTCCCTTTCGAGGGGAAATTGGTTAAAAATGCATCATTGCCGGGGCTTTCCCTCACCCCGCTGGTTATCCTTCCCTTCAACAGGCTCGTGCCGGTTGCGGCAATAAACGCCTGGATCCTCAGACTATACCTCAAGGGAAAAATCGGTGGTTACGACGTCGTCTGGATCAGCCATCCTGAGATGTATGAGGCGGTTGCGCAGATAATCCCTGCGGGTGCTCAGGTGGTGTACGACTGTATGGACAACCACCTGGCCTTTGACCTGGCCCGGCGCAATCCGTCCTGGAGCCGCCGCATGCTGGCTGCCGAAGGGAGCCTTCTTGAGCGGAGCGACACCATTTTCGCCTCCTCCGAGAGCCTTAAAAAAACGCTCATGGAGCGCTATGGCCCCAATAAAGAGATCAACGTGGTCAACAACGGCATTCACCTGGAGGATGAAGGTGCCTGCCAGGTACTGCCACCTGCTGTCGATGCTGCACTGGCCAGCCCAAATATGAAGCTTGTCTACATAGGAACCGTAGCCTCATGGCTGGATGTGGAGCTCCTCGTCAAGACCGTCGAGCGGCATCGGGAGGTAGTGATCCTGCTGATCGGGCCTTGCGAGATAAGCTTGCCGGCCCATGAGCGCATCCTCCACTTGGGACCAGTAGTCCATCGGCAGATTTATACGGTGATGGATAAAGCAGATGCCCTGATCATGCCCTTCACGGTCAATGAACTGGTTTTTGGTGTGGACCCGGTGAAACTCTACGAATATGTTTACAGCGGCAAGCCCGCCATCGCCGTCCGCTACCCGGAAAGCGAGAGATTCGGCGATTATGTACACCTCTACCGGGATATGGACGAGTTTCTCTCCCTGGTGGATCGCCTGATCAGGGGAGAACTGGGGGCAAAAAAAAAACAATCCGATTGCGTCGCCTTTGCCAGGTCTAATACCTGGGAAGAGCGTGTTAAGAAGATCGTATTGAATATTGAGGGGGCTGGTGAAAGAGTGCCTGAATGACATAATGGCGGTGGAAGTTATTTATCGCCGCAAGCTGGCTGACACCGAGACTTTTTCTTCCCTGTCACACTCTTTGGAAAAGCTGGGCGGCTGCCTCGAACTACTGGTCTATGACAACAGCCCCGAACCAATGGAACCGGCCCATCATGATTACCCGGCTTGGCGCATTCAATATGTGCATGACTCTGGGAACCCCGGCATTAGCAAGGCCTATAACGAGGGCTACCGCCTTGCCCGGCAGCTGGGCAAGAAGTGGCTTTTGCTGCTGGACCAGGATACCGTGTTTCCGGAGGATGCCCTTGCCGTTTACTGCCAAGGGATAGAAAAATGCCCTCAGGTTACCCTCTTCGCTCCGGTGCTGAAAGCCGGTGAAGTAATCTGCTCCCCCTGCCGCTATCTAATGCGGACCGGCTTTCATCCAAAAACGGTCAGAACAGGGATTCAGATGCTGCAGGGCAAGGCGGTGCTCAATAGCGGCATGCTGGTCAGGGTCGATGTTTTTGGACGCTGCGGCGGTTTTAATGAGCGGATCAGGCTGGATTTTGCCGATTTTGCTTTCAATAACAGGTTGCGCAGGCATTATGAAACCTTTTGCGTTCTGCCCATTCAGTGCCGCCACGGTTTCTCCGGAACGGGAACGGTGAGCCGCCCTGATGCCCTGAGGCGGTTTGAGTTGTTCCGGGAAGGAGCAGCAAATTCTGTCGAGAGTTTTACCGATGGTGTGCTTTACAGTCTGGTTGTGCTGAAGCGCTGTATTCGCCTGACGGTTCAGTTTCGCTCCTTTTGTTTTGTTAAAAGCTTGCTTGAGATGAGCAAAAAGAGGTTGAATAGGAAGAAGGACGATTAATGCGCATTTCCGTCTGCATGGCGACCCATAATGGCGAGAGGTTCATCCGCCGACAGCTGGAGTCCATACTCTCCCAGTTAACCACAGATGATGAACTGATAGTTTCCGATGATTCTTCAACTGATGGAACAGTTGGCATTATCAAGGGTTTTGGCGATGGGCGCATTCGCCTTTTCCCAAATAACACCTTCTATAGCCCCATCTTTAATTTCGAGAATGCCCTGAAGCATGCCGGCGGGGATGTGATCGTCCTTGCTGACCAGGACGATGTCTGGCTTGACAACAAAGTGGCGGTGATCAGAAAGAAGTTTGCGGCAAAGCCCCGTCGTTACTACCTGATCGCCCTGGACGGTTATGTCATCGATGAGAACGAGGCTATCATCAGTGACTCCATCTTCGCGCGGCTGAATGCCGGGAAAGGCTTCTGGAAAAATATCTTCAACAACCGTTACCTGGGATGTTGCCTGGCCTTTTCAAGGGAACTGCTGGAAATAGCCCTGCCTTTTCCCCGCCGGGTTCCCATGCATGACATGTGGCTCGGGCAATTGTGCGAACTGGCCGGAGAGACGGAGTTCGTGGAGGAGAAAACCATTCTTTACCGGAAGCACGGAGCAAGTCTCACAGATTTCAAGATCCGCTTCATGCCGGTTACCCAGATCAAGCGCCGAATGTTTTTGCTTTACTACCTTTTGTCCAGGAAGCATAGACTATGATCAAGCCAGAGGCGACGCCGTTTCAACCACAGATTTCCATCGTCATGCCTTGCTTTCAGCAGGTTGCATTTCTTGAGGAGGCAGTGCGTTCGGTGCTTGAACAGCCGGTGGATGTTGAACTGCTGGTCATGGACCCCGGCTCCACGGACGGTTCCAGGGAACTTCTGCAATCATTGAAGGGAGAGTTCGGCGAGCGGCTGATTTTGCACTTCGCTCCCGACAGGGGGCAGTCCGATGCCATCAATCGCGGCATGGGCATGGCGCGGGGACGCATCCTGGCATGGCTAAATTCCGATGACCGGCTGCGCCCGGGGGCACTGGCCAAGGTGGCGTCATGTTTTGCCGGGGATGAGCCGCTCTGGATATATGGTCGAGCCGGCATGATCGATGGCGACGGGCGTCCGGCTTCAAGTCTCATTGTCAAATACAAAAACTGGCGCGGGCGCCATTTTACGCCATTCAAGCTGCTGACCGAGAACTTCATCCCCCAGATGTCCACCTTCTGGACCAGATCGCTGTGGCTGCAGGCTGGAGAATTGAATCTTGAGAAGGAACTGGACATGGACTACGACCTCTGGTTCCGCTTTGCCCGCATAGTTTCGCCTCGGGTAGTGCATGAGATCCTGGCGGATTTCAGAATACACGGAGAGGCTAAGGGGAGCGTGAGAGCCTACGAGCAGCTCCTGGCCGCTTATGCCACTGCCCGATCCCATGCCTCCGAATACAAGATCAGGGGAAAAATTGCACTGGCGGTACATCTGTTATGCAGTTGGCGCACGAGGATTCTGTATTACTTTTTGAAGCCTTGACACCTCTTAGCAATGGTTTGGAACACATTAATGCACCTATACATTAGCCCGTAATCGTGCTATTGATGGCTACATACGATGAACAACAAAGGGCACAGGGACGCGACAGATGAGTGCATCTTGGCTGAACGGTAAAATACCCGCTTTCTTTTTTGGAAGGATACGACACGCAGCTGTTGTTCACGGCATGATACTGATGCTCGTGGGTTTTTTTGCCTACGCCAATACCTTCGACGCCCAGTTCAATTTCGACGACGTACCGGCGATTCTCGGCAATCCCACTGTCAGGAGCGCGGAATCAGTGACAGATCCCCTGGCGATACGAGGGAACAGGGGGGTGGGAAATTTCAGCTTTGCCCTGAATTACAAGATTGCCGCCGAGCTCACGGGAGACGGCTTTTCCGTCCGCGGCTATCATTATTTCAACCTTGCCGTCCATCTTGCCAATGCTTTGCTGGTCTATCTGCTGGTGATCCTGACTATCCGGAGGTCCACATCAGGGGAAAGCAGTGAGTGGCGGGGCAGGGGGATCGCTTTTTTGGCCGCTCTCCTTTTCGTCAGCCATCCGTTGCAGACCCAGGCTGTAACCTATATTGTCCAGCGCTTCACCTCTCTGGCCACAACCTTTTACCTATTATCACTGGTCTTTTACATATTCGCCCGCAGCCAGCGGGGTGACTCGACAAACGGCAACCGTTTGAAGGCTGCCGTGTTTTGGGCACTCTCAATCGTGCTGGCGGCACTGGCAATGGGAACCAAGGAAATTGCCATAACCCTTCCATTTACAATCATCCTCTACGAATTCCTTTTTTTCAGGGGAAGCATCGTCAAACGTTTACTGGCAGCCGGCGCCTTTCTCCTCACCCTGATCATCATTCCCCTCAGCATTATCGGTGCATCCGGCGGACAGCTTTTGAGCAGGATAGAGGCTGCAACAAAAGTTCAGACGGACATGTCGCGGCTGGATTACCTGTACACCCAGTTCAAGGTGGTAGTGACCTATTTGAGGCTGCTTTTTTTCCCGGCCGGGCAGAACCTGGAGTACGACTACCCCGTTTCCCATTCCTTTTTCGAGGCGGGGGTGATTCTCTCTTTCCTGCTGCTACTGGCGATATTTGGGCTTGGCGTCTATTTCCTTTATCGTTCGAAGTTCGAGGTTCGAGGTTCGAAGTTCGAAGTTGGCCAAGCGCATTCACCAATCACCAATCACCAATCACCAATAACCAATCACCGCCTCATCGCCTTCGGCATTTTCTGGTTTTTCATTACCCTGTCGGTTGAGTCCAGTTTCATTCCCATTGTGGATGTCATCTTCGAGCATCGCGTCTATCTACCGTCGGTGGGCTTCTTCATCGCCGTCGCCACCCTGGTCGTCCTGGGTGCCGAAAAGCTTTCCCTGGGAAGGCCCAGGGTTGCCGACGGCCTGCTGGTATCCATATTGCTGCTGTCCTGTGTGCTGGCGCTGCTTACCTTCAATCGCAACCGGGTCTGGGCCGATGAGATAACCCTCTGGGAGGATGTAGCCGCCAAATCGCCGAACCTTTCCAGGCCATGGAACAACCTGGGCTACGCCTATCTCAAGCATCGTCTGCCGAAAAAGGCCATCCCGGCCCTCATTACCTCCATAACCATTTCTCCCGGTTCTCCCGATGCCTGGAACAACGTCGGAATGGCACTCACGCAGCTTGGCAGCTATACCGGGCGCTTCAGTCCCACTTATGAACTGTTCGATATGAGTGCCGGCATCACCTCGACCTATCAGAGCGAGTGGTTTGCCCTGGCTTACAACAATCTCGGCCTGGCCTACGATTCCATGGGACAGGTCAATGAATCCATCGAGAACTTCCAGAAAGCGATCTCCATGAACCCGCGCCTGGCTCAGGCCTATTACAATCTGGGACTGGCCTTTCTTGCCATAAAAGACAAAGGGCAGGCTGCAGATCAGTATCGAATGTTGAGATCCCTCGATCCGGAACTGGCGGCAAAGCTGCGGGAAGCGGTGATTGGTGATTGGTGATTGGTGAAGAGTAAATCGGTGAATGGTGAATAGTGATTGGTGATTGGTGAAGATAACCTCGAACCTCGAACTTCGAACTTCGAACAGAAGTTAGGACTGGAATGGCAAAAACGATTGTTGTAATACCGGCATATAACGAAGGTGGCGTCATTGCAGGCGTCATTGAGAAGGTGCGCCGAGCGGTCCCTGATCTGGATATACTGGTGGTCAATGACGGCTCCCGGGATCGTACCGCCAGAGAGGCCAAGGATGCCGGGGCCATCGTAATCTCCCATTCATTCAATATGGGTTATGGGGTGACGATCCAGACCGCCTATAAATTTGCCTATGCAAACGGATACGATTACCTGGTGCAGATAGATGGGGATGGCCAGCATGATCCGGCCTTCATCCCGCACCTTCTCGCTCCTGTTGTCTCCGGAGATACCGACTTTGTCCTCGGCTCCCGTTTCATGGGGGTCGAGAGCTATCGCCCGTCGTTTTCCCGCCGACTGGGGATACTTTTCTTCCGCAAGCTCGTTTCCAATCTCATCGGCCGTTCCATAACAGACCCCACCTCCGGATACCAGGCCTTCAACCGGGAAGTGATGCGATTCTTCACCACCGACGTCTTCCCGTGCGACTATCCCGATGCCGACATGCTCATTACCCTCAACTTGTCGGGCTTCCGCATCAGGGAAATTCCCGTGCGCATGTATGCCAACACCTCGGGGAAAACCATGCATAACGGCTTCAAGCCCCTTTACTACATGTTCAAAATGTGTCTGTCCATTTTCGTTACCCTATTGCGGAACCGGCAACTGTACCGGAGGTAGAACATGCCGTTAAAACAGCAGATTTTTGCCATCATTGTCAGTCTTCTGGTTTTTGTCCTGACCATAGATATGGTGCGAAAGAAGCGGCTGAGGGAGGAATATTCCCTGCTTTGGCTCATCACAAGCGTCTCCATGTTTATTCTGGTCATAAAGTACGACTGGCTCGTGGCGCTTACCCACCTCATAGGTGCCGGACTCCCCACCTCCACCCTTTTCCTGGGATCGATCATTTTCCTCATTCTTCTGGCAGTGCAATTTTCCATAAAAATATCAAAACTTTCCGATCAGTTGAAAGACCTTGTTCAGGATAATGCCCTGATGCGTCATGAGTTTGAAAAGCTCAAAAAAGAACGGGGGAATGAACGAGATTGATGGTTGGCCGCCGTGGCTTGCCCATGGCGGTAGATATTGAATTTTCAATTGCTAATCTTTTCCGTTTCCTGTAGTGTTCACTGCATGAACGATCATGATGACAAGACCCTGGACAGTTATCGTGCCCTGCGGTTGATGGCCGAAATAGCAACAGAGGAACCCATCTCCCAAAGAGAACTGTCCAGTCGACTGGGCATTGCCCTGGGGCTCGTCAATTCATACCTGAAAAACCTGGTCAGCAAGGGTTTCGTCAGGGTGAAAAATTTCCCCCGAAATCGTTACGCCTACCTCCTTACCCCACAGGGGATTGCCGAAAAAAGTCGTCTTGCCTATCAGCATCTGGGTTATTTTTCCAGCCTGTACACCATAGCCCGCCAGGACTACCTGGTCCTTTTCAGGTCGCTCCATGGCCAGGGGGTCCAAAATGTGGCATTTTGCGGCGTCGATGAGGTGGCGGAAATTGCATACCTTTCGCTGAAGGAGACAGGACTTGAGCTTGCAACGGTCATGGATGATGAAGCAGCTGGAAAAACCTTTTTTGACAAAACGGTGACTACACTGGCTATGGGGCTGCTGTCGGGCAATCACCGCATCGTCATCACCTCACTGAAACGCAGAGAGGCTCTGCGGGAAGACCTTTTGAGACTTGGTGTCGATCCGGAACTGATTCTTGTGACGGGAAATTTAGAAAGCTAAAATATGATTATGTCGTTTTGCCATAGCTGACGGGGAAAGGGAGGTACGGAAGTGAGCCTGCTGCAACAGTTTAAAGAAATGATTCCCTACGGTGTCAGGAAAAGTTTGCTGGACTTGGCACGGCCGGACAGGCCGGGTATCGGGCCGGTACTGCGAGGAATGAACCGGGATATGTCAACCATCTTTGACATCGGCGCCAACGTGGGAGATGTTTCCCTACAGATGCTTTACTACTTCCCGAAGGCCTCTGTCTATTCATTCGAGCCTTGCTCAGAAACATATGACCTTTTGGTGCGCAAAATAGCCGAGGCTGGATACAGCGACCGTTCGCACACCTTCAAACATGGATTTTTTGACGAGACAAAAAAAGCGGCGCTCAATATCACTTCCTTCCACGGAGCCAACTCCATGCTTGATATTAGCGAAGAATACCACAGGGCCAACCCCCATATTGCAAAAGTTCGGACGGAGGAGATATCCTTGGTCCGTCTGGACGATTTTGTCGAACAGCAGGGCCTTCGGCACATCGATCTGGTGAAGATAGATGTTGAGGGTGTTGAGCAGCAGATATTGAGAGGAGGGGCGAAAACCTTTTCCACAATGGTGGATACGGTCATTGTGGAAATTTCATTTGTGCGCAATCCACGGGAGTCGGGTGAGTTTGTCAGACTGTTCCAACTGATGCATGAGTACGGTTTTGCCCCGTCGCAATTCTATGATGTGGAACATGTCAACGGGGATGCCAAGTGGAAGTTGGCGCAAGTGGATTGCGTCTTCAGGCGTTTTTGAGGTGTGGGCAAAGGGAAAACATGTAGATGAATAGGGACACCATCGTCATCACCTGCGGCAGGGTGCTCCAGATGGTCATTACCCTTGTTTCCGTGCGAGTTTTCACTTCTGTGCTCTCAGTTCACGAAGTGGGGAATATTTACTTGATCAACTCATTGTTCGGGTTCTTCGGCTTGGCTCTGATCAACCCGGTCGGGATGTATCTTAACCGCAAGATGCACCGCTGGGCAGAGAAAAAACTCGTCCTGAATCGATTTGCCATATTCAATTTCTTCCTTCTGTTACTGGCGATTCTTTCCAGCATCATCGTTTTTTTGGTTCATCGCATTGGGCATGTGGGAGGTTCGATTTCCCTGCCGGTACTGATGCTTTTCCTGATGTTGAGTATTTACTTTACCGCCTGGAACCAGACCATCATTCCGACGTTGAACCTTCTCAACCACCGGCTGAGCTTCGTGGTATTCACCCTTCTGACCCTGATATCCGGGCTTGGGATGGCTGTTCTGCTGGTTAATTTCTGGGCTGCAACTGCAGTCTCTTGGTTAAGCGGTCAGTTGATTGCCCAAGCGCTCTTTGCCCTTATCGCACTCTATCATCTGCGCAAGGTCGTTGGAGGTACGGTAGACCGGTCAGAAATGGGACAGGTCATTAAGCGGGAGAATCTCGTCCATGTGCTGAGTTTTGTGTTTCCTTTAGGGATCACCACCTTTTTTATGTGGCTGCAGAACCAGTCTTATCGGATCGTTATCGAAAAGACTGCAGGTGCCGAGTTCCTGGGGCTACTCGGTCTGGGGATAGGGGTTGCTTCCAGCATTGCTGCAGCATTTGAATCGCTTGTTCAGCAGTTGTATCTGCCGCTGTTCTATAGTGAAATAAGCACCTATGACCAAGAGCGTCGAACACAGGCCTTCAACAGGATGGTTCAGCTGACATTGCCGGTCTATCTCTCCATGACCGTGCTGGTGTCTTGTCTCGCGCCTTTCCTGGTGAATCTGCTGGCACACGAGAAATTCAGCACGGCTTTTCAATTTGTGATTTTCGGTGCCTGGATGGAGCTGTTTCGGGTATCGACAAATGTTTTCGGTTTGGTTGCCCAGTCGGAAATGCAGACACGATACCTCGTCAAGGCATATTTGACGGGAGGGGTGATTGCTGTCGGCGGTGTTTATGTCGCAGCAACCCATCAATATTTCCAGCAGACGGTGCCTTTGATTCTGGTGGCAAGCGGCCTCATCACGACGATTGTCATGTATGCCCAAATGAAAAAACTTATGAGGATAAAACTTGGGATCAGAAACGTAGTGAAATCCCTGCTTGTGTCATTACCCTTTCTCCTGGCGATACTTTTTTACAACCAGCCGAGAACGATGCTCTCGTCTCTTGCTATCCTTGCCGTATCCGGTCTGTATTTCTTGTTGACGCAGTACTTGATCTGCCGGCCTCTGCTGGCCCAGGCACAGAAGGCACAAGAAGATACGGTATCGCTAAGGGCAGGAAAGGCGTTCTGATTAATGCTCAGGATTAAGCTGACAACTGCTTCTCCCGAATGGCCCCTTTTGAGACAAACGCCACTGGCCAGGGGCATTTGGGGAGAGTGCCAGTTCATACTAAACCAGGAGGTTGATGAATGTGATTTCTGGGTGGTCTGTGAAGGCCTCCTGGAGCCTGAGAAAACCGTCTGTCCTCCGGAGAACCTCATATTGATAACGGCTGAGCCGCCTCCGGTAAAGCGGTACAGCCAAAGGTTCGTCGATCAGTTTTCGACGGTGGTGACCTGCCATCGGAAGCTCAAGCACTCCCATGTTATTCATAGCCAGCAGGCTTTGCCGTGGATGGTCGGGGGAAATTATAGTCGGGAGAGCAAAAGATGGGAAAGTTTCAGCAAGGATTACGATGAGCTGTCAAATCTGGGCGAATACAAAAAGGAACGGCTTTTGGCGGTCATACTGGCCAGAAAGACATTTACCTCGGGGCACAGGAAGAGATTGGCATTTGTCGAAAGACTCAAATCCCACTTCGGGGATCAGTTGGATATCTATGGCGTTGGAATCAGGGAAATCGCTGACAAATGGGATGGCATTGCCCCCTACAAATACTACCTGGCCATTGAGAACTGTTCTTATGAGGATTACTGGACGGAAAAATTGTCCGATGCATATCTTGCCGGAGCGTACCCTTTTTACTATGGCTGTCCCAATATTGAAGATTATTTTCCCATCGATGCGTTTACCCGTATCGATCCGGACAACATGGACAGCTCCATAGCCATCATTGAAAAGCAGATAGAGCATGGTCGCTATGAACAGAGCATTAATGCCATCCAGTCGTGCAGGGACCTCGTCCTGAACAAGTACAATCTGTTTCCGATGGTGGCTGAACTGTGCAGGAAACAATATATGGAACAAGGGATCAAACAGAAATCCACTGTTAATCTCCAGCCTGAGCCGAACTCCTACCTTCGGAGGAAGGTGAACAAAATAAGGAATATCCTGAATCTGTGACAGGAGTCTACCGGCCCACTGGGACCATGGCACCCCCCATTGACGCTGTTTAGTGTTGTTGCTGCTCATGAACGAAGCATGGAGTGAAGGTGAATAGCTAGCATGGCCATACCGTTAAAAGCAAAATTGGCAAAGATGAACCTCCTGCGGTGGATGTACGGGTTATACAAATTTCTCACCGGCTATGTCCGTTTTATCCGTGACTTTTTTTCTTTCCGCAGACAGGTGAAGAATGGCGAACGCTTCACTCTGCGATGGAATGACCGCTATCCTTGTCTTGATGACCGGACCGCCACTACCGGTTTTGATCGTCACTATATTTTCCATCCAGCCTGGGCTGCACGCATACTGGCCCGGACAAGGCCAGAGTTCCATGTGGACATATCGTCATCGCTCCATTTTTGCTCTTTGGTTTCCGCTTTTCTCCCGGTACGGTTCTATGACTATCGCCCGGCGGATCTGCATCTCAGCAATCTGACTTCTGAATCGGCCGATTTGTTGGCCTTGCCTTTCGGCAAAGACACAGTACTCTCACTTTCCTGCATGCACGTGATCGAGCATGTCGGCCTTGGTCGCTACGGTGACTCCCTTGATCCCGAAGGGGATCTGAAGGCAATCGCAGAGCTTAAGCGCGTTCTTGCTCCAGGAGGGGATCTTTTAATCGTTGTGCCGGTGGGGAATCCCCGCATCTTGTTCAATGCCCACAGGATTTATTCCTATGAACAGATAACAGGGTATTTTTCCCCTCTGTCATTGCAGGAATTTACCCTCATCTCCGATGACCCGGCGACCGGGCTGATTTTTAATGCGTTGCCGGAGCAGGTCGCAGAGCAACGATATGGGTGTGGTTGCTTTTGGTTCAAAAGGGAACCCTGATGCGCATTTTTTACGCGGCTGATAACACGCTCAATAGCTTTTTCCAGTCCAACCTGTGGAGGAACAACCTCTACCTGTCTCTGGTCGATCTGGGCCATGACGTGGTAGAGTTTCGCTACGATCTGAGGGAAACCTTTGAAAATCTTGACCTTGATGATCCCTGGCAACGGGCCTTTATCAACAGGAACAGACCGAAAGTAAGTGCTGAACTGCTGCGCCAGATAAAGGCTGCACACGCAGAAAAGCCAGTGGATCTCTTTTTCAGTTACTTCTATGATGCCTGTGTACTCCCTGAGACAATTGACAAGATAAAGGAAACAGGAATAAAGACAGTCAACTGGTATTGCAATGGCGCTCACCAATTGCACAGGGTGCGGGAAATTTCTCCCCGCTATGACTCATGCCTCGTCCCGGAAAAGTTCCGCCTGAAGGACTATCGCAGCATGGGAGCCAATCCCCTTTACTGCCAGGAGGCGGCCAACCCGAACATCTACAAGCCTTACGATCTGCCACAGGAGTTTGACGTTACCTTTGTCGGCCAGGCATATGGTGAACGCCCCGCTTACATTCGATATCTTTTTGATCAGGGATTGGATGTGCGAGTATGGGGATATGGCTGGAAGAGTTCTGCCAGTGGCGAGACTAAAGCATCTTCCGGTATTTACACCAGGATTTCCCGCGCAACCGGAAAACTTTTCTCCCAGGAGGGGCGTAGCGTCCTTCGTCGCAACCTGTTACGTGCCCTACATCTTCAGTCTGAGGTGGTTCTGCCGGAAAAAATACTGGGAGAACCTCTTTCGGATCTGGAGATGATCAAGATGTACAGTCGCTCCAAGATAAACATCGGTTTTTCTGCCTGTGGCGATACCCATCAAAGCGGCGAACGAATTGTACAAGTACGGTTGCGCGACTTCGAGGTTCCAATGAGTGGCGGCTTCTACATGGTTGAGTACATGGAGGAACTGGAGGAATTTTTCACTATTGGTAAAGAAATTGTTTGCTATACGGGGCCGGAAGACTTGGCAGAAAAAATCAGGTATTATCTGTCCCACGACAGTGAGCGTGAAGCGATTCGCAAAGCTGGATACGAACGATGCCTGCGCGACCATACCTGGCAGAAACGGTTGAGTAATGCTTTCCAGCAGCTGAATCTGCCGACAATCGGCACTCAGGTCTGAGACCATGGCTCAGGGTCCATTCTTCTCCATAGTTATACCGACCTATAATCGTGCAGAGAAGCTGCGGCGTGCCTTGGACTCGATTGCACAACAGACCTTCAAAAACAGCGAGTTAATCGTTTGCGATGATGGTTCATTTGACGACACTGCGGAAGTCGTTGAGAGTTTTTCGCAGAAAATTAATATCAACTATCTCTGGAACGAAAATTCGGGGGGGCCGGCCAGGCCCAGAAACAACGGGCTGAGGCATGCCCGTGGTGAATGGGTATGTTTCCTGGATGCGGACGATTGGTGGTATCCGGAAAAACTGCAACAGGTCTCCACATTAGTACAGGATGCCGACGTCATTTACCACCATACGAACATCTACGCTCCCCATGGTAAGAAGCTGCGCCTGATGAACGTGAGGCAACTGAAGCCACCTGTTTTTGTGGATCTGATGACCAAGGGCAGTGCTTTGATAACCTCCAGCGTCTGTGTGAGAAAGAGCATCCTCGACCAGGCAGGCGGATTTTCAGAAGAGGCGGCCCTTACCGCCATAGAAGACTTTGACCTCTGGTTGAGGATCGCCCGGATCACCGACAGATTTGTGCGGATCAACAAATGCCTAGGTGCATACTGGGTCGATGATGAGAATATTTCCACTTACTCTGATAGAGCTATCACGAGAGAGAAGGAACTGCACGCCCGGTACCAGGGCTACCTCCGTCCGGCAGAAAGGTTGGAGTCGGAACGGTTGCTGTCCTATAAAATCGGCTTGGCGAAGAAGCATATGGGGCTGTATAGGGAGAGTGCGTCCTATTTTCGGGAATCCTTGAAATCGGGATGCACCAAACGAAAACTCTACTCCCTGTTGCAACTGGCTCTGCTGTATGCAAGAAAATAATGTATTTCTGCGAGTGACTGTGCCTGCTATTGTTTCCGTGATAATTCCTGCCCATAACTGCGAGAAATACGTGGCCGAGGCGATCGACAGCGTTCTTGCCCAGACCTATCCGGCAGTGGAATGCATCGTTGTCGACGATGGATCAACGGACCGCACCGCAGAAGTTGTGAAGAGTTACGGGGAGCGCGTTCGCTATGTCTACCAGGATAATGCCGAACGGTCGGCGGCGCGAAATAACGGCTTGAGGTGTGCGACCGGCGAATATGTCTCCTTTCTTGATGCTGACGATTACCTGGCACCGGAAAAAATCTTCCAACAGGTGGCCCTACTGGGGGCCGACAGCCGATTGGAGATAGTATATTCGCGGGTGTGCTACTTCCGGGATGACAAGGAACGCAGATTCTATGATGTCCGGCGTCCCGCCCCAATCGGCGACATACTGGAGACGTTAATCTACAGCAATTTCATAACCGTTCATGCCCCGCTCATACGTGCAAAGGCTGTAGCCGATGCCGGCGGATTCAATCCGCGACGGAATCGCTATGAGGACTGGGAATTCTTTCTCCGCCTTGCTGCGCGCGGTGCAAGATTCGGCTTCATTGACAGTTGCCATGCCTTTGTCCGGATGCATGCCGAAAATACCGTGCATGATCGACTGCGGATGTTCGAGGCCAAGTTGCAGGTGGCGGAAGAGTTTGTCCGGGACCATAACCATGAACTGCAGGCGCGAGGGATAAATCCTGACGGAGTAGCGGCATTTCACCGGGCAGACTATGGCAGGCTGCTCATCCTCAATGGGCATCCGGACGAGGGTCGCGAGATGATCCGGGATGCTTGCCGTTGCAGCGACTTCCCCCATCGGCATAAGTTCTTGCTGTTTGCTTTCGCCGGCGGCATATGCGGTTCCCGCTTTATGGCAGGATTGCAGGTTTTAGTGGACCGTGTTTACAAGTACCGCAAGGGGACTGCAGTATTCGACGGGAAAAAAGGCAGGCGCGATGATTAATCTGCATCAGGCGGTGTTGCCATGAAAATCGTCTTCCTGGCCCCCTTCGGTATCCGCCCCAAGGGCACGCTCATTGCCCGCATGGTGCCGTTGGCTGCTGAATTGCAGCTTCTTGGTCATGAAGTGGTTATCATTGCTCCGCCGTATACAAATCCGGAAGACTCGGGAAAAACGGAGACGGTGCGCGGGGTTCGGCTCCATAACATTGCCCTTGGCCCGAGGAACAAAATCATGGCCGCTCCCATCCTGGCTTGGAGGATGTTCCGTGCCGCGCTGGCTGAAAAGCCTGCCATTATCCATCTCTTCAAGCCGAAGGGGTATGGCGGGCTGGCTGCCATGCTCCACCTTGTTCTGCAAAAGGCAGGACTGCGTCTTCCTCCCGTATTTGTCGACACCGATGACTGGGAGGGCTCGGGAGGGATGAATGAGCTGCATGCCTATTCATCCTTGGAAAAAAAGTTCTACTGCTTTCAGGAACAGTGGTTGATAAGGCTGGCTGTGGGGGTGACTGTGGCCAGCCGTGCTCTGCAGGCCATGGTGGTGCCCTTTGCCGGCGAAGGCAGGAAGGTATTGTATCTTCCCAACTGCGTTTCTGCTGCACCCGGCGGAGATGGCGAGTCCTTGCGCCAACGGTTGGATATGGGCACAGAGGTACCTGTTCTGCTCCTCTACACCCGTTTCTTCGAGTTCAGCCAGGAGAAGCTGTACTGGCTCTTCAGCGAAATTAAGCGGCGTGTACCGGGTGTCCGTTTTGCCGTCGTCGGCAAAGGGCGCAAAGGTGAGGAAACGGCACTTGTCGAGGCTGCTGCGGCAAAAGGTTTTGCCGATTCCCTGGTTATGCCGGGATGGGTGGAGCCTGGGGAAATCCTCCATTACCTGGCAGCAGCGGACGTGGCCATCTATCCCTTTGCCGATACCCTGGTTAACCGTTGCAAATGCCCGGCAAAATTAACGGAACTCCTTGTCGCTGGGCTACCGGTGGTTGCAGACAGGGTTGGCCAGGTGGTTGAATATATGAACCCGCAGCTCGATCATTTGTTATGCGACCCGGAGGATTGGCCGGCGATGGTGGAACGGGTTGTGACACTACTCAATGACCCGCTCCAGAGACGCGTGCAAGGGGATCTGGGTCGCCGGTACATCCTGCAGAATTTCAACTGGCGTTCATGGGCATTGCAATTGAGCCGTTACTACGAGGAGTGCATTTAAAAAATGAATTCACGAAAAAAAGACCTGCTGGTGTTGGGCGCCCTGCTGGTGCTCCTTATTCTCTTCTTCTCCAAGATCCTTTTTACGGACAAGATTATCCGGGCGCCGGACATCATGAATGAATTTTACTGGGGTGTGGAGTGGGTCAAGAAGGGGGACTTCTGGAGCTTGTTCAACGTCGACTTGCATGCGGCCTGGGATAAATTCGTCAACGGCGGCACTACCGACGAGGGGGGGGGAGTTTCCAACCAGTTTCTCATATACCGGTCCCTGATCCTTTATCTCTTTCCTGCACCTTCCTGTGTTGCTTGGTTTATCGTTTTCCAGCTTTTCTTCGGCGCAGCAGGAACTTATTGCTATTGTCGTCTGATCGGCGTCGGCAGGCTTGGGTCATTCCTCGGAGGGCTTATCTTTGCCGTTGCCCCTGAGAATGCATCCCTCATCAATGCCGGTCATGTAATGAAGATTGCCACCATCTCATTTGCCCCCTGGGCATTTTATTTTTTCGAGAAGGGATTTCTCAGTCGGCGGGTCTTTTTCTTTCTTGCCACTGCTGTTGTTCTGGCGCTTCAGTTTTTCAACACCCACTGGCAGGTTGCCTATTACACGTGCCTCGGTATTGGCATATACGGCATTATCCGCTCCATTGGCATCTTGGTTCATGAGAGCCAGGATGGAAAGCGGGACATGGCAAGGCTCTTGGGGCTGAACCTTGTGACCATGCTGTTCTTTCTGTCAACGGTTGCCATTTCTCTGGTTCCGTTGTCCAACTGGGCCAAGGACACCAATCGTGGCGTTCACAGTGGTGCGAATCAGGGGAAGGGGGGACTTGATCGGGAGGAAGCCATGTCCTGGTCGATGCCACCGGAAGAAGTTACCGCTTTCGTCATTCCGGGAGCTTTTGGCATTTCCCGCCAGGAGGCCGGTGCGAATCCCGCCAATATTTCTGCTTATTACTGGGGACGGATGGTCTTCACCCAGACTCTTACCTACATGGGATTGCTGCCGTGGTTGTTGCTGCCGCTGCCGCTGTTGTTCAGGAGGGATAAGTATACTTGGCTGGCCCTGTGTGCCATTGTCGGTGGCATCCTTTTTTCCATGGGGAAATACACCCCGGTCTACCAGATTCTTTATGACTATTTTCCAGGCATAGACCGGTTCCGGGTGCCGAAGATGATGATGTTTCTGCCGGTCTTCGGCCTTGGTGTCATTGCGGCCCGTGGGATGGATTGCATCCTTGACCGGGATGTGCGAGATAGCCGCATCTTCAAGCGATACGCCATGGGAGTGCTGGCGGTGCCCGTGGTTCTTCTTGTTCTGCTGGTTGTTGAGACCTTGGGTAAAGAATACTGGATCTCAACATTCCATGAAATGTTGGCCCAGCCGACCCGCTATGAGAGCGGAGCTGATCTGATTGTCCGGCGCTGGCGGAATCTGGTCAACGAAACAGCCATAGCAGCCATGCTTGCGGGTCTTTCGGCTGCAGTCATATGTCTTGCAGCCTTCGGGAAAAACAGCATGCGGTATGTTCCCATCCTGCTGGTCGCCCTTTACCTGGCAGACGTGGGGCGCATTGACAACAAGTTCATGTTCCTGGTCAATGTTCCGGAAAAGGTCAAGGGGGCTAAGACTCCAGCTATTGAATATCTGATAAAAGCAAACAAGGGAAATCGCGTTCTGCCCATGGACGGCTCTGATCCAATGCAGTATGTGGCCAATAAAATACCGGTCATGTTCACTTCCAACCCGGTGCAAAAAAAGCGCTGGCAGGATTTTCTCGAAGTTTTTTCCCTGGGTTCGCCCCTGCCGGATTTGATGAATGTGCAGTATCTTATCCTTAGTCAAGAACAATATCTGCAGGAAAAAAATCAGTTGAGTGCAAAGTACCTGCCGGTCTATGAGTCACCGGACGGTTCCCAGGTTGTATTGGAAAACCGCCAAGTATTTCCCAAGGGGTGGCTTGTTTCGTCTGTGCTGACGCTACCTGATCCCCAGCAGCGTTTGATGGTGCTGAATAATCCATCCGTGGATTTGCGCACCGTGGCTATTGTTGAATCCCCTCCGCCTGTTTCTCTGGCTGGCCCGGTGCCGGCAGATGGACCGGTCGGAGAGGTAAATGTCACTGGTAACTCAGGAGAAGAGCTTACAGTGATCAGTCATGTGACCCGCAACTCATTGCTCGTTCTGGGCGAAAAGTATGATAAAGGCTGGAAAGCTACGGTCGACGGCAAAGAAACTGAAATCTATCCGGTTAATCATGTGCTGCGGGGCATTTACCTGACGCCGGGCAAACATACCGTGGAGATGCGTTTTGATCCGCTTCCGTTCAAGATCGGCAAGTATCTGACACTTGCTTCGTTTGCCTTTTTCATCCTTATGCTGGCCAGAGAGCTTTTTTTGCAGCAGAAAGGACCGCATCGAGGTTTGCAGCAATGACCCTCTTGCCCCGTCGATGGACCATTTCTTTACGGCCTGAAGTGACAAACCATATGGGCATCGATGAATATCTATAACTGTAACCTGTGCCGCTAAAGGACCTTGGAGTGGATGAAATAACCATCGATGAGCTCCGCGGCGACGGTCTGAAAATAGCCCAACCATTGAACGGCTATCGTTTTTCCCTTGACCCCATACTGCTCAGCAACTTTGCCCGTCTGAGGGAAGGGGGCAGGATTGCCGATTTGGGGACAGGCTGTGGCATTATTCCATTGCTGTTGGCAAAGCAGAATAAAAGCGCCACCATTGTCGGTATTGACTTCCAGGAACACATGGCTGCGCTGGCACGACATAATGTAATCCTCAATGGCTATGATGACAGGGTTTCCATCCTTACAGAAGATATAGCCAGCTTGAAGGGACATTTTCCCGTATCATCCTTCGACCTGGTAGTGTCAAATCCCCCCTACCGCAAGCCTGGTACTGGTCGTGTAAGCCCTAAAGCAGGGAGGGACAAAGCACGGCATGAAACTACCGCAACTCTTGCCGATTTCATGTCCATGGCCAAATATCTGGTCAAGCCAGCTGGCAGAATTTGCTTCATTTATCATGTATCCCGATTGGTAGAGCTTTTTGCCGAGGCTGTTGCCCTGAAACTTGCTCCGCTTCGCTTGCGAATGATCCATGACAATGCCCTGTCAGAGGCCGGAATGTTCATGGTCGAACTCGCCAAAGGACGAGGGGGAGATATGATCATAGATCCTCCGCTGCTGGTTCGCGATGCACATGGTGGTTACAGTCCTGAAATGAGTATGCTGCTGGGAATCCAGCCTGTCGGGGATAACCGGCAAAAGCAGGGGAAGGGAGGGGTGAATGCTGAATGGTAAAAAAATTGCGGTAGTGCTTCCTGCCTATAATGCGGCGAAGACACTGGAGATGACCTACCGGGAGATTCCCTCTGAATTTGTCGATGAGGTGGTACTCGTCGATGACGCCAGCCGTGATGATACTGCCGAAGTTGCGCGCCGCCTTGGAATCAGGACCATTGTCCACGAAAACAACAGGGGGTACGGCGGAAATCAGAAGACCTGTTACAGAACGGCGCTTGAACTGGGTGCTGATATCGTGATCATGCTCCACCCGGACTATCAATATACTCCCCGGCTGATTACGGCCATGGCTGCCATGATCGCCTACGGCGAATTCGATGCTGTGCTCGCTTCGCGCATTCTTGGCGTCGGCGCACTCAAAGGTGGAATGCCCCTTTACAAATACGTCGCCAATCGTTTTCTAACCTTCTTTGAAAACCTGATGCTGGGTCACAAGCTTTCCGAATACCACACCGGTTATAGGGCTTTTTCCCGCGAAGTTCTGGAAAGGCTTCCCCTGCATGCAAACTCGGAGGATTTCGTCTTCGACAACCAGATGCTGGCCCAAATCGTCTGGTTTGGTTACCGCATCGGCGAGGTCAGTTGCCCCACCAAATATTTCGAAGAGGCATCATCCATAAACTTTCGCCGTAGCGTTGTATATGGCTTGGGTGTTTTGAAGACAGCCCTGCAGTTCAGATTGGCAAAGGTCGGGCTATGCAGGGTCCGGATCTTTAACATTTAAAGGGAAGGATTATCACTGTGCTTCAGTTACGGATGAGATTTGCCGTCTCGGACAAGGAATTTAATGCTGTGGTTTCTTGTGGGTTGCGGTTTTAGTTTCTTTTCAGATGGGTGCCCATGAGTCTTGAAATGACTTCCCTCAGTTCGGGATCTGAGATAACCGCCGCATTCTCTTCGATCTTTTGCCGTTCTTCAAGCGTCAGGATTCTACACTGTCTTGGGACCGGTGATTCATGGGGATTAGACAAGGGGGCGCTGCCCGCTTTGAGGTAGATTTCCTTCACCATCTCATCACCGATATTTTTATTGAGCCTGGCAATGATCTCTTCTTTAAGATAGGTCAACTGCTGCATCCATGGGGCATTGTCAACGGATATGGTCAGCGTGCCATCGCGGAATGCTGCCGGTCTGGCGCGGGCGGCTATCTGTTCTCCGACCGATCTCTCCCAGACCAGCCAGATTTTACCCTCCTTCAGGCGCTTGCCGGCGGGCTTATCCTGAAAGATTTCTGCAAGCAGATCGGCGATTGCTGCCGGACGCTTCATCCTTGGACGTTTGTCAGTCAATGGTTTTCCTTCTGCGAATTCTTCCGCCGATTATCTGACCCACGATGGCGCTGCCAAGTGTAAAGGGAATGAATTTCCAGCTGAGGCCCGATTTTATCCTCAGATAGATAATGATGGGGATGGAAATGTGAACGTAGAAATACCAGCCGAAGGTGAACTTCTCGTAATTCTGCCGCAAGTAGCCGAAGGGCACGTTGATGAGCAGGGCAAAGGCCAGCAGACCGCCGAATGTCAAAATGAGATGCATTCTTTACCTCACCCCGGTATACTATGGATTTCGATAATCTTTGTCAACGTGCTTGACAGCTATTGAAAAACTATTGTGATACCGGCAGGAATGCAGGGTTTTGCTGGTTTCGGGATTCAGTTTGATGAAAGGATTGGATTATGGTTCAGGACGGTGATTATGTCGCGGTTTTCAACTCCATTCATCGAGTCATGAAAGCCGAAAAGATATTGAAGCAGAGGAAGATGGCCATTCTGCTGATTCCTGTGCCAAGGGCGCTACAGTCCGATTGCGGACTGGCAATCAGATACCAATCGGCTCTGCGCCAAGAGGTCGAAGCAGTTCTTTCCGAAGAAGGGCTCCTTCCGGCAGAGCTGTATGCGAAGCAAAAGGGTCAGTTTGTCAGAGTGCTGGAGTAACATCATTGACGGTGGAGGTTCTGGATTGAAAACGATTGATTGCAGGAATATGGCGTGTCCTCAGCCGGTTGTGACGGTAAAGCGGGCGTTGGAAGAAAGCCCGGGCGAGTCGCTGACAGTGCTTGTGGATGGCGGCGCCCCTCGGGAAAACGTCTCGCGCTTTGCAGCGAACAGGGGGCTTATGGTGGCGGAAGCCCCTGTTGAAGGTGGATATTCCCTCGTTTTATCTGGCAATGGGATTTTCCCGGAGGTGGGTAAGACGAATGCTCCGGTGGGAGAGGGTAAATCAATAATGCTGGTGGGTTCCGACCGTCTTGGAGATGGGCCTGAGGAGTTGGGACGACTCCTGATGAAAAATTTCATGATTACGCTGCTTGATGTGACAGAACTTCCCGACAGGATCTTTTTCATTAATACCGGTGTTCTTTTGACCACTGCGGGTTCCGAGATCGTCGAGGTCCTGGAAAAGTTGGAAAATCAGGGCTGCGAAGTGTTTTCCTGCGGCGTATGCCTCGATTTTTTCCACTGCAAGGACAAGCTGGTTGCCGGTTCAGTGACCAATATGTTTACCATTGCCGAAAGCATGCTGAAGGCTCGATCGGTAATCCGCCTGTGAATTATCCAGATGGTAATGCAGTTTAAATTTATCTTGACAAAAAGCTGGACATTCCTCTAAAGTTACCCCTTTACAAGTGGCAAAGTGCGCTTTTTCGTCAGCTGTTTTGAAATGCTACCTAACTAACTGAATTTGCGACAGAGTTTTCATGTTTGATACCCTTTCCGATAAACTAGAATCGGTCTTTAAAAAACTGCGCGGTCAGGGAGTCATGACCGAAGACAATGTCAAGGAAGCCTTGCGTGAAGTGCGTCTGGCCTTACTTGAGGCAGATGTCAACTTCAAGGTCGTAAAGGATTTTATCGAGCGGGTCCGGGAAAAGGCCGTCGGCACACTTGTTCTGCAGAGCCTTTCTCCCGGCCAGCAGGTGGTCAAGATAGTCCATGATGAGTTAGTCGCTCTAATGGGTGGTGGCGAGGACAACAGCCTCGATCTGGCTGCCAAACCGCCGGTATCGATCATGATGGTCGGCCTTCAGGGTGCAGGAAAAACTACCAGCTGCGGAAAGCTGGCCAAGTTGCTGAAGTCCCAGCGCAGGAAGCCGCTTCTGGTCCCAGCTGACATTTATCGTCCGGCGGCAATCGAGCAGCTGAAAATCCTGGGCAGGCAGCTGTCCATTGAGGTATTCGACTCGCAGGCTGACCAGAAGCCGGTTGATATCTGCAGCAAGGCGCTGAAATACGCCCAACTTTCCGGCTTCGATACGGTCATTTTCGACACTGCCGGTCGTCATCAGATCGATGATTATCTGATGGACGAGCTTGTGCAGATCCGCGAGGCTGCAGAGCCCCGCGAAATCCTCTTCGTTGCCGATGCCATGACCGGCCAGGAAGCTGTCAACGTGGCGGCCGGTTTTGATGAGCGATTGGGCATAACCGGCGTAGTATTGACCAAGCTGGATGGTGATGCAAAGGGTGGAGCAGCCCTTTCCATCAAGGCTGTCACCGGCAAGCCGGTCAAATTCGTCGGCCTCGGGGAGAAGCTGGATGCCCTTGAGGTGTTCCATGCCGACCGCCTTGTGTCGCGCATTCTCGGTATGGGGGATGTGCTGACCCTGATCGAAAAGGCCCAGTCTACCTTCGATACAAAGGAGGCCGAGCGTCTCCAGAAAAAGCTCAAGAAGAGCAATTTCGACCTGGATGACTTCAAGGCTCAACTGCAGCAGCTGAAAAAGATGGGTTCTCTGGAATCTATCATGGGGATGATCCCAGGCATGGGCAAAATGATGAAGCAGATGCAGGGTGCCCAGCCGAGCGAGAAGGAGCTGAAGCGCATCGAGGCCATCATCGATTCCATGACCCGCCAGGAACGGGCGAACCATCAGATGATAAACGGCAGCCGCAGGCTGCGCATTGCAAAGGGAAGTGGCACATCTGTGCAAGAGGTAAACCAGCTGCTCAAGCGCTTCACCGAGGCGCAGAAGGTGGTCAAGCAGTTGCAGAAGCTGGGTCCGAAAGGTCTTATGAAAGGCATGGGCAAAGGGATGTTCCCCTTTTAACTAGATATAAAACAAGTTGCGGCGCAGGCCGTGATAATACCAGGAGGAAAAGATGGCAACAAAAATCAGGCTGGCACGGGCCGGCGCAAAGAAGAAACCATTCTATCAGGTTGTGGTTGCAGACGAGCGCTGCAAAAGGGATGGTCGTTTTATCGAGAATGTCGGTACCTATGACCCCAATCAGAATCCTGCCGTTTTCAAACTGGAAGAGGGAAAGACTCTTGAATGGCTTGGCAAGGGCGCACAGCCTACCGATACCGTAAAGCAGATCCTTAAAAAGGCCGGTATCTGGGAAAAGTTCGTCTCGAAGCTTGCTTAATACTGTTTTCCCTCCGGTACGCCGGACATTTTAACTCACAGAGGACAGCGACATGAAAGAGCTCGTAGAAACCATCGCTAAAGCACTTGTTGATGACCCCAGTCAGGTAAGAGCAACCGAGGAGATGGAAGAAGAGACTACCGTTATAAAGCTGACCGTGGCCAAGGAAGACATGGGCAGGATTATCGGTAAGGAGGGACGCACGGCGAAGGCCATTCGCACCCTGCTCAATGCCGTTTCGACAAAGGATAACAAGAAGGCGGTCCTCAAGATAGTAGAGTGATGTCCAGCGGTAACCAAACATTTCTGATCGGCAAAGTCTCGGCAACCCATGGGGTCAGGGGGCAGTTACGAATAACTTCCTTCTCCGGCGACATGGACAGCTTCATGGCCTTGCGATCGGTTATGATCAAAAAACCTGGTGGAGGGATGGAAACCCTTGCCGTTGCCGAAGCAAAGGCACATGGCAAAAAGATCATCCTCAGTCTCAAGGGCTACACCGATATAAACGATGTGCTTCACCTGGTGGGGCGTGAAATATACGTCCTGCGTGACCAGTTGCCGTTACTCTCCGACGGTGAGTATTACTGGTGCGATTTGTTGGGGCTGCAGGTAATGACCGAGGACGGAGATATCCTCGGTGAACTGGTGGATATCATCAGTACCGGCAGCAATGATGTCTATGTGGTTCATGGCGGCGGGGACAAGGAAATACTAATTCCCGCCCTTGACGACGTTGTGCTTGATGTTGATACTGTTGCCGGGCGTATGACAGTCAGCCTCCCGGAGGGGCTGCTCGATCTATGAAATTTGATGTACTGACCCTGTTTCCGGGCATGTTCGAAGGGCCGCTTACCGAAAGTATCCTGAAACGTGCCAGAGAAAAAGGCCTGATAGATGTGGCTCTCCATAATATCCGTGACTTCGCCTTTGACCGGCATAGTGTTACGGACGATTACCCCTATGGCGGTGGCGCCGGTATGGTCATGAAGGTTGAGCCGCTCGCTGCATGCGTTGAGCACGCTCAGGCTGGCAGTCCCGAAGCGCGTGTCATCCTTACCACCCCCCACGGTCGGCCCTTCAGTCATGCAGTTGCCGCGGAACTGGCACGGGAAGAAGCGCTGATCATCATCTGCGGCCGGTATGAAGGGGTGGATGAGCGGGTGCGGGAACTTTTCGTTGACGACGAGATTTCCCTTGGCGATTTTGTGCTGACTGGCGGCGAGATGGCTGCCATGGTAATTATTGATGCGGTCTCGCGCCTGGTACCTGGTGTGTTGGGGAGCGAGGAATCTGCCATCAATGATTCCTTTGCCGATGGCCTCCTGGAGTACCCCCAGTACACACGACCCTCTGAGTTCAGAGGACTGGAGGTGCCCAAGGTGCTTTTGTCCGGCAATCATCAGGAGATAGAAATGTGGCGCCGGCACAAATCACTGGAAGCAACCGCCTTGTTACGCCCCGATCTGCTGCAGAGCGCAAAGTTGACCAATGGGGACCGGAAATATCTTGAGAAATCGTCCAAGGATGCCCGGTAGTGGAGGCATACAGCCCGACAGCTCCTAACGTTAGCATAGCCCTGCTCCACTACCCGGTCTATAACAAGAACCATGATGTGGTGGCGACGGCCGTAACTAATCTGGACCTGCACGATATTGCCCGTTCCGCCAGGACCTTCGGTCTTTACCGATATTTTGTCATTACGCCGGTGGCAGAACAGCGCAGCCTGTCGGAGCGGATCAGAGCTCACTGGCTGGAAGGTTACGGAGCTGCCTATAATCCGAAGCGAAAGGCGGCCCTTGAACTCATAGAAGTAATCGATTCCCTGCAGACGGCCCTTGCCCAGTTGGAAAAGAAGTTCGGCAAGCCGGTAAAGGTTATCGTTACCGGTGCCCAGGGACGTGACAACAGCATTGATTGTTCCCGGCTTGCCCAACTCCTGCAGAACCGGGGTCAGCCCTATCTGTTGTTGTTTGGTACCGGCTGGGGCATGACGGAAGAGGTTTTCGGACAGGCCGATTACGTGCTTGGTCCCATCAAGGGGCCTGGAGATTACAATCACCTTGCAGTTCGCTCAGCGGCGGCGATTATTCTGGATAGATTGTTCGGCAACAGATGAGCAAATGTTGCCAAGGATGAAATAAATACGTCTGCAGTTATACTGTTACGATATACAGCACTTGTTGCATAGATAAGGGAGGAAGAAAAAAATGAACAAGATTGATGCCATTGAAATGGAACAGATGAAGAAGAACATTCCGGGATTCAGACCTGGTGATACGGTGAAGGTGCAGGTCAAGATCGTCGAGGGTGACAAGAGCCGTATCCAGGCCTTTCAGGGTGTGGTCATAGGTCGTCAGAACGGCGGTATCCGCGAGTCTTTCACTGTGCGTAAGATCTCCAACGGCGTCGGCGTTGAGAGAAGCTTTCCACTGCACTCGCCGTCCATCGATGCCATAGAGGTGATCACCCGTGGCCAGGTTCGCCGCGCCAAGCTTTACTACCTGCGCAAGCTGCGGGGCAAGGCTTCCAGGATCAAGGAAAAGAAATACGTGGCTGGAATGTAAACCTCAAAGCCCCGGCAGCCACTGCCGGGGCTTTTTTACTTTCAACATCATGCTATCTCAGGGTTTACCATGTCCAGTCTCGACTTGTTCCACTACGAAAAACCTACTCTGCTGGAATTCGATTCAATGGTTCGCTGTCAGGGCTATGCCAGCCTGGCCGGTGTTGACGAGGCGGGGCGCGGTCCCCTTGCCGGCCCTGTGGTGGCGGCGGCGGTTATTCTTCCCGCCGGGATCGGCCTGTCTGAAGTGGATGATTCGAAAAAACTCACTTCCGGCAAAAGGGATGAACTCTTTGAAGTCATTATGGCCAATGCTCTGGCTGTGGGTGTTGGTTTAAGTGATGCGGGAGTCATTGATCGGATCAATATCCTCCAGGCAACTCTTGCCGCAATGAAGGAAGCCTTAAGCCTCCTTTTCATCAAGCCTGATTATGTCCTCGTTGACGGCATTTCGAAGATTCCCGTCACCATTCCACAAAAGACCATCAAAAAAGGGGACGGCACCAGTCTTTCCATTGCCGCCGCTTCCATCGTCGCCAAAGTCCATCGTGATCGGCTGATGGTTTCTTATGATGCGGAGTTTCCCCAGTACGGTTTTGCCGCCCATAAGGGTTATGGCTGTGTAGACCACCTTAAAGCCATTGCAGAGTATGGCCCCTGTCCGATTCACCGCATGACCTTCAGCGGCGTCAAGGAACATGTAAAAAACTGTGAGGGGTGAGGGGTGAGGGGTGAGGGGAAAAACGACAATAAGACTCTGGGGGAAGTGGGCGAGGCGATTGCGGTAACCTTTCTCAAGGGACTGCACTTCTCGATCCTGGAGCGGAACTTTCGCTGCAAGTGCGGCGAGATCGATATCATTGCCAGGGATGGCAGGACCCTCGTCTTTGTCGAGGTCAAGACAAGAAAAAATACAGCCTTTGGCGTGCCGCAGCTGGCCGTGACCCCATTCAAGCAGCGGCAGATATCAAAGGCTGCTCTGACCTGGCTGGCCCAGAAAAAAATGCAGGATGCCGCGGCCCGCTTCGATGTCATTGCCATTTTACAGCCGGATCATGCCGTGCCGGAAATAGAGCATATCAAGGATGCATTCGACCTGGCCTATTGAAACACAGGTATCCTCAGAGCCGAACATTTGCCTCCTGTCTCATGCTGTGTTACCCTAAGCGAAAAAATGCGGAGAAGACCATGGATTTTACCGTTGCCTTGGCCCAGATAAAGCCGAAGCTTGGTTGTGTCACCGATAACTGTGCCGTTGTGGAGGCTGCCGTTGCCAGGGGGATTGATGAAAAGGCGGACCTGATACTTTTCCCCGAGCTGGCCCTGACCGGCTATTTTCTTAAAGACCTGGTGCCGGAAGTGGCTCTTGCCGTCGGTTCGCCCGAGATATGCCGGCTGAGGGAGCTGTCCAGAAAGATATCCATAGGGGTTGGCTTTGTCGAGGTCACGGCTGATTATCGCTTCTTCAATTCTGCCGTCTACCTTGAGGCGGGGGAAATCAAGCATCTGCACCGCAAGGTTTATCTTCCCACCTATGGCCTGTTCGATGAGCAACGCTACATGGCCCGTGGGGAGCAATTCCGTGCCTTCGATACCAGGTTCGGCCGGATGGGGATGCTGATCTGCGAAGACATGTGGCACCTTTCGGCCCCTTACATACTGGCCATGGACGGTGCAACTACTCTGCTTTGCCTTTCCAGCAGCCCGGGACGCGGGATTACCGAGGAAGAAAAGCTGGGATCTACCATTGCCTGGCAGAAACTTACCTCCACCACCGCCATGTTCCTTAATTCCCGTGTTCTTTACTGCAACCGTGCCGGTTACGAGGATGGGGTCAACTTCTGGGGGGGATCGGAGGCCGTAGCTCCTTCTGGTGCCGTTATCGAGCGGGGCAGGGTTCTGGAAGAGGATTTTTTCACGGCCAAGATGGAAGAGGGGGAATTGCGGCGCGAGCGGATTTTCTCCCCCATGATGCGTGATGAGAGTCTGAGTGTCACCCTGAAGGAGCTGCGACGGATCGATCGGGAGAGGGAGCGATGATGGCCGGACTTACTGTGAATGCGGAGTTGCTGCGCCGGGTACTTGTTGGTTTCATCCGCGAGGAGGTACAGAAGATCGGCGTGCGGCGCGCGGTATTGGGACTTTCCGGTGGAATAGATTCAGCGCTGGTGGCCTACCTGGCGGCTGAGGCGTTGGGGGCTGAAAACGTCTATGCCTGCACCATGCCCTACCGCACCAGTAATCCTGAAAGCGAAGCCCATGCCCGGCTCATTGCCGAAGACCTGGGCATCAATTATCAGGTCATAGAGATCACCCCCATGATCGATGCCTATTTCCAGCAGTTTCCCGACGCCAGCAACATGCGCCGCGGCAACAAGATGGCGCGGGAGCGAATGACCATCCTCTATGACCATTCCGCCGCCCATGGCGCGCTGGTGCTCGGCACCAGCAACAAGACCGAATTGCTTCTGGGCTATGGCACCCTTTTCGGCGACATGGCCAGCGCACTCAATGCCATCGGCGATATCTACAAAACCCAGGTATGGCAGCTTTCCGAAGCAATGGGGGTGCCCAGGGAGGTGATCGAGAAGAAGCCTTCGGCCGACCTGTGGGCAGGGCAGACCGACGAGCAGGAACTGGGCTTCACCTATCGGGAGGTGGACGAACTCCTCTACTGGATGGTGGACCATCGCTGCAATCGCCATGAGCTTTTGGACAAGGGATTTGCTGCAACTTTTATCGATACGGTCAGCGCCAAGGTACAGAATTCGCACTTCAAACGGCGGATGCCGGTTATTGCCAAGGTGTCCAATCGGACTATTGACAGGGACTTCCGCTACTCCCGCGACTGGGGAAAATGAAAATGCGGCTTTTCGGCAAGACCTGCGTTCGCCTGCGGGGCTCGTTGTGCGGCGTACCTGAGGTACGCCTCCGCCTCGCCCCTTGTCTGCCTTGTTCTTGCGCAAAAATCCACATTTTCTGCTGCAAAGGGTAAAAATGGAACCTCACTCCTCACCCCTCACCCCAAAAGGTGTTCTCTATATAGTCGCTACCCCCATCGGCAACCTGGAAGACATCACCTTCCGGGCCGTGCGTATTCTGCGGGAGGCGGACCTCATTGCCGCCGAAGATACCCGTCACTCGCGCAAGCTCCTCTCCCATTTCGGCATCTCCAAGCCGCTTACCTCTTACTTTGATCACAACAAGGAGCTGAAAGGGCGATACATCCTCGACCAGCTGGCCGAAGGGGTGTCCGTGGCCCTGATTACCGATGCCGGTACCCCCTGCATCTCCGATCCCGGCTACCAACTGGTCCGCGATGCGGTGGCGGCAGGCTTTGCCGTTGTCCCGGTGCCAGGTCCGTCGGCCGCAGTCACGGCGCTTTCCGCTTCGGGCCTGCCCACGGATGCCTTTGTCTTCGAGGGGTTTCTGCCGAATAAACAGGGGAAGCGCCGGGAGAAGCTCGCAATGGTGAAAGGAGAGCAGCGGGTGGTGATTTTTTACGAGTCGCCGAACCGTCTCTTGGCCACATTGATGGACCTGCGCGAGGTGCTCGGGGAACGGGAACTGGTGGTGGCGCGGGAGCTGACCAAAATCTACGAAGAGTTCATCAGAGGGAGCTGTTCCCCTGTCATTGAGAAGCTTCAGGATCGTACCATCAAGGGGGAAGTCGTTATCCTCGTTGCCCCTGCGGCTGCGGACCCTGAGCATGACGCCACAGAGTCTGTTGCCGAATTGTTGAGCTGTCTGATGGCGGGTGAAGGGCTTTCCCTGAAGGATGCCGTGAAGCAGGTGGTGCTCCGGACAGGCCGTGCCCGAAGCGAAGTCTATACAGAAGCACTGAAGCTGAAGGGGCACTAGGAGTCTGTCGGACTTAGAATGAATCGGCTGCGAAAATGGCAAATCGGTCCGGATCTCCGTAAATTTTCGACAAATAGGTCCACTATTCGCTCTCAAATTTCCAAATATCCGTCCTCGATTTTCCATTCTCTCGCTTCGATCCCTAAGTCCGACAGGCTCCTAGCCCCCATGGTAAAATTTTTTGTCGAAAACGGTTCGACCTTTTTCGGCAACAACACTATGATCTGGATTGGCAGCAGCATGAAGAAGGATTCTGTAAATAGCTTCAGCTTCTCCCTCGGCTCCAATTGCAGCAGCAAGTTCTTCGGCAGTAAATCCTCTTCCCTTTTTTTCTTGCAGATGTGCCAGCACCTTTCCCTGTATCTCTAGCACCACTCCTGCTGCTTTCTTGCCCGCCTCCACCCCCGGCTGATGATAAGCGTTGATGTTGACCAGGGAGGCATAGAAGCCAACCGCCCGCTCGTACAGGGCAATCAGAACACCAATAGTGCGCGGGCTAAGCTCATCGACAGTGATAGTTATCGATTCCCTGCCCTTTTCATAGAGAGCCTCCCGCGTTCCCTGAAAAAAGCCGCTGAGGTAATCCCCGCTTGTGACGCCGGGGTCCACCTCAATGGACCGACCATTCCTGTCTTTCAGCACCTCGATAAAGGTAACGAAAAAATTATTTATTCCCTCGCGAAGCTGCTGCACGTAGGCATGCTGGTCGGTGGAGCCCTTGTTGCCATATACGGCGATTCCCTGATTGGCTTGGGTGCCGTTCCGGTCAAATTCCTTGCCGATGGATTCCATGATCAGCTGCTGCAGGTAGCGGGAAAAAAGGAGCAGGCGGTCCTTGTATGGCAGAATGACCATGTCTTTCGCGCCGCAGCCGCCGGTTGCATAATGCCACATGAGCGCCAGCAGGGCGGCTGGGTTGTTCCTCGTTTCCCTGATGCGGGTTACCATGTCGCAGAGCCGGGCTCCTTCTAGCAGGCCGTCGATGTCAAGCCCCTGGAGGGCCGCCGGGAGAAGCCCCACTGCCGAGGTTACCGAAGTGCGCCCGCCGATCCAATCCCACATTGGAAAGCGGGCCAGCCAGCCTTCTGCGGCAGCAGTCCTGTCCAGTTCACTGTCCCTGCCGGTAACGGCAACTGCCTGTCTGGCGAAGAGAAGGCCTCTGTCCTCATATGCCTTCTTTGCCTCCAGCATGCCGTTTCGTGTCTCTTTGGTGCCGCCGCTCTTGGATATGACGATGGTGAGGGTTTCCTTCAGGTAACTGCCGATCCGAGCCAGAACCAGATCCATGCCGTCAGGGTCGGTATTGTCGAAAAAGAAAGGGGTAATCTTGTCCTTTGCCGAACCGAGGGCGTCGGCGACGAACTGGGGTCCAAGTGCAGACCCGCCGATGCCGATGATGAGCATGCGGGTATAGCGACTGCCGTTGGGGGGAGAAATGGCGCCGCTGTGGATGTTTTCGGTGAACTCTTTGATTGCCCTGAGTGTGAACCCTATCTCAGAAGATATTTCCTTCGTCGGAGCCAGTTCCGGGTTCCTCAGCCAGTAATGGCCAACCATCCGCTTTTCATCCCCATTGGCAATACCTCCCCGTTCAAGCTCAGCCATTTGTTCAAGGGCCTGTTGCATCAGCGGTTCCATGAGCTGGAAAAAATCATCCGGAAAATTCATCCGGCTTAGATCGAGCATCATGCCGATCTCCGGGTATACCCCCAGGTATTTCCTGTATCTTTGCCAAAGCTCAAGCTTATTCATAGCCCCTCCGGAAGATATTTTGTTTATCTCGGTCATGCAGTGGCGCCGGTGCAACTGGAGCCGCTTCCTGCCGTACAGCAGTAACAATGCTGGGCGAGGAAAAGTTCGGTACCGTGTTTTGTCGTCTGCTCCAGGTCATCTATCTTGAGGATGCACCCGGAAGGATCAGTAATGGGCAGACCTACCGCCTGGTTGAAATCGCAGTTGTAGATAAAGCCTTTCCAGTCGACGCTTACCAGGGTACGGCACATGAGGTTTCTTGCCGCATCGGGGTTGAAGCTGGTGGCAAGCAGGTTCAGGTAGTGATCAAGGGCTCCCTTGGACTCAAGATATTCCCTGAAACGGCCTATGGGAGCATTGGTGATGGCATAGAGGTGGTTGAAGGTAATGCCATGGCGCTCGAAAAGCTCAACCTTGTAGGCCGCTTCCAGCTCTTTCTGCGAGCCGGGGATAAAGGCTTCTCCCGGATTGTAGACCAGGTTCAGCTCATGACGGCAGCCATAGCCGACCTCGTTAAGCCGCTTCAGTGCGGCAATGGATTTGGCATGGACACCTTGCCCCCGTTGTCTGTCGATATTTTCCTCAAGATAACACGGCAGAGACGCGGTGATGACAATGCCGTGCTTGCTGTAAAACTCGGGCAGCCACGCCATTTCCGGTTCTTCCATAATGGTCAGGTTGCTGCGAACGATGCGACGTGGGGATAGGCCGGCGGTTGTCTCCATGAGATAGCGGAAATGGGGATTCATCTCCGGGCAGCCCCCTGTTACATCCAGAGCAATGCCTGACTGGCGGGACAGGAGGGCGATTACCTTGTCCATGACTTCCTTGCCCATGATCTCACGTCCATGGGGGGAGGCATTTACGTGACAATGGCGGCAGGACATATTGCAGAGGTTTCCCAGGTTAAGCTGCAGTGTTTGCAACGAGTCGAAGGTGATAAAAACCGGATCCAGACTTTGCAGGCGTTCTTTGAAAGCAGCTACCATGTATTCTCCATTGCAGTATTGTAAAGGGATGGTCATCCCTGAAAGAGGATTAATAATACCATAACTCCTTGCAGATTCAAGGCTGGAGCTGCTCAAAAAGCTGCTGTTCAAGTGGGGTCAGCTGTTCAGAAATGTTTTTTGATGGCAACTCTTTGAAAGAACAGTGAATTTTCAATTTTTTCCTGGATCTCTGTGCAACACCTGAACACTATTTCTTTCTGCAGAAAAAAAAGTCAGACAATCAAATTTGAATATATCTTATAAAAATCATGTACTTATAAAAAAAGTTGTGGGGGCTGCCGAATGGTACGGAGGTTGTAATAACAAAAGCAAATACCAAATACATTCCAGGAGGCCAGGCCATGTTAAACATCAATATCATATGGGGAACAAAGAAAACCATGGCAGCCGTTCTTTTTGCATGTGCCATGATAGCAAATTCGATTGACGTTTCTGCATCCACGGGGGAGCCCTGCACTTTTGTAAAGCAGCTTGAGGATCCTGTTGAAGACTACAACTTCCGGGGACGCATCAATGCTGTGAAGAAGGCATCCACTTCTCAATATGGGGAATTTTTTGCAGACAAGCCTTTTACCGTCGTCAAGGACGGAGAGACTTTCGAAGTGGATTCCTTTTCCTTCGACTGCCTGAGCTGCCACGACGGATCAACATCTCCCGCACACGATATCAGCTACAAGAATGCTGCCAATTCCGGGACCTTTTCGGGAGATGGGCTGAGAAGCCATCCCATCGGCACCCACTACGGCAGTGCAGCCTACATCAATGAACAGCTTCGCCGACTGGAAAACATCGACCCGAACATGGTGCTTGTTGACGGCAGGGTTGGCTGCCTGACCTGTCATGACCCGTTGAATCGGAACGCACCCCATCTGGTGGCGAGCAATGATCGCAGCAACCTCTGTCTGACCTGCCACATCAAATAGGGATGCGAGTAGTAAGCAACGGACCAACCTGGGAGGATACGGCCATGGGATACAGATACGTAGCACCTGAAGAAAAGGCAGGGGAAGGTGTTTTCCGGATCATGGAAGTAGTGATGGTGAAAAAGGGGCCAGTTGGCGTGGGAATGACTTCAAGCCAGATTCTGACTGTGGATAATCATTGGGATACCTTGAGGTATGTCCAGGAAAATATGGATGAAATAATTGCCACGATGGTCAAGGTGATGAGAATGGAAACGAACAGTCGCAGGAAAATCGATGAGAATGCCAGGCTCTTTGAGAAAAACCTGGAACCGCTGTTTTCACTGATTTCGGCAACGAGTAAAGAGAACCTGATGGACAAGCTGTCCAGTTCACTGAAAAAGGCATTGCTCTTGATGGCCTTGGATCGTTATCAATGTGACCGGGATACCATCTGTCGGGCCCTGGGGATCACCAAGGACAAACTGGACAAGGAGATGAAGGCCTGTGGGTTGTAAGGCTGCGCTGCAGGGAAGGAAGCGGCAGAAGGCCAACATGGAAAAGGATATTGATGGAAAAGATAAGGCGGAAGATGTTTGTTCCGCCTTATCTTTTTCCGTCAGCAGCTATGGCGCTGGGCACGTCGGAAGAAAAATACCCCGCCGAAGATTATCAGGATAAGCGGCAGTGCCAGGCTATGTTCAACGAAGAAGATGACTGGGGCAAGGACCACTCGGCACAGGGTTCTTGCTGTGGCATGTTCGGCTATGAATGCTGCCAGAGGCGGACTGACGCGGTAGTAGAGGGAGACGAAGGCCCTGCCGGGTGCATTCGTCAGCAGGTAGTGATCCCGGAACTGGCGCAGGAGCGTGACCTTTGGATGGAGATAGCTGCCGTAGGCAGCAGTGGCGATGAAGCAGCCGCTTTTGCCTCCCGATGAAGCAGTTGTGGTGCCGCCTGGTAGCGAGGGGAGCTGGGAGCCATCGGTATTGAAGTAGGCTACCTGGTTGTCGGACGAGCTGTTGTTGCAGATGAGCAGCATCACTTCTTCTGTCCCGGAGGCGTTGAAGGATGGAATGGTGATGGTGCCGTCGGCAGCCTGGGAAAACTGGTCGATGCTGCCGCTTGTGTTCTTCCTGAAGGCTGCAACCTTGATTCCCTGAGACTGGGATAAACGGAGCACCAGATCCTGCGGCGCGGTGGCTGACTTGACGAACCTGTAAAAGGCAAAGGAATAATGGGGCAGGCCGGGAGACGTGCCACTGCTTACCGGATAGGCTGAAAATGCCTGTTTAGGTACGACGGGGTGAATCAAAGATATGTCATTCTTGTGGCTGAACCAATCGCGCAGATACAGCCTTTTGCTGAAGGAGAAGAAATCGTTGTCAATACTGCTTCCCTTGGACCTGAGTACCGTGTCGATGACCGGCAGCATCGGTATATCGGCGCCTCCGCCAGGTGAAGACTGCGTTGCCAAATGCTCCCAGATCTGCCTCACCACCGGGCTCTGGGCATACCGCTCCGTCAGATAGCGGTTGAAGATCCAGCGGCCGTATTCGCTGTTGTCGCCGCTTTGAGCAGCGGCATCAAGGGACATGGTTTTGGTAAGATAATTGTTAACGTACAGGTAAAGCTGGTTAACCCCGTCATATACTTCGTCTTCGATCCAGGTGGCGGTAACTTCGGCAAACCAGATGTCGAAATAATAGTTGTAACCATACTGGATGGCGTGGTGATATTCATGGGCGGCTGTGATTTGCAGAGCCTTCTGCGGCGTGTATTCAGTGATCTGTGTGCCGAATTCGCCGGCGGAGAAGTCGTTGTCGATGGTAATGAAGCTGGTGAAAGAGTTTGATCCGGGAGAGGACTGGATATCGGTCTCGGTTATGCCAAAGGCCCTGGCTCCCATATTCTGTAAATATATGTCATATGGCCCGGCTGACGTCGGAGCTGCCCGATAACCCATCTGCACAACTTCCGAGTTATATACCTCCTCGAAGGTGGCGGCCACCGTCTGCACCCAGGCTGTTGAAGGAGGGGCATCTACCCCGCTTCCTGCATAGTGGATCTTAAAATGCCCACCTGTAGAAATGTAAACCTGTTCGTCTGCCCAGCTGGGTTTTGCAAGGTATTTAGCCAGGGTTTTCCGGGTCTCGGTGGACAGTTTCGGCCAATCCCTTGATAGCCCGTGATGGAGGGGGGTAAGGCAGCGTTCTCTGGGGCTTGCCGGTTGACTGGAGACAACCCCGGCGGTTTGCTGCTGAGTTCCGTACAGGGCGCCGAAGCGCTGCAGGTAATAGGTGTCAAGGGTTCCTGCCGTTACCAGAGATGGGAACAGGGCCAGCAGGGTAACCAGCAACAAACGAAGATTTTTCATCATCAATCGACCATCCTTTTCCCGCCTCTTATGGCGGCCAAGGTGTTTTTGCCTTTTTCGATCCTGATTTTCTTCGAGAAAGGTGCGTATTTTACCTCGTACTGCCCGGCCGGCAGTGACAGGAAGAGGTATCCCGTTTCGCCGGTGCGGGCCATGAGCTTGATCCTGGTGCCGTTGACTTCAATGGGAGCGCCGGCAATGGGATGGTAACCTCCCGTGCCGGTCAGTTTTCCGCCGGACTGCTGCACATAGCAGAGCAGGGCTAGGCCACCGCTGCCAGCCGGCAGTTTTGCCTGTTTAGCCGGTGCTTTTTCATTTTCGGCAGAGGGGAGATAGCCATCCACGGCGGATATGGACGTAACGCCGGTGCTGGCTCCTTCCTGGAAGGCAGTGCCGTCGAAATGAAATTGAGCCGCTTGGGCCATGGCCAAGCCGGCAATCGCCAGCAGCATAAGGACTGGTGCAAATAGTCTCTTCATCGGTGATCTCCATTGGAAAGCTGGCATCCACGATATTTCAGATGTGAGGAAAAAGCAACGGCTAAAATAAGAGCCCCTTCTCCAATTTAGAGAAGGGGCTCTTTGTGCAAAAACTGTGAAGATGATCAGAGGCTTTCCATCGGTCTTTCTACCTTGAAATGAAGTTTATTCAAGGCATCAATATAGGCTTTTGCCGAAGCTTCGATGATGTCGGTGGATGAGCCCTTGCCGATAACGGTGCGCGAACCTTCGGCGAGACGGACGTTGACCTCACCTTGGGCATCGGTGCCGCCGGTGATTGAACCCACGTTGTACTGCTGTAGCTTTGCCTTGGTCTTGGTGAGTTTCTTGATGGCCTTGAGGGTGGCATCCACCGGCCCGTCTCCCAGTTCGGCGGTGCGGACCGGGTTGCCTTCGATTTCCATCTGTACGGTGGCGGTGGCCACGGCAAAGGAACCGCAGGTGACTGTAATATGGCTCAATTTATAGACTTCGTGGGCTCTCATGATCTCGTCGGCCACCAGTGCATCCAGATCTTCGTCAAAAACTTCCTTTTTCAGGTCGGCAAGAGCCTTGAACCGCTCGAATGCCTGATTGAGTTTTTCGTCGTCCAGATCATAACCCAGCTCTTCCAGACGCTTTTTAAAGGCATGTCGACCTGAATGCTTGCCGAGCACCAACGAGCTTGATTTGAGCCCCACCGACTCAGGGGTCATGATTTCATAGGTGGTCTTATCCATGAGCATGCCGTGCTGATGAATGCCCGCTTCATGGGCGAAGGCGTTGGCGCCGACAATGGCCTTATTGGGCTGAACGACGATGCCGGTTACGGTCGTTAACAGGCGGCTTGCCGGGGTAAGGTGTTCACTGGCCACGTTGGTCTTGAACGGCAGAATGTCCGGCCTGGTCTTGATGGCCATGACGAATTCCTCGAGCGAGCAGTTGCCTGCCCGTTCGCCAATACCGTTGATGGTGCATTCCACCTGGCCGGCACCGGCCTGGACGGCGGCAATGGAATTTGCCACGGATAGGCCGAGATCGTTGTGACAGTGGACGGAAATGGTCGCATTCTCCACGTTGGCCACGTTGTCCTTCAGGTATTTTATAATGTTGAAGTATTCAAAAGGAATGGTATAACCGACCGTGTCGGGGATATTGACCACTGTTGCTCCGGCATCGATGACCGCGCCAACGATCTCGGCAAGGAACTTGATCTCGGTGCGCACCGCATCTTCGCAGGAGAATTCCACATTGGGGGTATAGCTTTTCGCCCTTTTAACGGCCTTAACCGCCGACTCAAGGACCTCCTTTGGCGACATTTTCAGCTTGTATTTCATATGAATATCCGAGGTGGCGATGAAGGTGTGAATGCGTCCCCTGTCTCCGGCATACTGCAGGGCTTCCCAGGCCCGGTCTATGTCCTTGAAGCTGGAGCGGCACAAGCCGGCTATTTCCGGCCCCTTGATGGTCTGGGCGATTTTTTTCACTGCTTCGAAATCTCCCTCTGAAGCAATGGGGAAACCCGCCTCTATGACATCCACCTTCAGTTTGACCAGTTGGCTGGCGATACGCAGCTTTTCGCTGATGGTCATGCTGGCGCCGGGAGACTGTTCCCCGTCCCTGAGCGTGGTGTCGAAGATCTTGATTGTCTTGTGCTCCGATTTCTTTGTAGCCATTACTGTACCCCCTTTTATTTTGCCATGTTATTATTCCACACCATTTCCGGAAAGCGAGCGGGAAACAAAAAAACCTCCGCCCCGACAAGGGGCGAAGGTTCTATCTCCGCGGTACCACCCTCATTCATCCCGAATCGATCAGCAACGATTCAAGACCTTGTTTGACCCTTGACGCGGGCAACGTCTCCAATTACACAGGAATCAGAATGATGATTCCCTTTCACGGGAGAAGCTCCGAGGCGAGTTCATCGTCTTCACCTGCTGACTCGCACCTGCCGTCAGCTCTCTTTGAGGTGATCGAACGACTACTACTCCTCTTCACAGCTTTTTGAATTGATCCGATAATAGAAAAATCCCTTAACATCTGTCAAGGGATTTTCTTAAGTATTTCCATAAGTTTTGCAATTATAAACTTACGTTTGATTTAGGTAAAAATAAAGCACGCTTTGCTGCTGTCGTGTTATTTTTTGCCGGGAGGACGCAATTCCTCATGCCCCCTGTGCATGGCCCGCTTGAGCCGGAGTCGTCGCGGCAGCGTCAGCACATAGCCGACCGGTCCGGAAAGCATGTAGCCGCAGAAGATGACGAAAAGCATGATCACCGGTTCGGCGGCAATGACGATGAGAAGAATGACCGCCAATACCAGGAAGGCGAATGGCTGGCGCTTGATTAGCTCCGGGTCTTTGAAGGAGTAGTAACGCACATTGGAAACCATGAGCAGGGCCAGGAAGTAGATGAGCAGGAGGATGGCCAGTTTTTTGAAAGAACTGGGCCAGCCGAAATGATAGAAAAGCAGGACGGTGGCCGAAACCATGCTGGCTGCCGCCGGCGTCGGCAGGCCGACGAAGCGCTTGCTCTCGACCGTTTCGACCTGCACGTTGAACCGGGCCAGGCGTAAGGCAGCGCAGGCGACGAAGAGGAACGCAGCCAGCCAGCCGATGCGACCGAATGGCTTCAGCGCCCAGGCATACATAAGCAGTCCGGGGGCAGCACCGAAGGAAACCAGGTCCGCAAGGGAATCGAACTCGACACCGAATTTGCTGGCGGTGCCAGTCAATCGTGCCACTTTGCCGTCAAGGCCGTCGAAGATGGAAGAGGCCAGTATCCACAGTGCCGCAGTCTTGTAATCATAGTTGAGCGTGGAGACCATGCAGTAAAAGCCGGCAAAAAGGCTGCCTGCAGTGAACAGGTTCGGCAGGATGTATATCCCTTTTCGCATCCCCTCCATATTTTCCCTGCTCATGTCGTTACCCCCAGGATGGTTTCTCCGGCAACCGTCTGATCCCCCATCGTTACCTGCAGTTCCGTATCCAAGGGTAGATATACGTCCAACCTGGAACCGAAACGGATCAGGCCGTAGCGTTCACCCCGCCTGAGCATGGTGCCGATGGTAGGATAGCAGACGATGCGCCTGGCGATGAGACCGGCAACCTGTACGACCACCAGCCTGATCCCATTTGCAGTTTCAAGAACCAGCCCTTTCTGCTCGTTTTCAAAAGTGGCGCTTTCATGGCGAACATCGAGGAATTTCCCCGGCCGGTAGAACTGATCAACAACTCTGGCGGATATGGGGACCCGATTGATATGCACATTGAAGACGGACATGAAAATGCTGATTTTCATCATATCCTGGTCAAGATGCGGCTCGCGGGCGGGGCCCAGATAGATGACGACTCCATCGGCAGGAGAGACGACTGCCTTTTCATTTGCCGGCGTAACCCTCTTGGGATTGCGGAAGAAGAAGATGATGAAAACGGTGACAACGATGAAGAAGGCGGCACCTACTTTCCAGCCGATAATGATGAAAATGGCGCTGATCAGGGCCGCACCAGCGACAAACGGCAGCCCTTCCACAGCAATGGGAACATTGTTATTACGCATTACCCGTCCTTGATTGGTCTAACGTCAAAGAGGCCGGTCCGGGCACAACTCACGAATGGGAGTAAATGGTCCGAATCCGGCCTCCGGTGCAACGAAAGAATAATTTAGTTCTTGCTCTTGTCCACGATCTTCTGGATCCAGGGCATCATGCTCCGGAGCTTCCCACCAACCTGCTCGATCGGGTGGGCGGCGTTGAGGCGGCGGCGGGCGGTCATTTCAGGATAATTGGCCATTCCCTCAAGGATGAACCGCTTGGCGTACTCGCCGTTCTGGATATTGGCCAGACACTCCTTCATCGCCTTGCGGCTCTCTGCGTTGATGACCTGCGGACCGGTGACATACTCACCATATTCAGCGTTGTTGGAGATGGAGTAGTTCATGTTGGCGATGCCGCCTTCGTACATCAGATCGACGATCAGCTTGAGCTCATGCAGACATTCGAAGTAGGCCATTTCGGGGGCATAACCGGCCTCCACCAGGGTTTCGAAGCCGGCCTTCACCAACTCTACGGCGCCGCCGCAGAGTACGGCCTGCTCTCCGAATAGGTCGGTCTCGGTCTCGTCCTGGAAGGTCGTTTCGATGATGCCGGTGCGGCCGCCGCCGATGGCGCTGGCGTAGGAGAGGGCAACTTCGCGGGCCTTCCCCGAGGCGTTCTGAAACACCGCGATCAGGTCGGGGATACCGCCGCCTTTGACGAACTCGGAGCGGACCGTGTGACCCGGTGCCTTGGGGGCGATCATGACCACATCCAAGTCATTACGGGGCACGATTTGGTTGTAGTGGATGGCGAAACCGTGGGCGAAGGCCAGGGTGGCACCCTGCTTCAGCTTCGGCTCGATCTCATCGCGGTAGAGACTTGACTGGAACTCGTCAGGGGTCAGAATCATCACCAGGTCTGCCGAGGCCACCGCATCGGCAACGCTCGCCACCTTCAGGCCGGCGTTCTGGGCCTTGACCACCGACGCCGAACCGGCACGCAGCGCCACGGTCACGTCAACGCCGGAGTCCTTCAGGTTGCAGGCATGGGCGTGCCCCTGGGAGCCATACCCCACGATGGTGACTTTCATCCCTTTGATGATCGCAAGATTACAATCCTTGTCGTAATAAACGTTCATGTACGTCCTCCGTTTGATTTATATGAAGCTTCCTGCTTTTAACTCTTCCATCCCTTGGCGCCGCGGCCGATGGCCACAGCCCCGGTCCTCACCAGTTCCTTCAGTCCCAGGGGCCTGAGCAGCTCCAGTATGGCGTCAATCTTAAGCGGAGCTCCGGTTGCTTCGATGGTATATGACTTGGGTGTGACATCGATGATTTTAGCGCGGAAAATATCGACGATTCTCAGTACCTCGGCGCGACTGTCGTCTTCAGCGTTGACCTTGATCAGCGCCATTTCACGCTCAATGGCATTTCCTTCGTTGAAATCGATGACCTTGATGACGTCGATCAGCTTGTTCAGCTGCTTGCATATCTGTTCCAGTATCTGCTCGTCACCACGGGTGACGATGGTCATGCGGGAAATGGTTTCCTCGTTGGTTGGAGCCACCGAAAGGGAATCGATATTGAAGCCGCGGCCGGAGAAGAGCCCGACCACGCGGGAAAGCACACCGAATTCATTTTCCACCAGCACTGATATTGTATGTTTCATTGAATCCCTCCGATTACTTTCAAGGGGCTATTGTTTCCCCCTCATGGAGCCTTATCTGTAAGGATCAGGATGCCAGCACCATCTCCGTCAACGATGCTCCGGCGGGCACCATGGGAAGAACCTTTTCTTCCCTGGCGACCTTGAACTCCATGATCACCGGCCCGGGGGTAGCGAATCCTTTCTTTATCACCGCTTCCACTTCTTCGGGTTTGGTTGCCTGAAAGCCCTTGGCGCCAAAGGCCTCGGCCAGCTTGATGAAATCGATGGGCAATTCCATACATGTTTGGGAATAGCGCTTGTCGAAGAACAGTTCCTGCCACTGGCGGACCATGCCAAGGAAATTGTTGTTCAGGATGCAGATTTTGACCGGAAGCCGGTTCTGAACCAGGGTTGCCAGTTCCTGCATGTTCATCTGAAAACCGCCGTCCCCACAGACGACGATCACCTGCCGCTTGGGGAATGCTGCCTGGGCACCCATGGCAGCAGGGAGGCCGAAACCCATGGTGCCGAGGCCACCGGAAGACAGCAGTGTTCTCGGCCGGTTGAATTTGAAGAACTGGGCCGTCCACATCTGGTGCTGGCCCACGTCCGTTGAGACGATGGCGTCCGGTTTACTCAATTCCCGCAGCTTCTGGATGACCAGCTGGGGCTTGATTACGGAAGCGCTGCTCTTGTATGTCATGGGGTGCTTGGCCTTCCAGGCCTCTATTTCCTGTGACCAGGGTACAATTTGCTTTTGGAAGGTAGCTGCTTTTTCAGCCTGACCGGCAAGTACCTTCAACAGCTGCTTGAGCACGTCCTTGACGTCGCCGACAATGGGCAGGTCAACCCGGACATTTTTCTTGATGGAGGTGGGATCCACATCAATATGGATAATCTGTGCATGTGGCGCAAATGAAGCAATCTTCCCGGTGACGCGGTCGTCGAAGCGGGCACCGACGGCTATCAGTAGATCGCAGTGCGAGACTGCCATGTTGGCATAATAGGTGCCATGCATGCCGAGGAGCCCGAGTGAAAGCGGATTATCCTCTGGAAATGCACCAAGCCCCATGAGGGTTGTAGTTACGGGCGCATTAAGCAGCTGGGCCAGCTTCGTCAGTTCCTCGGCGGCATTTCCCAGAATGACTCCGCCTCCAACATAGATAACCGGCTTTTTTGCTTCCAGAAGCAGTGTAATGGCTTTCTCTACCTGCTTCGGATGGCCGCCGACCGTCGGTTTGTAGCCGCGGATATCCACTGTTTCGGGATATTTGAATTCTGTGGTTGCTATCTGCACATCCTTGGGCAGATCGATGAGAACAGGACCGGGCCGGCCGGTCCGGGCGATGTAGAAGGCCTTTTTGACGATGGTCGCCAGGTCCTTCACATCCTTGACCAGAAAGTTGTGCTTGGTGCAGGGACGGGTGATGCCGATGATGTCGGCTTCCTGGAAAGCGTCATTGCCGATCAGTCCAGTGGGAACCTGACCGGTGATAATGACCATGGGGATGGAATCCATATAGGCGGTGGCGATGCCGGTTATGGTATTGGTGGCACCGGGGCCGGAGGTGGCAATGGCCACGCCGACCTTGCCGGTTGCCCGGGCATAACCGTCGGCGGCATGGACACCGGCCTGTTCATGGCGGGGCAGGATGTGACGGATCTCCTTGAATGAAAAAATCTCGTCATAAAGATTGATGACCGTACCGCCGGGATAACCGAAGACCGTATCGACCCCTTCAAGCTTCAGACATTCCAGAAGAATTCTTGCCCCGTTCATTTTCATAATAAATCTCCTGCCACTGTAAAACCGACTGGCGGTTTACAAGCTTTAGACTGCACCTTGCCGAGTTTGATTGGTATTAATCTGCAGAAGTAACTGCACCGGTGTTGGCGGAGGTGACTACCTTGGCATAGCGTGCAAGCCAGCCGGTGCGGATCTTGGGCGCCGGCGCCTGCCAGTTGCGGCGGCGCTTTGCCAGGGTTTCATCATCAACCAGGAGTTGCAACCGACGGCCGGGAATATCCAGCTCGATCCGGTCCCCTTCTTCCACCAGGGCGATGGGTCCACCTTCGGCAGCTTCGGGCGAGATATGGCCGATGCAGGGGCCGCGGGTGCCTCCGGAAAAACGTCCGTCGGTAATGAGGGCTACGGAGTCCCCAAGGCCAAGTCCCATGATGGCGGCGGTTGGAGCCAGCATCTCCCTCATCCCGGGACCACCCTTCGGGCCTTCATAGCGGATCACGACACAGTCTCCGGCAACTATCTTCCCTTCCATAATGGCAGCCATGGCGGCTTCTTCCGAGTCGAAGCAGCGAGCGGTGCCGGTGAAATTCATCATGGCCGCCGACACACCAGACTGTTTGACTACCGCACCTTTCGGGGCAATATTGCCGGAGAGGATGGCAATGCCTCCCTCTTTCTTGACCGGATTCGACAGGGGGCGGATAACCGTTTCGTCCACATTGGCGATGCTTGCAGCCAGTTGTTTGATGGTCAATCCCATAACCGTGGGATTATCCTTTATCTTGTCCCCCAGTTGCATGAGCACGCCTGCGACGCCTCCTGCCGTATCAAGATCTTCCATGAAGTGCTCCCCGGCCGGATTCATGGATGCCAGCTGCGGCGTTTCCTTGGCAAGAATATCGAAGGTTTCCAGAGGGAGTTCTACCTCGGCTTCATGGGCAATTGCCAGAAGATGCAGGACGGTATTGGATGATCCGCCCAATGCCAAATCGACGCGGATGGCGTTCTCGAAGGCGGCCCGGGTAAGGATGCTGCGCGGTGTCACATTATCTTTCACCAGATCGACGATGCGCTCTCCCGAGGCAAAGGCAATGCGGCGCTTCAGGGCGGATACCGCCAGGGCGGTGCCGCAGCGGGGCAGGCTCATGCCGAGGGTTTCAGTGAGGATGGCCATGGTGTTGGCGGTGAAAAGCCCTTGGCAGGAACCCATGCCGGGACAGGCGTTGTCTTCACAGACCTGCAGCTCCTGGGCATCGATGACACCGGCTTTGTAACGGGCCATGGCTTCGAAAGTGTCGGTAACAAATGAATATTTACGTCCTGCTTCGCCGCGGCCACTCATCATCGGCCCGGCGGTCACGACGATACAGGGGATGTCCAGACGGGCAGCAGCCATGAGCATGCCGGGGGTGATTTTGTCACAGTTGGTCAGAAGCACGAGTCCGTCAAGACGATGGGCCTCGGCCACCGATTCCACCATGTCGGCAATCAGTTCGCGGGTCGGCAGGCTGTAATGCATACCCTTGTGGCCCATGGAGATACCGTCGCACACTCCGGGAATACCGAAGAAAAATGCATAACCTCCGCCGCTGTGAATGCCCTTCTCTATATATCGTTCAAGATCCCGCATGCCCACATGGCCGGGAATCAGATCGGTAAAACTTGTGGCAACGCCGATGAACGGCTTCTCCATCTGGCTCTGGGGGACGCCGGTGCCCTTGAGGAGCGCCCGGTGCGGAGTCCGCTCCAGTCCCTTCTTGATCATATCGCTACGCATGGTAAACCCCTGACTGCACGAAAAAGTGAATATCGAAAATAATACATTATCCGGCAGCTGTCAACTGCAATAAAATGTCGTTATAACTGCTAAATTATGCTGGAAAGGCCTGTTTTCGATATGAACGAACCCATGGCGTGCGCGTGCGATGGCAAGTCAGAACGGTACCGGTGGCTAAAGGGATGCAGGGTCGGTAAACGGTACCGGCTTTGGCTTCCCCTGCGATTTTTCAGCGGGTGCCGGTAACGATGATGGTTGTCTACCGGAGGAGGCTGGCGCTGAATGGGTCCGGGGAGACAGCGTAATATGGTAACGAAGGGGGTTGTGGGGCGAGGATAGATCCACTGGCGCCGCCGGGCTCTTCATATTACCCAGCAAAGAGTCCGACTTGAAGGCCTGGAGCAGGTAAGGCCGAGGTCTTACTATTTCAATGACATATTCTCCACTGGCATCAGTAGGCGTACTGATGTAGATCCTGTTCCTGCCATTACTGGGCTGGTCAGGGTCCAGCAGGTTAACTACCGCCAGGGAGACAGGATTGCCTGCCGGGTCGCGTACGGTTCCCGTTACCGTGACAAGTTCCGTATCTTTTGATCGACTGCCGGTGGGGGAGGTTTCATGTGGCGGCAAGTTGCTCCTGTCATTACTCCGCGTCAGCGTTATGGTCGAGTTATTGGTTACAGTGACAATCTGAGCAAGGGGACCTTCAATCGGCAAACGGCGCTTTGGATCAGGCTGCGTTGCAAAAACACCGCTGCCGATGCTGATGCCGGAGGCGATCAGGTAGGTCCCCGGGGGGAGCATCATGGAGAATGCACCGTCCGCTCCACATGGAACAGCAAAAAACGGTGCGGAGTAGGACGAGGTTGGAGCTTTATCAGTGGTATAGGCAAAGGCCGCGCAACGCAGGGGTTCCTTTTCCATCTGCAGTCGCCCGTTTATCGTGCCATAGGCAAAGCTGGAGGTGGCAGTAGTGAAAAGGAACGCCACTGAGTATGTCAGAGTTTTCATTATTCCTGCCATAGTCGTTGCCGTTTCTCCGTTTATGGGCAGTAGTTTTTGCTTCCGTCGAAGCCAGGCATGGCAATGCTTGCCGGTGTGCTTGCCGTTCCGTAGGAGATGACCTCAACGTTGTCGATAAGGGTGCGTAGTTCAGTCGGAGCAGCGTTTGTACGATTGTTGAAGGTAACTATCCAGACGTAGTCGGGAGTCATGGTGCTAGTTTCCTCATTGGATGTTGTCTGGCTCCAGCCGTTACCAGCCTTGCGGTAATAATGCATCGTTTTGCCGCGTCTGCTGGCCTTGATGCCGCTGGCCTGCAGTTTTTCTCCGGTGTACCAGGAGCCAATCGTAGTGCCAACACCCCGAACCCATTTGATACTGTCAAAGTATGGCCCATAGGTACTGTTGTCGTAGCCGAAACCCACATCATTCCTCAGAGTGCCGGCTGCACTGTTGGGGAAATAGATGCGTAAACGGTTGTATACGTTGTAGGCATTCATGGTATCGGGAATAGTACCTGGCAGATCGATAGTGAAGTCATAGTTGATATCAAAATCGCCGGTAAAGAAATCGAGGCGGTTCAAGCCGAGCTGGGCAAAGTTGTAAGAGTTTACCGCGATGCCACCTGGAACTTGTGTATAAAGCTCTGCTTTGCCCGATGTATCCCACGATACCCGCACCGTGCCATCGATATCGGTGGCATTAACCGGCGGTGTAGTAAAATCTTCATTGCCGTCGCCGTGGCGGTGTCTGCCCCATGGTGCCCAGTCGGTGAGGGATAGCCCGGCAGAGAAGTCATCGAAGAAGCGGCGATAGGGCCGGACGCGGTAGGTGCGGTTTGCTCCGGGAAAAAGTCCGCTCTTGTCGGTAAAGGTAAGTTCCGGCATGGCTACCAGTGCCAGCGTCTTGATGGTTCCGTCAGCCTCGATGGCCTCCACAACATGACCGTCGATGGTTACGGTTGCAGACCCCGGTGTCCAGGAGACAGTGGTGGCAAATGGGTTTTGCGTTATCACCGTAACGGTGGGGGCACCCATGGCAGAGGTCCGGCCGCACAGTTCCTGCCCGATAGTCGAGTCACCGTTGGCATTTGTAGCTGCCAACGCGTAACAGTATACGGTGTCCGGCTGGAGATTCGAGTCTGTTACCACTGCGGTTCCTGCCTTGGGCGCTGCACACGAGATGGTCGGGTAGACAGACCCGCAATAATCTTCGAAATAGGGAAACGCTGCTGTCTTTATGTAATTCTGTCCTGCTGCGAGGCTGCCATCGCGGCGGTAGATCTTGTAGGATTCGGCCCCCTTTGTCAGGTGGAAAGCTATTTCCATGCTGGTGTCGGAGAGCTGGCGGGGCATAGGGTCCTCGGGGGGGCTGGGGACCGTTACCACCTGCACCGCAGGGGAAGGCACAGAGTCTCCGCCGCCATTGACTGCTTTGACACGGTACCAGTAGTTTCCACCGGCTGTGAGGCCGCTGTCCGGATAGGATAGGACATTCTGGTTGCTGACCAGTGTCCACGTTGCATTATCGGTGGAGCGTTCCAGCTTGTAACCGGTGGCACCGGTAGAACTGCTCCAGTTAACTGTTGCCTGGGTGGCTGTCACTGCCGAGACGGAGGTGATAGCCGGAGCTGTGCAAAGCGTCCAGAAGTTCTGGACTACTGCGTTGTTGGATTCCGTGGACTTACCCATTGACTCGACTTTTAACTGATATTGGGTCCCGGGAACAAGAGCGCTAATGGTCAAAGGACTCGGCGTCCAGTTGTGGGGCGCCGACAGTGGCCCGCTCCAGGCACTGTCGGCTGTTTTCTTGTAATAGATGTTATAGGAATACGCTTCATCAATTCGGCTGTAACTTACGGTGGCGGAGTAATCTGTCGACATAACCGAGGAGACAGCCGGCGGATTGGGCATAGTCTGGACATATTTGTCAGTAGGACTTATCGTCTGCGATTCGATTACAGTACCGTAGAAGTTCATCTTGACAGACCCCATGATGCCTGTGCCTCGCGAGGGGGTGTAAGTGTAGCTGCAGCTTTGGGTCGCGCAGCTGACAGTGGTTAACAGACTGGCTGAGGACCAGTAGGCCGGATAGGTTTCCGGAAGACCACCGGCATAGTACTGGTATGGTTGCACGTAAATATCAAAATTTGCGGCAGCCGGATAACGGGTATTATTCCAGTCAAATCGGATCGTTGTTGCCGTTTGGGTTGAGAGTGTCAGTGACGGTGGAGCCGGAGGAGCCTGGGCAGTATTGCAGGATTCTGCCGAAAAGGCATCTGCCGGGCCACCGGCGGCTGTATACGCTCTGATTCGATAACAATATTCGATGCCGTTGGCGACTGTCGTATCGGTCCAACTGAGGGTGTTGGCGGCAAGTCCCGACTTGACGGTTGTCCAGTTGGTATCCGGGGGCAGGCGGCGCTGGACATCGAAATAATCCTCCGTCGTATTGGTCCATACCGGTTTCAACTGAGTGGAAGCCGGTATTTCCACGTTAGTCAGGGTTACGGCAAGAGGCATGAAGACGAGAATCTTGTTGCTGTCGATAGAATTACCCCCGCTGTTCTTGGCACCGACAGAGACGTTATATGCGCGGTAACCGCCGTAAGGGGACACCGTGCCGTTGGTAACGTCGGCTGCCAGAGAGATATAGCTAGGGTTGCTGTTATTACAGTAGGTAGCGGGACTGGTAGTAATCTCGCTTACGGTACCGTAGCAGGCATAGGCTCTCAATTCATACCCCGTATTGCCGGTAACCTGGGACCAGGAGCCGTTGATGGAGGTCGTGCTGTTGGCTGTGGCGGTCAGCAATGTCGGCGGGTTGAGCCATGTTGTCACAGATATCTCAGGGCTTGGTGTGGGGTTCTCAATTCCCTTGTAGACCGAGAAATAGCGGTAAAAATAGGTCGTATTCGGTAATAGCCCGCTGTCGTCAAATCTTGGATGAGTCCCGATTGCCACGATATTGCCGACGGTGGACCATGTTCCTCCAGTGCCCGTTTTACGCTCGACACGGTAATCCGTTACATTGTTGGCAGCGTTGAATGATCGAATGGTCAACGTTGACGCACCGGTGGCATAGTAATCGATCCAGCCCCTGGTAATGGGTTCCGGCATAGTCGGCACCATGAATTCCGGCGAAGGCAGAGAAAAAAAGCCGCTGATATTCCTGGCGGAGAGGCGGTAATAATAAGTGGTTTGTGGTGTCAATAACGAATCGTCATAAAAAACGGTGTTGGCCGGCAGGTCGGCGATGGTTTGCCAGGCGCCGCCGGTGTCGGTTTTGCGTTCCAGGCGGTAGCCGGTATTTCCTGCAACATTCGACCACAGGGTGCGTGCAGAGGTTGTGGTGATGTCGGCATATGAAGAAATCACAGGTGCGTCCAGGGTAGTTGTGGAGCATATCTCGGTGTGACGGGTTGTTACCGAATTGAAGGATGCATATATGCGCCAGCAGTACTCGGTGTTTTTTCCCAAGCCGCTGTCGGTGAAGGTGGTTGCATTGGCTGCCAGTTGGCCGTTTGTCGTGCCCTGCGGTGCAACCCAGACGCCGGAATCCTTGATGCTGCGCATGACATAGGGTGTCGCCCCACTGGTAACGTTTGACCAGGCAAGGACAACCTTGGTGTAATCGGCCTGGGGCGTTGCTGTCACTCCAAAGGGCATTATTGCCAAGTCGTTGACAACCTTTAGAGCTAGAAAGTCCTTGTCTCCAGAGGCAGAAGTGGTGTAACCGGCGACAAAACCCTCACCGAACTTATTGACGGCGATTGTTGCAGCGTGATCGTCCTTGCTTGCCGCTCCGTTATAGAGGAACGATTTGACATAGTCCAGGCTATCGGTATAGATGGCCGCTATGATATTGGTGTTGGGGGATGCGCCGCTGTCCGCTGAAAGGTATACATAGCCCGATGGGTCGATGCTCAAGCCGGTAAGGATATCGTCGCTGCCGGGATTGCGCAGCTCAGCCTGCTTTTTAAGGGTCCCGGCAGTATCGTAGCGGAGCAGCGTAAGATCGCGGTCTGTGGTATGGGAATAGCCATCTCCGGCCACGACTACTTCATTGGCAAAGGGATCATAGGCTATCTTGCGGGAAGCGAAACTGGTTGCCGATGTATCGAGGGGATAGGTCCTGGTCCATCTGCGATCGGCCGTGCCGTTTGCCTCTCCCCAGTATTTGATGGTCGTCATTCTGGTATACCCTGATGCACTGTCGGTGATATAGCCGGTTACGTACACATCATTATTGGCGTCAATAGTCAGGGACAGGGCCCGGTTGTCTCCCGTATTGCCATAGGTGTCACTCCAGACCATTGAACCGCTCACAGCATCGAACTTTGCCGTAAACCAGCTGTTGTTGCCGGTTTTTTCCACCCGTCCTGCGACAATGACGTTGCCTGCGGTGTCGACAGCCACGGCTGCCGGGTATTCATTGCCCCCCAGATCCTTTTCGGCGGTGAATTGAACTGTACCGGTGGCGGAGAGCTTCCTGACAAAAAGATTTATGTTGGTGAGATCGGCGTTGCCATGACCGGCAACGGCAATCCAGTAGGGAGCTACCCCCTGCACGGCCACCACATCCGACTGATCGGCGAGTCTGCCGCTGCTGTTCAACTGGTCTGTCCACACGGGCTCAGCTTCACCCAGGCCGTCAAGTGCCGGTGAAAGTGCATACTTGAGGGTCCAGACGGAAGGAATGTTGCCGACTCCAGTCACATTCTGCATGGATGTGCCGGTAACTATCGTTTCCCTGTTCTGGTCTACGGCCAGGGCTACGATCTCATCATCCTCGTCATAGCCCCCATCACGCTGATCTTTCCAATTCAGAGCAAAATCAGTGCGATTGAGCTTGATTGTGTAATAGTCCTTTGACGGGGTGCTGATACCGTTTTGATCGGAGAATACTGTACCGGTAACTACCAAGTTTCCTCCCCAGTAACAGGCAGCGTCAGTGGCCATGTCGTCCCCGTTTGCCGGGTCTCCATAGGAATATGTCAGCACAGGTGCAGAGAAATTGACAATTCTCGTCAGGGCAGCGGCCTCTGGGGAATAGTCGCTGTAAGTAGTGTTGTCGAAGGCCCTGACTCTGAAATAGTATTCCGTATCGGCAAGGAGGTCGGAAATTTCATAGGAAACGGCATTCATCCCTGCCTGGTCCGGAGCGGCAATGGTATAGGCATTGTTGGTCCAGGCGCCGTTTACTCCGATCTTGATATCCACCAGAAAGCTGGTTTCCGTTTCCGAGTTGTCCTGAAAGGTCAGCCGCACCGAAGCATTGCTCAGCACCTCGGTGGACAGACCTGTCGGGGGATCGAGAAGTCCTTTTTCCTGGCGCAGTATAAGCAGGTCGATGTCGTCCTTGTCGTAAACGTAGTACAGGTCTCCTGCAGCAACCGCATAGGGGAGCGCTTCGGCGGAAGCAAGGAACAGGGTGGTGGCGTCGTTGCCTTGAATGCGGCGGAAAACGTCCTTGTTCTGGCTGCTGACCATGTAGAGGGAGTATCCAGCCCATTGGTTCGGCGTCCAGGACTTGCTGCTGTTCCGGAGGTCCGTTTTTGAACCGCCGGTTGCTGCCTGGGTGCCTCCGTCGAGGGGTTGCGTACGGTCTGTCCAGGCAGCGGCAGCAACTCCTTGTCCGGCAAGACCTATGCCCACCGGCAAAGAGCTGTTGCCGATTATCCCGCTCCATTCCTTGTTCCAGAGGATTCGCCCGTTTTTTCGGCTCAATTTCATGGTCACGATTTTTTTGATTCCGGCATAATCGCGCCACCCGGCAATGAATATGCCGCTGGAAGAGTCCACCGTAAGGGCGGTTGCGCCGGCGGCATTGGCCGATCCTGCATCGAAGGTCGTGCTCCATACGGTATCGGGAACAGGTGTGCCATTCTTGTGATACTTGATGGCATGGAGCTTTGAAAATGCAGGCAAGGTGCCGATGGTTGCCGCAACATAAACATCACCCGACGAATCCATGGCAATCGCTACCGGTTGATCATCGAAACCGGCATCGTGACTTGCTTCCCAGACAGGCGTTGCCGATGCAGGCGTAAGTTCGGCGGTGTAGAGATCGCCGCCACGGCCATTGGTAAGGTAGCCGGTGACCACAACATTGCCTGTCGCAGAAAATGCCAGAGCGGTCCCACGGTCGTTAAATGAAGTCAGTCCTCCTTTGGGCCAGACGCCGATGCGAGTGCCGTCCGCCTGCCACATGACCGTTGCCATGTCCAGATCGGTACCGTTGAATGTTTCACCAGTGAGGGCAATGGTCGCACCATCTGCGGAGACGGCCACGGCGTAGGCGCGGTCCTTACCAGTGCCGTTATGGGTACGTGTCCACAGCGGGGTATTGTCACCGGTTCTGTTGTTGTCGAAAGCGAGAAGCAGGTAGTCATCATCATTGCCGTTGCTGCTGTACCCTCCCAGATAAACCCGGTCCATGACCGGATCATATGCCAGTGCCTGGGTAACATCCGCCATGGTGCCGGTCCCGGACCATGTTTTGCTCCAGACCTCGGCAGGGATGCTTGTGCCGTTATCATGGTACCTGGTCACATGAACGTCATAACCGCCGCCATTCATAACAGTGGCGGCGACAATGGCATCCCCCCATTTATCGATGACCACTGCAGTGCCCTGATCACTTCCTCCTGAAAAATCTTTGCTTGCACGCCAGATAATTGAGCCGTCGGCGGCGTACTTGACGGTATAGAGATCGTCATTGCCGTCGCTGGCAAGGCTCTGGAATCCGGTGACAACCATTGCCCCGGTGGAAGGAATAACGGCTGATGCCTTCCCTTCCTGTTTACCTTTGCGCTGGTCCAGAAGAGGGTGACCGGGCAAATCGCTGCCGCCACTGCCGAAAACAGTCGAGGCTAAAGAAAGGAACATGGCTATGGATAAAAAGGTCTTTTTCATGTCATTTCTCCATCACTTGCTGTAGCTGCGGGGTGGCACGCTGCTCGGCCATGGCGTTACATTGTTCCACATGTTTTCCTGGGGCCATTGGTCCGGGACTGTCTGGAATTCATCTATGACGGAGGGGTAAGGAGGCGTAATGGTAATATCTGTCCGCCGTAAATGGCATTGGGTAAAGGCTTCATATTTGTACGGGTCTGCCTTGTAAGCTGCATCGCTTGGCAGTATTTTGTCCGTGATGGTACCCCCAATGGGAAAACCCCAGTGGCCACCGGTCAAATCTCCCCCGTACGTGGCGCTAAGGTCTGTGGCCGCAACCTTGCCTCCGGATGAGAGCCGGCCCCGATGCTGGTAGTCCAGGCAGTTTGTAACCATCAGCCGCGGCAGTCCCGATGAGTGGGGCTGGTGGCACTTGGAGCAGGTAAAAGAATGCTCGGTATTGGCTCCCCAGCCCTTGACGGTTTCGTGGACTCGGTCACGGGATTTCCAGGGGGTGTTCTTGTTGATGCCGTCGGTAAGTTTTTCCTGCTGATGGCAGCGCGTGCACAATCCGGCAAACTGCCTGTCATTTTCGGCAACACGGCTGGTATTGAAGGTATTACGATCACTGTTCCAGCCAAGCAGCACAGGAACTGTAGGCCTTCTGTTGTCCCAACCTGTGGGCACACTGTAATCCCTGGCAGGGGGGCCACCCCAGCTGTAGGGAGGAATTGCCCTGCCACCACTGGTACTCAGAGGTGGTGCATCTTCCTTATAGGGGTTGGTCATCCAGGTTCCCTTCAGCAGCGGCACAGCATAGGGCATCTGCTCTCCCATTGTCGGCGAAACGCCATGGGGATCGTGGCAGGGTGTACAGAGGCCGTTGATGCGCTCATGGGTCGTATAGTTGAGCAAGCTGGAGGCGGAAAAGTGGGTGCCGGCAACGGTTGTCTTGCTGCGGTAGGGGAAACGGGTGTAGCGCCCCTTGGTACCGCCGCCGAATTTGGGGCTGTCATCGTAGCCAATGATCGGCTGGCTGGCGCTGAAGGTGGACTGATACCCCCAGGGCCTGGTTAAGGAAGCATTCTGGGTTTCATGACAGTCGAAGCATTGACCGGCCCCGGCTTCATAGGCATTCTTGCCCGTTGCATTCTTCTGCGCCATGTACGTCGTGGCATATCCTCCCTTGCCGTTCTGTGTTTCCTTGAGATTTCCCCCGTTACGGGTGTTGTTGAAGGTCACGTAGCTGGTGGTGGTTCCGTTGACCTTTGAGCCGTGAGAGTTGTGGCAGTCATAACACTGAACATTAATTGAACTTGCTCTGGTATTGGGGGGCGCGGCGTCATAGCCGTTTGCCGCATCCCATCCTCCCTGGTTGGCGGTTGCATTGCCGTGGGCTGAGAATGCCTTGACGACGGTATCCTTGCGGTTGGCGTTGGGCCAGCTGCCGGAATTGACCTTGCCCCAGGTGGTGGTTCCCTTCTGCTGATAGCGTGAGGCGATGGATTGTCCATCCCATGCATACTGGCGCGGAGTCTTGCAGTCATTGAAAGGGGTAGCGGAATTATTCTGATCGGAATGGCAGGAGATGCAGTGGTTGTTGAGTTTACCTACCTCCTCTCGCTCATTGACCGTGGCAATGCGGTTGGCGGTGAACTGGATGGCGGAAGTTGCGCTGTAGAAGGTGGGACGCCGCTCCTTCTGCCAGACGACCAGGTCGACCTTTGCATCTTTCACTCCGGAGTAGGAATTGAAGTTGAAGCCTTCATGGTAGGTGGCATCGATGGTGCCGAACTCGGTTGCCTCCCAGTGACAGGCATAGCACTGGCGGCCGGTCAGCGTTACTCCCTGTACATGATGGGAATTGCTGTTGAACTGGCCTATCACATCTCCCCGGTTACCGATGGATCCCGCATGACATTTGACGCAGACAACCGGCAAACCGAAGGCCACGTGCTTGGGTACCGGCTTGGCATTGCTGTGACAGGAGTTGCAGGGCTGGGAATCGGCGTGCCCGTCGGCGAAGCGGTGCATGTGGCAGGTGGTGCAGATCTTGTTGGAATTGTGGCCGTCACTGAAATTGCTCAGATAATGTTTCGAATCGGGTCCGTGGCAGACATTGCAGAGTCTAGTTGAGTCACCGGCATAATCGAGGCCCCTCGTCTTTTGGGTAAAGGATACTGCGGCCCTGGTAATCGGGCGTCCATACTTGCCATCGGTGGTGGTGGCTACCTGGCTTTGGATCATGTAGATATTGCTGTCGCCGTGGGGATCATGGCAGTCCCAGCAGAATTTGCCTCCTTTCCAGACGCCGTTTGTCTGGTAGGAATTCCAGTGCTTTTTGCCGAAGTGTGCGGCCGAGGCCCGTGCCTGCTTCGGTTTGATGAACCCTGTTCCCGGATTGTAGCCCAGGGAGTATTTGCCGGGGTTGCTTGGCGGGGGCGCGTGGCAGAATGTACACTGTCCGCCCGAATCGTCGTCATGGCACTGCAGGCAGACACCCATCATTACGTACTGATTCTTTATGTCCGCTTTCTGGGCGGTGGTCCATGTTCCGGCACCAGTGGAATGCCCTTTGTGTCCGCCTGAAGAGAAAAGACCGTCGTCGCTGTCGTGACAGCCGGTAGCGGTGCAGCCATTCAGCCAGCCATGATCCGGCCAGTCCGTGCGCGTCTCCCCCGTTCTCAGTTTTACCATGATGCCGCTCATGGTTGCCTGGGGGGCAAGACTCTCAGTCTGGCTCACATGGCACTGGATACATTCATAATCCTTGTGTTCCATATGGCAGTATGCGCATTCCTTGTCGAAGCGCTGCTCGTACTGGGGGTGCTTTTTCAACCTGAAATAGTTTTCCTCGCCCCCGTGGACGACGGTGTTGTCGTGGCAATACCAGCAGGGGTTACTGGGGAAATTGGCAGCAGGATTATTGGACCAGGGATAGCGGCCTGCTGTGGAATAACGGCCATGTCCGGTGGTCACCCACTGGCTCAGGTTAACTTTTGCCATGGTGCCGTTATTGAAGGCGGTAAAGGTGTCGACATCGGTATCCATGGTCCCGTGACAGTTCAGGCAGATGATGCTGGAATCTATGGATGCCCCCCACTGCGGGTTGGAAGTACCCGTATGGCAACGGGTGTTTGAGCACGTCTTGCTACTTCTGTTGTATGAACCTCCTGCCCTGAACAAGACGTCGCTGATCTTGTTGACGTGATAGGCCGGGTTGATATGGGCGATTTCGCCCATGTTGCCGGCAGGGAGTCCCCCTGCATGGCAGGTCTCGCAATCACCATTGACGACAGTGGCTGTATGGCAGTTACCGCATGTGAATGATGTTCCGGTATGGCGGGGGTGGGAGTTTGCCCTTACTTCACCAGGCCCTTCATTGCGGAATATGGGCATCGCAGCACGCCATTCCGAACCTGTGGTCCAGCCGGTATAGACCGCCCAGGTTCTGCCGTCGTGGGTGGTACCGTCATGACAGCCGGAGGCGTTGCAAGTTCCGGTAATGGGGTGGCCATGGCAGGCATTGCAGCGTGACCATCCCTTGTTGGGCCAATTAGGCTGCTTAACTTCCTCGTCCAGGGGGTTGGCCGTACCGTCGGAGTGGCAGTAGACGTTGCTGCAGATTTTGGAATCCGGATTATAGGAGGGCGCAGGGCGCCCATCTATTGCCCATTGAGAATCGATTACCACCTGCTTCGAGCCATCGGCATGTCTGGTCATGTCCTTGATACTTCCTGCTGCATTCACTGTCTGGTTATGGCAGTAGCTGCAGGGATACTTGCGGATCCACTGGGGCCCCACATGCTTGGCATGGGCATTGGTGGAGATATTGACGAAGGGGGTACAGGCGCCGTGTTCGCTGTCCCAGACCCCGCCGATCTCGGCGCAATTGGCTACAGTAGAGTCGGAGGTGAGCCCCTTGTGGCAGTAAAAGCATTTATACGGTCCCGCTTCGTTCCATGCCGGTGTCCTGAAACCCTGCTGGCCAAGGGCGTTGGAATGACAGTAGGTGTTGGTGCATTGCTTTGTCGACTCGCCGAAACTGCCACCCTCTTTTAATGCAACATCCTTCTGCCCGTCAACATGCCTGTTCCGGTCACTAATGGCTGCCGAGCCAGTGACGGTGGTGCTGTGGCATTTGTCGCACTGGTACTGGTAATCACCGGCATGCTTGTCGTGACGAGGACTCATGGAGGAGGTATCGCTGTTTCCGCCATGGCAGCCGGTACAAGTGACGCTTCCTCCCCAGGTGGGGGTGGCGGAGACGGTACCCCTGCCGTCAGGACTGCCGTTGGAATGGCAGTAGATGCCGCTGCAGGTGCCATTTCTATTCTTATTTTGTGAAGGCAGATAATTAGTGTTCGTCATGACACCTGAATATGAGCCGCCACCGTTTGGGTGCGTTGTAAATTGAAGTAGGATGGGCCGATGTCCGGCGCTAGTTGCATGGGAAAAGGTGTTGTGGCCGGGATGGCATTTGCTGCAGCTGTGCTCGTCGGTACCGTAGTAGTCGCCATGTTTCTTCCCGGAACCAGTGGTGGCAGGGTGACTGCCGTTGGCGGGGGGGAGGCCATGGCAGTTGCCGCAGGCAGGCTGATTCTGAGGAAACGGGTTTCCCCACAGGGGGGTATCGGACTCGAAGTGGCAATTGACGTTGGTGCACTTGCCGAGGACAGGTTCTGCCGTCTGGGGGAACGGTGTTGTCCAGTTGCGGAATGCCGAGGTGTGGTTCTTGTAAAGCGCCGGTTCTGGCGAAGGGGAATTATTTATGTTCGGGGTGAGGCTGATCAGCCCGTCACGGTGGGAGGACGTATAGTCCTGGCTGCCGCGGTGGCAGATGCTGCAGCTTGCCGGTCCGGCTGCCAGGGGAAGATGTGCTCTGTGTTTGCCCTGAAAGCCGCCGGTGGTGATATTGCGGTAGGTGTCGTCAACCGGCCGGTAATCATGCGTACTGCGAGAGCCGTGACAGTCGTAACAGGAAATGGACGCTGCCGCAGTTCCGGATAACAAAGTCAGCAACATCAATGTCCATAAGCAGCTTGTCATCCGCCTTATAACGGTGCCGTACATGTTGCCTCCTGCAAGCCTGACAGGCCAAAGCTGTTGCCGTACGGCCAGCTTGTCCTATAGGCGGCTATTAATGTTATTTCTTTATAATGAGTTCTTAATCTCGCGCGTGAGCTATCGGTATATACTTTTTAAATAGAAAATTCCCGCTGAAATACAGGCAAGATCAGCCGGAACAATGGCTTATTGGCGGCCTCGATTGTCACTGGGAGGCGATAAACACCTGAAATAACTAAAAAATACCGTGGCAGAGGCATAAGGTGTAAAAAATAATGCAAATATACAACCAAATTGTATTAATTAAAACACGTTGTGAAAATGGCGCAGTGGTTCAGGGGTGCCTGTGAAGTTTGGCCAGTTCGGCTTCGGACGGCCTTATATAGATGGGATTAAGTTCGGCAAGCGGAATGGTTTTGCCTTTGGTGAAAAGGTCTGCTGCAAGGAGAGCCCCGGCAGAGGCGCGGGGTTGATGGACATTCCAGGGGGCGAAGAAGGCATCGGCTCCCTTGGATGAGGTGATCAGGTCCCGGTATTTTTCCGCCCCCTCACCGACGAATATGGCCGGACCGATGATCTGTTTCAGAAAATCGGCCGGAGGAAGGACGCAATCAGCAGCCAGAGGCAGGGGCACTTCATTGCAGCGGTATGCACCTGCGTAAACCTCTTTTTTCCGGGCATCGAACATGGGACAAACCGTATATGAGCTCCACGGGAGATTCCCGGCTAGCATGGCCAGTGAAGAAAAGCCGACGACCGGTTTGTCTGCGGCCAGCGCCAGGCCTTTTACCGTTGCCACTCCGACTCGTACCCCGGTGAATGAGCCGGGTCCAAGGGCGACGGCAAAACCGTCCAGATCGCAGGTCCGAATCCCGGCATCGCTTAGCAGGGTATCGACGCAGGACAGAAGCCGGTTGGTCAGTGTTCTGTCAAGCTGGAGCAGGTACTCTCCCGCCAGACGCTGATCAATGGTCAGTGCTACACTGCAGGTGCTGGTGGAGGTGTCGATGGTGAGAAGCTTCAATGGGTGGCTTCCTTGCAAAGGTCATTACGGTAGTTATTGATTTTGTCCGATGAAGTATCTGGCAATATCGTTATAGAAAGCAAGGACCATCAGGCTTATCAACAATACCAGGCCAATCTGCTGGGCGATTTCCCGCGCTTTTGGACTGATCGGCTTCCGGAATACTATTTCCCAGAGGTAGAAAAAAAGATGGCCCCCATCCAGAATCGGCACAGGAAGCAGGTTTAAAATTCCAAGGTTGACTGAAAGAAGTGCGACGAAGGCGAGAAAACTGACACTTCCTTCAGCGGCCTGCTGGCCGGCCATCTTGACGATCATGATCGGTCCGCCGATGGTATCCAGCGGAATGGCTCTTTCTACCAGTTTTACCAGGGACAGGACAGTTATCTTGATGACATTCCAGGTCTGGGCGCTACCTTTGGTAAACGCATCAACCGGACCGAAATGATCGATGACGATTTCCCCAGCCGAAACGATTCCCAAAACCGGTGTAGTAACAGTGTCCCCCAGGAGATTCTTTGCTGTTCGTTTTTCAGGAGTTATGCGGAAGTTGAGAGTCTTGCCCTCCCTCTGCACCTGCAGTTCCACCGGTTGTCCCTTTCCTTCGATAATGGTGGAGGAAAGTTCTTCCCAGCGATTGACAACCTTACCGTTAATGGCGGTAACCATGTCTTTAGCCTGCACTCCGGCGCGGGCTGCAGGCTTGTCCTTGACGACTTCGCCGATTTTGGTGGTTGCTGCCGGTACACCGACCATATAGACGATGATGAAGATGAAATAGGCAAAAAGAAGGTTAAACAAAGGTCCCGCGGCAACAATGACTATTCTTTGCAGGGGAGGCTTGGCTGCAAAGGAGCGGGCTTTGTCCTCTTCGGTAAGCTCGGCGTCTTCTCCTTCGCCGACCATTTTCACATAGCCGCCAAGGGGAAATGCGGAAAGAAGGTACTCGGTTTCGCCAATCTTTTTGCCGATTATCTTGGGACCGAAACCGAGGGAAAACTTGTCGACGCCGACGCCGAACCATTTGGCAAAGATGAAATGCCCCAGTTCGTGGATGAAGATAAGAGCCCCAAGGGCGATGATTGCCGATATTACGCTCTGCATTCGTTTCCCCTGTAAAATGTTGCTGGAGTAAAATTCATATTTTCAAGCATACGACTCAAAAGGATTGGAGAAGTTCCGAACACCTCTCGCGGCCCCATTGATCGATTTCAATTACATCTTCGATGCTGGAAAGGCTGCGGGGATGATGAAGATCCATGGTTTTTTCAATTGAACGGGCGATGTCCGTGAACTTTATTCTGCCGGATAAAAACGCAGCTACAGCCACTTCGTTGGCGGCATTCATGACGGTCGGCATGCTCTCCCCATCTTTCATTGCCCGGTAAGCCAGTTGCAGCGCCGGGAAGCGTACTACATCCGGATTAAAGAAGGTAAGTCCTGAAAGCGTTGTAAGATCCAGCGGCTTTACCCCAGTCGGCACCCTGCCGGGATAGGTGAGGGCGTAGGCGATCGGTGCCTTCATGTCTGGAATGCCCATCTGGGCCATGACACATCCATCATTATATTCTACCATGGAATGAATGATGCTTTGCGGATGGATATTAACCGAGATTTTCTCTGCCGGCATGTCGAACAGCCAACTGGCTTCGATGACTTCAAGTCCCTTGTTCATCATGGAGGCTGAATCGATGGTGATCTTCTGTCCCATGCTCCAGTTGGGATGATTGAGGGCGTCCTTTACCGTCACCTGTGCTAGTTTTTCTCCTGAGAGGTTGAGGAACGGGCCGCCGGAAGCGGTGAGAATGATCCGCCTTACGTCCTCCTTGCGATGTCCCTGCAGCGATTGAAAGACGGCGCTGTGCTCGCTGTCTACAGGATAGAGCTTGACACCACGGGTCTTGACCATATCCATGATAAGGCGGCCAGCCGTGACGAGAGTCTCTTTATTGGCAAGAGCGATATCCTTGCCTGCCTCGATGGCTGCGGACGTGGGAAGCAATCCGGCAGCTCCGACGATGGCTGCGACTACCATGTTGGTATCCGAGGCTGTTGCAGCAGCGATCATTCCCTCTACACCATACATGACTGCGGTCTTTCTGCAGGAAAGCATTCCTTCCAGTTTCAAGGCAAGCTCTTCATTCTTGACGGCGACCAGCTGCGGCGCAAATGCATCGATCTGCTCCTTCAGCAAATCAATATTTTCTCCGGCTGTAAGAGCAATGATCTTGAATTTTTCCGGGTGTGCCGCGACTATTTCCAGCGTGCTGACGCCGATCGATCCGGTGGAACCGAGGATGGTAAGATTTTTCATTGCGCCTCACTTTGAAGAATATGAATCATGGTCTGAAAATGAAATAGGCGTAGAAGAAAGCCGCCGGGGCAGCAAAAAGTATGCTGTCGAGACGATCAAGAATTCCGCCGTGGCCGGGGATAATGGTTCCCGAATCCTTGACACCGCAACTCCTCTTGAGAAGGGATTCGAAAAGATCGCCCAACTGCCCGAGCACGCCAAGGAGAACGGCGGTCAGGATACAGTCCAAAAAAGAGAGTTGGGGAAAAAAAATCAGTTTTGTTGCCACTGCACCGAAAATGCTGCCGAAGAGGCCGCCAAGGGAGCCTTCGACGCTTTTTTTCGGGCTTACTTCGGGGTAGAGCCTGGTCCGGCCCCAGGTCGAACCGCAGTAGTAGGCGGCGCTATCGCCGCTCATGACGATGACGAGCATGAGCAGAATCCACTGTTTGCCATATTCGAGATTGCGCAGCAGGATGAGATGCCCCAGTAGCAGCGGAACATATAGCAATCCCATCATCATCAGCGCCGATTCCTGGGCGGCTTGCCTGATGTCCCGGAACCTGAAGAGAATGACAAGTGAAAAGCAGAGGACAAAGGCTGATATGGCGGTAAGAATAACGATGCGATCGGCAGGGAAAAAGGATGTCAGGACCAATGCACCGGCAACTGCTGCCACTCGTCCCTCCGTCTTTCTGTCGGGCATTGCCATCTGATAAAATTCAGCAAGTCCCAGGAGGGAGACAATGATAATGAAACAGGAGAAGGCGAATGGAGTCCCCTTGACGATGAGCAGTATGAGCAGGGGCAAAAGAACTATTGCAGTGGCTAGCCGTTTGATATGTCACTCCTCTTCCGTACTGTGGCTTGTCAAGCGGTAGGCATTCCGGTCTGCAGCTGGTCGCTGGTTTTGCCGAACCTGCGTTCCCGCGATTGATAATGGTGGAATGCCTTATACAACTCCTTTTTGTCGAAATCAGGCCAGTTCACATCGCTGAAGTAAAGCTCGGTGTAGGCCAACTGCCAGAGGAGAAAATTGCTGATCCGCATCTCTCCACTTGTTCTGATAAGAAAATCGGGTTCCGGCATGGCTGCAGTGTAAAGGTAATTGTTGAAGGTCTTCTCGTCGATTTCCTCTGGTTTGATGTTGCCTGCAGCAACATCACAGGCAATCTTCCTGGCAGCACCGGCTATTTCCTGTCGCCCTCCATAGGAGAGAGCAAGAGTCAGGAGCATACCAGTGTTGGTCTCGGTCTTGGCGATGGCCGCACTGATTTCCGCGTTGATGTCGGCGGGCAGTTCGGTCCGATTGCCGATGACATTGAAACGGATGTTGTTGCTCATCATGCGGCCGAGTTCGGATCGGACAAATTTCTTCAGCAGGGCCATGAGGGCTTTTACTTCTGTTTTCGGCCTCAACCAGTTCTCGGCTGAGAAGGCGAACAGCGTCAGATAGGCAATTTCCAGCTTTGAGCATTCTTCCACTATCAGGCGGACGGTTTCCACGCCCTTCTGATGTCCAACGATTCTTTTCAACATCTGTTGCTTTGCCCAGCGTCCATTACCATCCATAATCACTGCCAGGTGGTGGGGGAGACTGCTCTTGTCAAATCTGTGCATACACCTTCCCAAGAAATCGACACCGTCAGGCTATCTGACGATAGAACATGCTGTTACCGGGTACTGGCCAAGGAACATCTCTTCAAATAAAAAAATCCCCTGGTGAGAGGGGGAAACCGCTTTTCAAGTATAGTGCAAGGCAAATTGTGCTGCCAATTGCTGACAGAGGAGGCATCAAACTTCCATAACCTCTTTTTCCTTGTGGAGCAACACTTCGTCAATCCGTGCCACATGGCTGTTGGTCACATCCTGGACATCCTTCTCCGCACGTTTCAAGTCATCTTCGGAGATTTTCTTTTCCTTTTCCAGCTTCTTCAGGTCGTCGATTGCTTCACGGCGGATATTCCTCACCGCGACTTTCGCATCCTCGGCAAATTTCTTAAGCTGCTTGACGATCTCTTTGCGCCTTTCCTCTGTAAGAGGAGGGAGGTTCAGACGGATGAGCTTACCGTCATTGGCGGGGGTGAGCCCCAGGTTGGCATTCATTATTGCCTTCTCAATGGGGGGGATCATTTTTGCATCCCAAGGCTGCAGGGTTATGGTACGGGGCTCGGGGACTGCAAGGGTTGCAACCTGATTCAGCGGTGACAGCGTACCATAGAAGTCGACCTTTATCTCATCGAGAAGGCTGGTGCTGGCGCGACCAGTGCGAACCTTCTGGTATTCCTTGCGCAGTGAATCAATAGTCTTGTCCATATGACTGCTCATGCCGCTAATGACATCCTTGGTCATGCTATTCTCCTTTCACTATGGTGCCGATCGGTTCGCCGCAAACGACTTTTTTAACATTTCCGTCAGTGGTGACATCGAAAACTATAATCGGGAGGTTGTTATCCATGCACAGGGAGGTGGCGGTTGCGTCCATAACCTGCAGCCCTTTTTTCAGCACTTCGATATAGGTGAGCTGGGCGAATTTGACAGCATTGACATCCTTTTTCGGATCGGCAGTATACACGCCGTCAACCTTTGTTCCCTTGAGGATCACCTCGGCGCCTACCTCCATTGCCCTGAGGCTGGCGGCCGTGTCGGTGGTGAAATAGGGATTGCCGGTACCTGCGCCGAAGATGACCACTCTCCCTTTTTCCAGGTGTCTGATGGCCCGACGGCGGATGTATGGTTCGGCAACTTCCTGCATGGCAATGGCCGATTGGACACGCGTATCAACGCCTACCTTCTCCAGTGCGTCCTGCATGGCCAGCGAGTTGATCATGGTGGCCAGCATGCCCATATAGTCGGCGCTGGCGCGATCCATGCCCTTGGAGGACGCTGCCAGCCCGCGGAAAATGTTGCCTCCGCCGATGACCAGGGAAAGTTGCACCCCGCAGGCAACGACCTCTTTTATCTCATTGGCGATAGTCGTAATGGTTTTGGGTTCGATGCCGTATCCCTGTTCGCCGGCAAGCGCTTCCCCTGAAAGTTTCAGAAGGACCCTTTTGTATCGTAGCTTGCTCATGATCGTTACCTTCATTTTATATGCGGAGTTATGTCTACAACACAAAAAAGGCCGGCCACTGAAATGGCCGGCCTCTTATTGCCTGTCAGGCGCCGGCAGCGGCAGCAACTTCCGCTGCAAAATCGCTTTCTTTCTTTTCCAACCCTTCGCCGAGATTGAATTTTGCGAACCGTCGGATGCTGATATTCTCACCGATGGTGGCGATCGTCTCATTCAGATACGTTTGGACGGTTTTGTCCGGGTCCTTGACGAACGCCTGCTCAAGGAGGCAGATATCGCCATAGAATTTGTTGACCTGCCCCTCAATGATCTTCTCGACTATGTTGTCGGGTTTGCCGCTTTCCTTGGCCTTTGCCCGGTATATTTCCTTTTCCCGCTCCAGTACGGAAGGATCGACCTCTTCACGGCGCACGTAGAGCGGGGATGCCGCGGCAATGTGCATGGCGACGTCTTTGACGAAATTCTGGAAACCTTCATTCTTGGCGACGAAATCCGTTTCGCAGTTTACTTCGACAAGCACGCCGATCTTCCCGCCGGCATGGATGTAAGAGCCGACCAGACCTTCGGTGGCAGCCCGACCGGCTTTCTTGGAAGCGGCGGCAAGTCCCTTCTTGCGCAGGTAATCGACAGCCTGCTCGTGATCTCCACCGGTTTCCGTCAGCGCTTTCTTGCAATCCATCAGGCCTGCGCCCGTAGCTTTTCTCAATTCATTAACTTGCGTAGCTGTAATACTCACTTTTATCCTCCAAGATCAGTGCTGATCTGAATGCGTTTTTTTTAAAATTATGCTTCAGCAACAGTTCCTTCGCCTGTTTCTTCACCTGCAGCAAACTCAGCTCCCTCAGTGTCTGTTTGAAGCTGGGTATTGCGCGCCTGGCCTCCTTCGATCATGGCGTCGGCGACCTTGCTGGTGAGAAGGCGAATGGCACGAATGGCGTCGTCGTTGCCAGGGATAACGTAGTCGATGTTATCAGGATCGCAGTTGGTATCGACGATGGCGACAACGGGAATGCCGAGTTTTTTCGCTTCGCTGACGGCAATCTCCTCGTTTTTCGGATCAATGACGAAAAGCAGGCCGGGGAGCTTGTTCATGCCCTTGATGCCGCCAAGGGTCTTCTCCAGTTTAACCCGCTCCTTTTCCATCTGCAGGGCTTCCTTTTTGGTATACGCTTCAATGGTTCCGTCCGCGAACATGGCGTCGATTCGCTTAAGCCGCTCTATGCTCTGTTTGACAGTGGAGAAGTTGGTAAGCATTCCACCCAGCCAGCGATCATTGACGAAGAACATTCCGCAACGCTGTGCCTCTTCGGCAACGGAGTCCTGTGCCTGCTTCTTGGTGCCGACGAAAAGCATTGTCTCGCCTGCTTGAGCCGCTTCAAATACGAAATTATAGGCGCTCTTGAAAAGTCTGACCGTCTTCTGCAGGTCAATTATGTAGATTCCGTTACGGGCGCCAAAGATGTAAGGCTTCATCTTCGGGTTCCATCTCTTTGTCTGGTGACCGAAATGGACGCCAGCTTCCAGCAGTTCCTTCATGGTGATGTTCGACATATTGTTTCTCCTTTGGTTTTCCCTCCGCCGCTCCCAACTTCCACCGGAATCCATCAGGACACCACCGGTTATAAAGAGGGCGTGTGAATTTGAAATAGCGAATTTATATAGCACAATGTCATGGTGTTAGCAAGGTAATTTTACCGCTTACGTGGGCATGTGGCATTCACTCTCCTTTACTTCACCGGTTATCTCATGTATCATGCGATCGTTTATGAACAGTACCCTTTACCGCTATATTTTCAAGGAAATACCTCCTCCGTTCTTCCTGGGAGTTGCCACTTTCACTTTTGTCCTGCTCATGGGGCGTCTGCTGAGGCTGACGGACATGGTCGTTACCAAGGGGGTGCCACTGGGCGACGTCCTGCGGATGATACTCTATCTGCTCCCTTCATTTCTCTTAGTTACCATTCCCATGGCCTTTCTTCTTGCCATCCTGCTTGCCTTCGGCAGGCTTTCCGGCGACAGCGAGATCATTGCCATGAAAGCCAGCGGCATAAGCCTGTATGGATTGCTGCCGCCTGTTTTTTCCCTTGCAGTCATCACCTATCTGGCTGGTGCCTTTATCACCATCTATGCCGTTCCCAAGGGGAATTCTGCATTCAAGGACCTGCTGGTAACGGTGGTGGAGAACCGAGTATCCCTTGGCGTGAAGGAGAAGGTTTTTAACGGTGATTTTCCCGGAATCGTTATCTACTGCGACGGTTACGACGAGCGCACTCAGGTCATGTCCGGCATCATCATCCAGGATGAGAGAGATCCCCTTGAGCCTTCCACCATTATGGCCGGACATGGGACCATTAATGCGGACCATGCTTCACGGTCGGTGAGGCTGCACCTGGCCAGCGGCAGTATCCACCGCACTGCCGGAAGAGAGGGTTATCGCCTGGTTCAATTCAGTGATTACGATCTGCATATAAACCTCAGCCAGGCATCCCAAGCGGTAAAAAGGGACGAGCGGGACATGTCCCTGGCTGAACTGCGGACCAACTGGAACTCCAACCACTTTGACAATAAAGGAAGGCTGGAAATGCGCCTCGAATACCATCGGCGCTTTTCACTTCCCTTTGCCTGCCTCATCTTCACCTTGGTGGGAATGCCCCTCGGCATACAGAACCAGCGTTCAGGGAAAGCTGCCGGGTTTGCCATAAGTATTTTTCTGCTACTTTTGTATTACATCATTCTTTCTGCATGCAAGACTCTGGGGGAAAAAGAGCTTCTAAATCCATTTCTCGCCGCCTGGGTCCCTAACATGCTCTTTGTCGCTTTCGGCATCTATCTTTTCCGAAAAACCGCGGCAGAGGAAAAAATAGCACTGTTCGATTACTTTTCCTGCATTGCTTCATGGGTAAGCAGATTGACGAAGAGGGGCTCAAGCCGATGAAAATCTTCAATCGGTTCGTAGCTGCAGCATACGCGAGAATTCTCTGTCTTTGCCTGGGAACGTTCATCGCCATTTTTCTCGTGGTTGATTTTCTGGAGAAGATAGGCCGTTTTGCGGGCGCCAATCCTGCTTATATCGCACTGTTTTTTCTGACCAGAATACCGGAGGTGATCTGCCAGACGTCGGCCATGGCAGTGCTGATGGCAACCCTCCTTACTTTGGGTATGTTCTCCATGAGCAGTGAATTGACCGCCATGCGTGGCTGTGGGCTCAGTCTCGGCCGTATAGCCATGCCCATACTTGTCATTGCCTTCAGCGTGAGCATTCTCAATCTGGCGATCAATGAATATGTCCTGCCGCGCTGTATCGTTCAGGGGCAATATATCCGGGAAGTCTTGATAGAAAAGAAGAGCCCTAACTTGTTTTTCCGGCAGATGAACATATGGCATCGGGATGATAACTTTATACTCAAAGCGAACCTGTTCGATCCTGCGAGCGGTCAGCTGAAAGGGATAACTGTCTGGAGAATGGGGGCAGGAATGCAGCCCGAACAGCGGCTGGATGCAGCTACGGCAAAACTTGATGCCGGCGGATGGCTACTGACGGATGTGGTAGCCCGTGAATTTTCGGAAAGTAATATCATCAAGACCAGTGAAGTTGCATCCATGCCGGTGCCATTGAATCTCAGGGCTACTGATCTCAAGGTCATGAGGAAGTTTTCCGACAATATGGGCATTCGGGAACTGGCTGCCTATTGCGAGAAACTGAGGAAAGGCGGGTACGACCCGACCCGCTATCTCGCACAGATGCATGGCAGGATATCCCTGGCATTTGCTCCACTGGTCATGGCGTTTCTCGGGGTCCCTTTTGCCGTTCGTGGCAGCCGTTCCAGCGGTATCGCCCTGGGCATAAGTGCCAGCCTGGGCATCGGCTTCGGCTTTTTTGTTCTCAATTCAATCGTCTTGTCTTTCGGCCAGGCTGGTGTCTTGTCCCCTGTGATTTCGGCCTGGTCGACCAATGGCATTTTCCTCATGATCGGCATATGGTTTGCCTTGAAAGCAGAAAATTGACAAGGGTGCAGTCGGTGGTTTAATTGCCAATAGCCGGATCTCAAGGAGGCTGACAATGAGATGTGCTGTAATTTTTTTTCTGTTGATGCTGCTGAATGTCCCACAAGCAGGTTTTGCGGCAACCGTTAAGGCTTCAGGAAAAAGGATCACGACTCGAACCGTTGCAGCAGAAGATCAAGCATCTGCCATGGGCATCCTGAGTATTATTCCTGCACAGGGAGAGCCCGGCACCACGGTTACCCTGAGCGGTACGGGCTTCACCGATAAAACAATCGCCTATCTGGGCAGCTTCAGCATGGCGACCAAGGTCGCTAGCCCCAAAATACTAACCTTTGAAATACCCGACCTCCCGCCTGGGCTGTATGCGCTTTATGTGAAGCGGGAGGATGGCGCCACCAGCAAGGCTTACAATTTTTCGTTGCAGGCACAGAAACCGGTGGTAACCGGAATCGTGCCAGATACCATCTATAACTGTGCAGCTGGGAGAGAAAGGGAGGTTGCCATCAGTGGCAGGAACTTTCGTGATGGAGCCCAGGTGCTTCTTGATGGGGCTGTCATAAAAAGCAGATTTCTTGGTAAAGAGGCGATCTCCTTTACCGCACCATCGCTGCTTGCCAGCGGTCTGCACCAGATCCAGGTGAAGAATCCGACAGATGAAGTTTCCGCTGCCATAGCCCTGTTTGTCAACAGCCGGCCAGAGGTTGCCAATGTGAGCCGGGGAGGGGACTTCGTCAACTACTATGAACTTATCATAGACGGCCGGAACTTTCTTCAGGGTTCCTTGCTGGTTGTGGATGGGGTGAGGCTTTCCAGTGGAGATGTGCCACCTGGGGGGAGGGAAAAGCTGATTTACCTGGATTGCAACCGGCTCATCTATCAGCGCCATCCATACGATTCAACAACTAAAAATTTCAGCATCCAGGTAGTTAATCCCAATGGTGAGGAAAGTCCGGTGGTGTCAGTGAATGCGCCATGAAAGCCCTGGTGCCCTGCTTACTGTGACTTTTTTTAGCCGGTGATTGTTTCCAGAGGCTGTTCCAGCACTACAAGATACCCGTCAGGGTCGAAGCACCATAGCTCGAAGACCCGGTAAGGTTTCAATTCCAGGGGGTAGAGTATTTCCAGCTCCTCATCCAGCAGGGCATCGTAAATCTCCTCTATTTCATCCACCCGAAAATGAATTGTCATTCCTATTCCTTTTGGGAAGGCGGTGAGTCTTTCCTCCAGAATGGCGTGCGCATGGAGCACCGCAGACTCTTCCACAAAAATGACCGTCCAACCATCCTGGGCCATCACCAGATGTTCCGGTGCGCCGGGAGACGTAAGTGCTCTCTCGACGGGCATCTGAAGGATGCCGCCATAGAAAGCTTCTGTTACTCCCAGATCTGAAACAACCAACTGTATGGAGACGCGAGTTTTATCGGACACGGAACAGTTACTCTCCACCGAACCAGATGGTGGCATATCTGCTGAAGAGAGAAAGATTGTTGGTGAAAATAAGGATTCCGACTACCATTAGAAAGACGCCGGTGATGATTTCAAAGATGCGAATGTACTTTTTGAAGCGGGTAAAGAGGACGAGGAATTGATGCAACGCCAGGGAAGAAAGGAAGAACGGTACGGCAAGGCCGATGGAATAAGCAAGCAAAAGGGATACGCCTCTATAGATGGTGCTTTCGGTGGCGGCCACCATTAGAATCGAGGCGAGGATCGGCCCAATGCAGGGGGTCCAGCCGGCAGAAAAAGCAACCCCGACGACAAAGCTGCCCAGGAACCCTGCGGGCTTGCGATGAAGAGTCAGCCTCTTTTCACCGAGCAGCATGCCGATGTCGAAGATGCCTGTCACATGTATGCCGAAAATGAAGATCAGTGCTCCCCCCACCTTCTGTAAAAGGGTCATGTGCGATTGCAGGAATGATCCTATAAAGGTGGCCGATGCGCCAAGCAGGACAAACACGCTGGTAAAACCCGCGATGAAGCAAAGGGAATGTATTATCGTCTGCTGTCTGACTTTATGTGACGGGTGCTCGGCCTGCAGATCGTTAAAGGACAGCCCGGTTATGTAGGTTATGTACGAAGGGATGAGCGGTAAAACGCAGGGGGAAAGAAAAGAAAGAAAACCGGCGATCAGAGCGCCGAAAATGGTTATGTTAGAAGATCCCATTGCAGTAGTCCCTCGATTAACGGCTGATTATTTCATTGAAATAGGCGATCACCTGGGGGTCGCTCCAGTCCATGCCACCAACGATTTTTTTCAGTATAACACCCTTTTTGTCCAGGATAAAAGTTTCGGGTACCCCTGTTGTCCCGTAACGCTTGCTTATGGCGTTATCCGCATCCAGCAGGGCCGGCAGCATCAATCCTGATTTCTTGAAGTAATTTTCAACTGCATCCTTACCTCCCTCATCTATGGATACCGCCAGCATCTCGAAAGGTTTACCTGCCATTGCCTGATTAAGTTTCATCATTGATGGAATTTCTTCCCGACACGGGGGGCACCATGTTGCCCAGAAATTGAGAAAGACCACCTTGCCCTTTAAGTCGGAAAGGTGAATTTCACGGCCCGAAAGATCCTTCAGAGTGAAATCCGGTGCGACTTTTCCCTCTGTGACAGGTTCACTGCCGCGGGTACAGGCAGTTACAAGGGTACATAGAATCAGCATTGCAAAAAAGAATCTTTTCATTTTTTCCGCTCCTGGGGAGTTATATTGTATTTTTCCATTCTATAAATAAGGGTGTGCCGGGGGATGCGGAGAAATCGCGCGGCGGCAGTCTGGTTCCAATCATTTCTTTCCAGCGCCTCGACCACGATTTCCCGTTCAAGTTGCTCCAGGGAATAGCCCGATGCAGGCAGGTTTATCACCCCAACCTCAGTTACCTTTCTGACGCCGAGGAGTTTCGGAGGGATGTCCCCGATATCAATGGTTTCACCATTACGCATGATAAGCAGGCGCTCGATGGTATTTTCCAGCTCCCGGACATTGCCCGGCCAATGATACTGTTTCAAGGCTTCAAGAGCTTTAGGCGTAAAATTGACCCCGCCTCCGCCATGTTTTGCCGTGAAGTGTCTGGTGAGAAGCAGCACGTCGTCAGCTCTTTCGCGCAACGGTGGAAGGTGGACCGGAATGATCGACAGACGATAAAACAGGTCTTCGCGAAAGGCACCTTCTTCGATTGCCTTTTCCAGATCAACATTGGTTGCGGCAATGACGCGCACATCAATTCTCCTGGGGCTTATTCCCCCCACCGGTTCCACGATCCTTTCCTGCAGAGCGCGTAAAAGCTTTGGTTGCAGGTCAACCGGCAACTCACCCACTTCATCCAGAAACAGGGTGCCACCATCGGCTGTCTCCAGTTTGCCCGTCTTATCCCGCACTGCACCGGTAAAAGCTCCCTTGACATGGCCGAAAAGCTCGCTTTCCAGTAATTCCCGGGGAATTGCCGCGCAGTTTATCGGCACAAAAGGCCGGCTGCGACGGGATGAGAGCGAATGGATCGATTTGGCTACCAGTTCCTTGCCGGTGCCGGACTCTCCTGTTATCAGGACGGTGGCATCCGTATCGGCTACTTTTCTGACAATATGAAATACCTGCTCCATGCCGGGTGAGATGCCGATGATGTTTCTGAATTCGGCACGTTCCGTCAGTTCTTCTTTGAGAAGCCGGTTCTCTTCGGTCAGTCCGCGCAGTTCCAGGGCTTTTTTCACAACCAGCTTCAACTGATCGCGGTTGAAAGGCTTGGTAATATAGTCGTGAGCGCCCAGTTTCATTGCTTCTATGGCAGTGTCAATGGCGCCAAAGGCGGTGATAACTATGACCAGCGTCGCCGGTGATCGCTCCTTAATGGTGGAGAGGACCTGGAAGCCTGTGATACCAGGCATCTTAAGATCGGTTATCACCAGGGGAGGAGAATGCTCGTTAAAAAGCGCAAGGCCGGTTTCACCGTCCACAGCTGTAATTACCTCGTATCCCTCCTCCTGGAGATTGTATTCCAGAACTCGACGTAATGAGGTGTCATCGTCTATGAGAAGAATTTTTGCAGTCATTGATTTATGGCAGCTCCCGTTTGCCTTATGCGGGCAATATTACGGTGAAGGTCGTTCCTTTTCCTTTGGTACTGGTAACCCGGATGGTGCCGCCGTGGCTTTCGACGATCTTCTGGGTAATTGCCAGGCCCAGGCCTGTACCCCCCTTTTTTGTCGTGAAGAAAGGCTGGAAGATTCGTTCAAGCATCTCCTGGTCGATGCCCTGACCGTTATCGGCGAAAGACAGTTCTATGACAGGTTGATTTTCACTGGTATGCAGAGGACCGACAGCACTGATCACAACTTCTCCGCCAGTTCCAGTGGCCTGCAGCGCATTCATCAGCAGGTTCAGGAAAACCTGTCGCAATTTTTCCGTGTCACCCTTGATGGGTGGTATTTCTGCCGGCTCCAGCCGGACCTTTACCTCCATGGATAATGCTTCCGCTGTAGTGAATGCAACAAGTTCCCTGAGCTCCAACATTATATCACATCTGTTCTGCTCCACCCGTACGGGGCTGGCCAAGCCCAGGAAGTTTTCTACGACCCTATTGAGGCGGTCTGCTTCCTTCAGCAAAATTTCCAGAAACTCATACTTTTTCTCTCCGGGAGCAAAGCTGTCTTTGAGAATCTCGGTCGTCCCCTTTATGGAGCCCAAGGGGTTTCTTATTTCGTGGGCAAGGGTTGCTGACAGTTCTCCGAGGGCCGACAGTCGCTCCGACCGTCTTAGTTGCTCCTCGGTCTTTATCAGCAGGTCAGCCTGCTCATGGAGTTTTCTGTAGGATTCTTCAAGCCCTTTTGCGGTTCTTTCCAGCTCTTCCCTGCGGGTCTCTTCCCGCTGGGAAAGAAGCCCTGTGACTCCGCCGACAACATTGTAGAGGAGAATTTCCAGGTATTTTTCCAGCTCAAGGGAAGGATGTATGCCCCATTGGAAAAGGATATGAGGAACATACATGATACTTACGACAAGTGATGCTGTAAGTCCGCCGCGTAAGCCGAACCACAGCCCCGATAGAATAATTGGCAGGTAGTAGAGCCTTTGGAAAACATCATGCAACATTGGCAGGTGCAGTGGCGTAAGGTAATGCAGCAGACTGATGCCGAGAATGGATGATGCTGCAATCAAAAGGCGGATATTTTTGATTTGTTGCATGGGGATATTTCTAAATGATGTGCGGATGGAAAGCAAGGTTTACATGCAGGAAATCATAATTGAGAAGGAACTCAGGGTGGCAAGTTCGCTAAAGGCGCTTTGTTCTGGATTTAAAAGGGTACCTTTTTAGTTGCCTTGAAACTACGGCAAGGGGAAGAAGTCTCTCATGCTTCCCCAACGCATCAAGCAGGCTCAAGCCATCACTTATGATGATGTCGTCATCCTCGAAAAGGGTCTGGGCGAAAAATCTGCCATCTCTGCGACAAAAGACCAGTATCTGGTAGTTGTCGCCGTCCAGTTCCATTTGTGTCTGGTGAACCAGTTCGCTGTCGGGCATTTGTGTAACCTGAGATGCTGAGGGGGGAGTGTTTTCCATGAAAACAGCACTAATTATGCCAAGAGCAAGGTGTGAATTGTTGGAGTGTTTAGAGGAATGGATTTGCGGGAGTTGTGATTTAACGGATGGAGGCTGCTATTTGACGCGAGTCAGGACGTAATCCGCCAAGTCAAAAAGCGCAGCTTTTTCAGTTGACTCAGGGAACACATTGAGGTGGCCTTTGCAACGGTTGACGTACTCGTTGGCAACGGCAATTGTATGTTTTATCCCATCATATTTCCCCACCAAATCAAAGACAGTTGAAAAGTCCTGGTCTTCGAGAATATCTTTTTCGATTATCGTCCCGATCTGACTTCTTTCCTCTGCAGTACATTGCCTGAGGGTATGAATCAGGGGGAGGGTTATTTTGCCCTCTTCAAGATCGTGACCGATACTTTTGCCAAACTGCTCTTCACTGGCAACATAGTCGAGGGTGTCATCCATGAGTTGAAAGGCAATTCCAAGGTCCATGCCGAATTCCTGCAGTGCGGTTTCATGCTGGGAAGACGCCTGGCCGAGAATGGCCCCGGATTGACACGCTGCCGATAGGAGAATGGCCGTCTTTGCCTTTACCACCTCTATGTATCTTTCCAGGGTCAGGTCCAGATCGCTGGTACAGATCAGCTGCAGCACTTCGCCTTCGGCAATAATTGTTGTAGCGCCAGAAAGCACCTTCAGTATTTTCAGGTCGCCATCGGCAACCATCAAGGAGAATGATTTTGAAAAAAGAAAATCGCCGACCAGAACTGAGGCCTCATTGCCCCACAATGTATTAGCTGAAGCTATGCCGCGGCGGAGATTGGCGTTGTCGACAACATCGTCGTGGAGAAGGGTTGCGGTGTGGATAAATTCTATGACACTGGCCAGGGCAACATTCCTGTTGCCGGTGTAGCCACATAATTTTGCAGAAAGCAATAACAGCGCTGGTCGGATCCTTTTGCCGCCACTGGCAAGAACGTATTCGCCCACCTTGCGAATCAGCGGTACATCCGAATGAAGATCCTTCTTGAACTGTAGCTCTACGTTTGTAAGATCTTCCCCAATAAGGGCAAGTGCTGCTTCCATTGCCAGACCTCTACTGAATTTTGGCCAATACTATAGGAAAGACTTAACTGTTGTCAAAGCTTTTCTGGTCAGCGCCTTGTCAGATGTAAGCAGAAAGAGACTTCATTTATGTTGATTTTTACATACTCTTGCACTAACATTCCCGTGCTGTTAATCAACCCCGGCGAGAGAACCTTTGGCAAATTTTTCACCCCATATACTAGTGGTCGACGATTCCCCTTCCTTTCAGAAAATGGTCTACGGGCTCCTGTTGAAGAAGGGTTATCGGGTTACCTGCGCCTCATCCGGGGAGGAAGCCGTCAGGCTTTTTCGGGCTGAGGAATTCAACATGGTGTTGACTGACATCATGTTGCCGGGCATGAGTGGCTTGAACATGCTTAAACTGGCAAAGGAAATGAAACCGGAGATAGATGTGGTGATCATTTCCAGCAATGCATCATCTTTTACTGCCATTAAGGCCTTGAGGCTTGGTGCCTACGACTATATCGTCAAGCCCATTGATGATGAGGCCATTCTCTACAATGTTGTAGCCAGGACCATGGAAAAACAATCGCTGACCGTTGAAAACCGGCGATTGATCCGTGACCTTTCAGAAAAGAACCATGCCCTGGAAGAAACGCTGCAGATGATGACTACACTAAACAGTGCCTGTGCCGCTCTGGCTTCGACTACGGATATTGGTACAATTTTGCGGAAACTGGTGGAGAGTGCGGTTGCACAGTTGAAGGCAGAAAAGGGTTATCTTTTGCTACTGGATAAATCAGGAATGAAATTTTCTATGAAGGTCTGTGTCGGCATCGATCACAATTTGGCAAAGACTTTCAGTATGCAGAAAGATCAGGGTATATCAGGTCTTGTCGCTGCCGATAATAAACCGTTGTCAATTGAGTCCGATATACCCGCTTCTCTTACTGTAAGGCTTCTTGAGGAAGACACCTGTGGAGATCTTTTCAGCACACCGGGAATACTGTCGGTGCCACTGCAGATAAAGGACCGTGTCGTGGGGGTGGTCAACATCTCCGGGCGCCCCGGAGGCAAAATGTTTACCGACACGGAGGTAGATTTCGTTACGACCCTTGCAACTTACGCAGCCATTGCCCTTGATAATGCAGGCACCTGTTATCGCCTCAGAAAAAACGGAATTTGATCCCTGTTGCATCAGGTATTACTCATGGCGTGTGTGCCACGACAATAGCGTTCCTGCCGCTAGTCTTTGCCTGATATAAAGCCACATCTGCAGCATGAACCAGTGACGTGAACGTGTGTCCGTCTTCCGGGAAAGAAGCAACGCCGATACTAGTCGTAAGCCTCCCCAATGGAAGATTTTCTTCTTCCGGAAAAGCCTCCTTTTCAATTCCTGCGCGGATCCGCTCTGCTACCGCCAAAGACTCTGTTTTTGAAGTGCCGGGTAAAATGGCGCAGAATTCTTCACCTCCATAGCGTGCTACGATATCCATGTCCCTGACCGATGCCCTGATTATGGCAGCTGTCTTTCTCAACGCCTCATCACCGGCAATGTGGCCGCATAGGTCATTGTAAATCTTGAAATGATCCAGATCTATGAACAGTATTGTCAAATTCAATTTTTGACGAATACTACGATTAAGCTCTTCTTCAATACGGTTTTTGAGGAAGCGGCGGTTATAAAGACCGGTTAAGGCATCAGTTACGGCCATTTTTTCGAAAATGACTGATTCCTCAATAACCAGAGTTCTTTCAATCATCAGAGAAGCAAGATTGGCAAAAGAGGTGAGAAGGTTTTTGTCAGATTCCGTGAAGGCTGCCATATCTTCCTTATCGGATAGATTCAGCACCCCGATGGTCTTGTCCTTAAGCTTCAACGGAATGCAGATGAGGGATTTGGACTTGAATCGTGGCCTGTTCCTGATGCCTATCCTGCTGTCTTTTTCGATGTCATCGACCAAAAGCGGGATGCCGGTCTTGGCCACCTTGCCGGCTATCCCTCTACCTACCTTGACAGTCATGCACTGGGCGAGATGCAGGCTCATCCCCATGGTATAAACAATATGCAAGCTTTCCCCGCTTTTATCCATCATCATAATTGATCCCTGGGTGGCATTTAGCAGGTCAGCTGCCAGTTCCAGTATAGTCTTGTAGAGTTCATCTTTATTTTCCGCGAACAGCAATGTATTGGTAACGGACAAAAGCTTGTTCGACAGGGCGTTCAGTTGCAGGTGTTCTGCCTCATTTTTCAGGTGTCTTATCTTGGCAGCTATCCTGGCGGCTATTAACTCAACCAATAAAACATCCACTGAATGTGGCGCGCTGTCAAAAACAGAAATAAAGCCCAGATGGCTTCCTTCGGCTTTCAAAGGGAAAAAGATCACTTGCTCGGCTGTTATACCTGTGAATATTGCTGCTGCTTCTTCTTCAAATCTCAGGGTTTTTCTGCTTCTGTCTCTGGTTAAAAACGATTTTATTTTTGTCTCAGGTATGTCGTGAATTTTCTCCAGTCCCAGTTTACCGACAATTGAGTAGCATTCTTTGTCCATGTCCAGTAACGCCAGAGCGACCTTGGGAAAGTCGAAGACAAAGCCGAGAAGGTCTGTAGAAAAAGATACGAGTTCATCGGTTGATTGCAGGTCATCGAGTTGTTCAAGCAGGCCGACTACTATGGACAGACGGCTTACAGTCTGATCATAAAGGGACTTATACAGTCTTTCGACCTGCAATGATGGCAAAATCTCATGAATCTGTTCTGCAACCCCTTCCAGTTCATGGATCGTCGCTACTGGTAATTTTTCAAGCTGATTAAGAAGGGAAAATACATCAACTTTATCAGCCCGTGAAAGTCTTTCCAGTTGCCAAAAGTCAATCAGTTTGTCTCTTACACCGTTGCCCACCAGGCAGAAGTCCGTACCGCCAATGTCAAAGGACACAACAAAACTTAAAAATCCTCCGTTGTATCTGTAAACAGCTGTTTTCTTTGTCTGTAGATCGGGCTTTAGCGGACTGCCAAAGAAGTTAAGGCCGATTTCATTGCTGAGAGCATCATGCACTATAGAGCCGCAGGGTTCAAACTGACAAGTCCCATTCGTTGAAGAGGTTTTACTTCGAGAATAAAGGTTGAGATTGTACTGGGCAAGGAATGGATAGCTTTTAAGTTTTGCCAGCAATTCAGCCGGTGGTGCTTTTTGAGCTTTTTCTTCCATGGCCGAAGCTCTCCGATAATACTTAGGTGTACCACAGCTTGTGAAATCGGTTTTGTCAGAGGTATTAGCGGTATTTACATAATCAATGCCGAACAATTATTACACGGTGATTTTTGGGTTGCATCGTCATGGGGAACAGATTATAAATATTGCTATGAGGTGCCATTCTGCCTGAGTATATTAACTGAGAGATATGCTTGTCAAGACATTGTAAGTTAGAGGGAGGGTATGTCTGAAAAGGAAATGAATTGCCGGATGGGCTTGCGCATCAAGGAAATACGGCAGGCCAAAGACATGACCCAGAAAGAATTTGCCGATTCACTGGGGATCGTTCAAGGTTTCCTTAGTGGTGTCGAAAGGGGTAAAAAAAACGTTTCCGACACCTTAATCATTGCTTTATGCCATTCATATGGAATTAATAAAGAATGGCTCAAGACTGGATATGGGGAGAAATTCCGTGAACTGCAAATAGAGGCGTCACGCCCATCAAATGTGCCACTTTTTAAAAAAATACCCCAAGATTTTCCGCATTTTTTCGTGAAGGAAGATATTTGCGACTATCTTTCCTTGCCACAAGGGGCGGAAGGGTCGTATGCCATTTTTTCGGTAGGAGATTTCATGGCGCCCACCATCTGTGATGGTGATCTGGTCGTAATCTCTACAGAGTGCGAGATCGAAAACAGGGATATTGTTCTGGTTAATAATCGATGGGGTGAAGCTATCCTGAGACGTTACAGAATAGTTGATTCAGATGTATTCCTGTCGCCGGACAATCGTGCTTATGTTCCTTTCAAGAAGGACAGCAAGCTGAAAATGCTCGGCAAAGTGGTTGATGTATGGCGGAGAATTAAATTGTAATAAGTTGTTATCGGAAATAATTATTGATTATTGCAAGGCTCGCGGCAATGCGTCCTGTCCGGAGCTTCCAAGTCAACCTTCAGCAGTTTGCCATATGAATAAAAAAACCTCGCAAAGCGAGGTTTTTTTTCGTCTTAAATCTATATGGGTCTACCTTAGATTTTTTTGACGTTTGCTGCCTGCAAGCCTTTGGGACCATTGGTGACATCGAAGGATACTGCTTCACCTTCGGCAAGTGACTTAAAGCCTTCTCCCACAATGGCAGAAAAGTGTACAAATACATCTTCCCCATTGTCTTGCTCGATGAAGCCGAATCCCTTCGCATCGTTAAACCATTTTACTTTGCCCTGTGCCATTTTTACTGCCTCCTTTTGTTGCCTCCGGGTCTCTGCCGGATCATGTTAATACTGCAGTTTCCGGAGTCTTGGGCAGGAAAACGTCAAAGTCAGATGCTTTGTGTTTCCATTGATTAACGAACTTCCGAAACTTGCCGCCTTGTAATAATTAACAGCATGTAATTACTTTGTCAAGAGCTTTACCGTCATTGCCTTCAATTTTTAGAACATATTTATTCTGCCTATGAACGCCATAAGCAGACCATAATGCTGATGGTCGAACTGAAGAGCTATGCGTGGCAAATCAAGAAGATCAGGTTCATCCTGTTCTTCCTGCAGCGGTGCTGTTGAAATAATTTTAGTGCCTGAATTGTGCAACTCCGGGAATTCTTTTTCCAGCTCGTCTATGTTTGCTCTGGAAAGTTCCTTGTTAAGCCTGATAATCAATCTTCTATTTACAAATCTCAAGGAATGGTAGTTGCGATAAAAATCTTCAATTACCTTTACAGCCTCTTTTTCACTACGGGTGATGGTGAAAATAGAGAAATCTTCAGCAGAGATAAAGCCTCTGCCCAGCATGCGTTCTTTTATAAATATAAACCATTGTTCCCAGTAACCGTCATCATCATCAATGAGAACAAGGGGTTTTGGTGAGGTCTTACCGGTCTGAATAAGGGTGAATACCTCCATTGCCTCGTCCAGTGTACCGAATCCCCCGGGAAAAACGGCGATAGCGTCTGCCTCCTTGACAAAAGCGACTTTACGATTGAAAAAGTATTTGTAGGTAATCAGACGTGGGTTGGCAAGCATGAAGGGGTTCGGTGCCTGTTCGAAAGGAAGCCTGATGTTTACCGCAAAGGAGCTTTCGCTGCCGGCGCCTTCGTTGCCGGCCTGCATGATGCCGGGACCGCCGCCGGTAATAATCATGTAGCCTTTGTCGGCCAGCAGCCTGCTGAATCTGACACACTTCTGGTAAGCTTCTTCCTGCGGTTCTGTTCGGGCTGAGCCGAAAATAGTGACCTTGGTTCTGTGCCGGTAAGGCGAGAACACTTTGTTGGTGTAACGCATCTCCTTCATGGTGTTACTGAGAAGTTTCAGGTCGGCCAGGTAATCAGTATCCTGGCCGGCTTTTAGCGCTGAGATAATCATTTCACGTACAAGTTCCTGATGATGAACTCCACCGGCTTTTCCGATGAGAGAGTCTATTGCTTCATCTATTTCCTTGTTCGTCCTGTTAAAACTAAGTTGCATATTAAAAATCCTCTCAAATTGATGCAATATATCATTTGATGACATCATAGGCAAATGTTTACTATTATTGAACAAATATTAAATTGATTTGTCTGGTGGATTTGTTTACATTACCACGCAATAGAACCCAATTAAGGAAAGGATGCATTTTATATGGGAATGACCATAGCCGAGAAGATATTTAAGTCGCACCTGGTAGACGAACCCTTTTCAGGAACCAGAGTGCTGAAGCTTGATGTTGTAATGTGTCATGAAATAACTACGCCGATAGCCATCGCCGACCTGATGGAGAGGAAAAAAGACCGGGTTTTCGATACAGGCAAAATAAAAGCGGTAATTGATCATGTGACTCCGAGCAAGGACAGCAAAACCGCTACCCAGGCGAAGATGTTGCGTGACTGGGCGCGTCGACACGCCATCCCGGATTTCTTCGATATTGGCGCCAATGGGGTCTGTCACGCGTTGTTCCCTGAAAAAGGCTATATCCGTCCCGGCTATACCGTAATCATGGGTGATTCACATACCTGCACCCACGGTGCTTTCGGGGCTTTTGCCGCCGGTGTCGGCACCACTGACCTTGAGGTGGGCATTCTTAAAGGTGTCTGTGCCTTCCGCGATCCAAAGACGATCCGGATCAACCTGAACGGAAAGCTTCCCAAAGGGGTCTATGCAAAAGATGTGATTCTCCATGTCATCGGAAGGCTTACGGTCAATGGCGCAACTGACCGGGTAATGGAGTTTCGGGGGGCTGTTGTGGACTCGATGACCATGGAGTCTCGCATGACATTATGCAACATGGCGATAGAGGCAGGTGGTACCTCCGGCATCTGCATGCCCGACAGTGTGACGGTAGACTACCTGTGGCCCTTCATCAATAAGGAGTATGCCAGCAGGGAGGCTGCTCTGGCAGATTTCAAAAAATGGTGGTCGGATGAAGATGCCACCTATGATCAAGTGGTGGATATTGACGTTTCGAGTCTTGAGCCTGTGGTCACCTTCGGTTATAAGCCGGATCAGGTGAAAACGATCGGCGACATTGCCGGCACCCCGGTGGATCAAGTCTACCTTGGTTCATGCACTAACGGCAGGCTTGAGGATCTACGGATAGCTGCAGCGATTCTCAAGGGAAAGAAGATAGCTTCATCGGTGCGGGCGATTCTCTCGCCGGCAACTCCTAAAATATACAGCGATGCTCTCAATGAGGGTTTGATCGCCATATTTATGGATGCAGGGTTCTGTGTGACCAATCCCACCTGCGGCGCCTGTCTGGGAATGAGCAATGGAGTGCTGGCTGAAGGAGAGGTATGCGCTTCCACCACCAACAGAAATTTCATGGGCCGCATGGGCAAAGGGGGAATGGTGCACCTGATGTCGCCCGCGACTTCGGCGGCTACAGCCATTGAAGGCAAGATTGCCGACCCCAGAAAATATCTATAATCTTAAGGAGAACAATAAATATGAAAAGCTTCGCCGGACCAGCACTGTTTCTTGATCGCTCCGACATAAATACGGATGAAATCATCCCTGCCAAATACCTGACGGAAATCACCAAGCAGGATTTGAAGCCATATATATTAGAAGACCTCAAGCTGCCTGGATTCGATCCTAAAGGAGAAAAGACCGCAAAGGCAAGGGTGGTAGTGAGCCGTGCCAATTTCGGTTGCGGCTCCTCACGGGAGCATGCACCATGGGTTTTTGAAGTCAATGACATCAATGTGGTAATAGCAGAATCCTTTGCCAGGATCTTTCGTCAGAACATGTTCAACTGCGGCATGGCAGCTATAGAGTTGCCTGATCAGAGTCTTGATGTCCTCTTCGGCTATTCGGGATATGGTGATACCGTCATTGCCGTCGATATCGAAGCCGAGAAAATTTCAGTCCGGGGGGGAGGGAGAGAAGACGCATTGTCCTTCCAGATTTCTCCCTTTGACAAGGCATTGGTTCTTGCCGGCGGCTGGGTCGACTATGCTGACAGCAAGTATTGATTCAGCTGCCTGATTGGACTTGATGCCCGAAAGACCCGATTCTGTCGGGTCTTTTTTGTTGACTAAACTTCCTTCATGAGGATAATATCCCTAGTTCTCTTCCTGGGTATCCTCCCCTTATCATGCCCAGAGATTGCATCCTCAGACGAGGTTTATGCGTATTACAATATCAGCCATAGCGGTATTTCTCATCATTCTCTCCTCAGTAACAGCTTCTGTTGCAGAGGGCGAGGATGCTAACGCCGAAGCCGGCACAATATTCACCCTTTGGCCCCTGCTGGATTATCGGGATAGCCCGAAGGACGGGTTTCGCAACATCTCCATGCTTGGTCCGTTTTTCAAGTTCCAGCACAACAAGGAAGACCATGACACGGCAGTTCGTCCGCTGTTTTACCAGACAACGAACCGGCACAATGGAACAAGCTCTGCAGACTATCTATATCCCCTTGCATCAAGGGATGTTTCGCCGGAAGTTGCCACATTTCAATTTCTGAAACTGGTGCAGAGCAACAGCTACCGAAAAGACGAGCCGGAACAGCAGGAAAAGGATGCGATGTTTTTTCCTTTCTACATCAGTGGGAAGTCTGAAAAATATGGCCCATATACCTCGGTCTTTCCTTTCTATGGCGACATCTATGAACGATTCTGGCGGGACGAGTACCATTACGTGCTTTTTCCCCTCTATGGCAGAACGGCTAAAAAAGGGACAACCACCCGTAACTACCTGTATCCTTTCTTTTCTACCGTCGAAGGGGAGGGGGAGAAGGGTTTTCAGTTCTGGCCCCTGTATGGGCAAGCTTCCAAGGAGGGAGCCTACTGCAAGCGGTTTGCCCTGTGGCCCATTTTCTCCGCTGAGAGCAGTCGTCTGAACACGGACAATCCGACCCATAAAGTGGCGTTATTGCCTTTTTATGCGGCGACCAATTCGCCGCAAAAGGTTTCCCGGTCATATCTCTGGCCCTTTTTCGGTTATACGGACGATATTGCCAGAGATCAACACGAAATTGACTACTTCTGGCCCTTTTGGCTGACAGTGCGGGGGAGTACAAGGAATGTGACAAGCGTGCTCCCTTTCTATTCGGTTGACCGGGGCAGAGAATCCCTCAAGCGCTGGTATATGTGGCCGTTGCTGAAGCGCGAGGAGATAAGTTCCAGCTCCTACAGTCAGCACCTGGACAGAGTCCTCTTTTTTCTATATACCGACAGCAGGGAGACATGGGCTAAAGACGGCAGCGAACGGCAGCGTACCGCTCTTTGGCCGCTCTTTGTTTACAAGAAGGATACCCGCGGTGTAATGTCTCTGTCCGTGCCCGCCCCTGTGGAGCCGATATTCGATCGGGACGGCATAGAAAAGAACTGGGCGCCGCTATGGCGGATATATCAACAACGGTGGAATGAAACCGGAGACTCTGCCGTATCCTTTATTTGGAACCTTTACTGGCATGAGGTCCGGAATGAATCACTGGCCTATGAGCTGTTTCCGTTCATCCAATTTCAGTCAGACAGCAAGATGAGCGATTTGAAACTGCTTAAAGGCCTGATAAGGTATCGGAGCAGCAACGGAACCAAAAATCTAAGTCTGTTATGGCTTCCCTTCGGTTTCAACTGGGGCAGTACTGCCGCAGATGTTGAGGCAGAGGCCTCTGCAATCCCAAGGAGCACACAATAATGGCGGGTGCCATCGACAGAATCGGCAGAAAGGTCATAAAGTTCCATGAAATTATCGGCGAGATGCTGATACTTTTGGGCCAGACTGTCTACTTTTTCCGTGAAGCGCCTCGCAACCTGGCAAGCATCTTTGCCCAGATGGCTATCATAGGTTATGAGACCTTGCCGGTTGCCTCAGTGATGGCGTTTTTCGTCGGCATGGTGCTCGCGCTACAGACCGGGGTCGAGTTGAACAAGTATGGCAGCCAGGACATAATCGGGGCGATTGTGGGACATTCAATGGTCAGGGAGCTGGGCCCGGTCATGACAAGTTTTCTGGTGGCAGGTCGGGTCGGATCGGCCATGGCTGCGGAACTTGGCGTGATGAAGGTCTATGAGGAGATCGATGCCCTGAAAACCTTGGATATCAACCCGGTCCGCTATCTGGCCATGCCTCGTTTTATTGCCTGTATTGTCTGTGTGCCGGCGCTGGTAATCTACTCCGACTGCATCGGTATTGTCGGGGGCGCGATCATAAGCAACCTTCATCCAAAGATTTTTGTTTCTTATTCCACATATTACGACAGTCTTACGGCAGCATTGAAATTCCAGGAGATAGGCAACGGGTTGATCAAGGCATTTGTCTTTGGCGCCATTGTCGCGCTGGTTTCCTGCTATGTGGGGTTTAAGACATCAGGCGGCGCAAGGGGCATCGGTATTTCAACAACAAGATCTGTGGTCTGGTCATTCATGCTTATTCTGGTTGCGGACTATTTCCTCACCAGGCTTTTAATGTGAGTTTTACAGTGGTAATTCAAGTGGTTCTTACTGGAGGTCCAGCTAATGGCGATTTCAGTTGAAAAAAAAGTAGGCATCTTTTTTATATTAGGACTGATTCTGTTCGGCTTCATGCTGGAAGTGGGGGAGAAATGGAACCCCTTCGAAAAAAAGGTGATGTATAAAACCTTTCTTACAAGCATTACCGGGTTGAAGATTGGTGACCCCGTGCGTTTGGCAGGCGTGGATGTGGGGAAGATCGATAAAATCACCATCCTTGAAGAAAAGGTCCAGATCGATTTCGAAGTGAAGCCCGGGACCAGGATCAAAACCGACTCGGTCGCCACCTTGCGTCTGACCAACCTTCTGGGGGGGCAATTTCTGGGGATATCATTCGGTTCTCCCGGTGCGCCAATCCTTCCCCCTGGTGGGACGGTGAAAGGACGGGATGTGGCAAACATTGACATTATCGTCGATAACGTGAGCGAGGTGGTCCAGGATGCGAAGCTTCTGATCACTCAGCTAAACGAAAACCAGAATGAGGTTATGGGCAAGATCAGCGCCATTCTCGATGATAACCGCACCAACCTGCAAAGCTCCATTGCCAACATCAACAGCATAACTACCAAGCTCGACCGTGGGGACGGTTCTCTGGCCATGCTGCTCAATGACAAGCTTCTATATGAAAACTTCCGCGATGCCTCGGCCAGTGTGAAAAACATTGCCCTTAAGATAGATAAGGGAGAAGGCACCATCGGCAAACTCGTCAACGATGATCTACTTTACAGCGACGCCAGGTCCGCCATGGCCAGAATCAATGACAGCATGAAGGATGTCAAGGACATAGCAGCCAAGATCAACCGCGGCGAAGGCACCATGGGCAAACTGGTGAATGATGAGGCACTTTATAACGAGGTGCGGGATGCTTCCAAGAATATCAAGGAAATAACGCGCAAGATAAATGACGGTGAAGGCACTCTGGGCAAGCTGGTCAACGATGACAAACTTTACCGCGACACTACCGCCACACTGAAAAAGGCGGAAAAGGCCATGGACGGGCTGGGAGATACCGGGCCGATCCAGGTACTGGGCAGTGTCATAGGCACACTGTTTTAGCAGGTTGTTGAAAAACTATTGCGGACCCGCGGGGCCTAAAGGGTCGCTCTGCTTCGTTGCCGCTCGCTCGGAAACTCAACGTACATAAGGTACGCCTCGTCTCCTCGCTCACTTGAGCCTTGCATAGCGCTCTCCTCGTGATGTTTTTCAACAACCTGTTAGAGAAATGCGTGGTGTGGAAAAGCAAAACGAAAATGGCGCTGTCAAAGCGCCATTTTTCATCTGGAGGGAATTGTGGTTGATTTTTTTTCGATTGCAGTGGGGACTGTGACCATGCGGCCCTATGTCTTTGCCTTCTTTGCCGTATATCTGGTGGCTGCGGTAACCCATCTGGGTTGGCGAAAGACTTTGTATTTCACGGCAGTCGGCTATGCCATTTCATTTCTTTCGGAAGTCAGCTCCATTAACACGGGTTTTCCCTATGGTTGGTATTACTATGTGGAGGCTACCAAGGGTAAAGAGCTGTGGATTTTCGGCGTTCCTTTCTTTGACTCTCTCTCCTATGTATTTCTTGCCTACTGCAGTTATACTGCTGCGCTGCTTGTGGTATCTCCCATCAAAGCCTCCCGCAGGGACGTAGTTACACTTGAAACCAGCTCAATTCGCAAGTCCTTTTCAGTGTTACTGCTGGGATCGCTGTTTCAGGTTTTTCTGGACATAATAATTGATCCGGTGGCACTGCAGGGGCACCGCTGGTTTCTCGGCAGGATTTACGGTTATCGGGAAGCAGGCTACCATTTCGGCATTCCATTTTCCAATTACGCCGGATGGTTTCTGGTAAGTGCACTAATGATTTTTGCCCTGCAGCGGATCGATGCCCGCACCGGGAAAAGGGGAGAACGGCCGAAAGGAGTAATTGTTGCTCCTTTCCGTTCGCTGTATGGGCCGGTACTCTATCTGTCCGTTATCGTCTTCAACCTGACCATAACCGTGATCATCGGCGAAAGGCTGATGGCCATGACCGGCATTTTCATCTTCACGCTGCCGATTGCTATTTCCGCCGTTCTGATTGCTCGCAGGGCAAACAGGTATACGGAGGCGGAACTGGCTGAGCATTTGGCTGACTATCCTTATATTGCCCGTTGTGGAACAGGGGGAGGAGTTGCCGGGAATCGTGAAGTATGATGCTGTTGCCCGACCTCAGGCCATTATTGATTGTGGGTGCTTGCACAGCGGCAGCTGAGGTAAAAGAGGTGGGGCGAAAAGTGGCTTTCTCCGCTGCCGTTACTATCTCGTCAACGTTTTTTCCGTCTTCTGGGAAGGCGGACAAGCCGATGGTTACACAGGCCTTGGCAAGTGGAGCGCCATCCAGCTGAGCAAGAGCATCGATTATCTTCAGGCGAATTCTTTCCCCCACCAGTGTCGATTCATTTTTCCCCGTATCCGGCAGTATGATGCAAAAGGAGTTTTCTCCGTATCGGGAAATCACGTCCATCTCGCGCAACATTCCTCTCAGCACAACGGCAATGGCTTTCATTGCTCTCTCCCCGGCATTGCCCAGGCTGAACAGCTCGACGCGCATCAGGGCCAGGCTGCGGGTCAGCCTTTTGCAGCGGCTGATTTCTTCCTGCATCCTTTTGAACAGAAACTTGCGATTATAAAGCCCGGTCGACGGGTCGCCGACCGCCACTGACCGGCAGCTCGCCCAAGCTGCCTTTGCCGTTGCATGGTGCACCACCCCAGCCACATGATCGGCAAAAAAGCTCAGGGTTTCAAGATCCTTCTCATTGAACGTTCCACCGTTTTCCTTGTCGGAGATGTTTAAAACGCCGATTACCTGCTGATTGTAACTGAAAGGAAGGGAGACGAAGGACTTCGTCCTGAAACGGGACCTATTCAGCCTTGCGGTGCGTGAATCGTTTTCGATGTCGCTGGCCACAATAGGAGACGCATCAGCTGCTACTTTGCCGGCGATTCCTTCGCCAACCTTGACCGTAAAACTTTTTGCCAGATGGGAATTTATTCCCCTTACCGCTTCGATGTGCAGCTCTTCGCCGTTCTTGTCCATGACCATGAAAGAGCCGTTGCTGGCGCCGACGAGGCCGGTGGCCGCATTGAGCAGTGAATCGTAAAGCTCATTGTGATCGTCGATCATGAGCATAGAGCTTATCAGCTCGAGCATTTTCTGGGATTGAGTATTCGCTCGAAGCAGCTGTTCTTCCTGCAGCAGTTGCTGTAACCGTGTTGCCACCCTTTTGCAGACAAGTTCAATCAGCGAAACATCACCCTCCCGCAATTTTGTGTCCAGAAGTGCTACCAGCCCGCAGTTATCGCCATTTGCCAGCAGCTGCAGGCAGGTAGCCATCTCCACATCTTGCTCCGGGAACAGGGAGGCTATTTCACCGCCAACAATGAAGCTCTTTCCAACGTTTTCCAGGGAGAACAGGTTATTGATCCGGTGCGGTATGATTTTTTTCACAGCAGCCGCAGGCGGTGCCCAGTCTTCAGCAATAAAAAGTTCCTGGCAGGCGCTACCGGTAAAAACTATGCCAAGACGGGGAATGTCGAAAATAATGGTCAGCGTGTCGAGAAAGAGGGAGATGGTTGCTGCACTGGTGGTCATCTTGTCCATCTCGGAGCAGATGCTGGCAACAGCGGCAAGTTTGTCCAGAATATCATCGGATGACCCTGTTTGGTGTTCTTCCGCCATATTTTCCTTGATTAGGCGAAACACCCGGTCTGCAGCGTCTTCAACATCTTTTCTGGAGACCACAGGGTATTTCTGGAAGAGCTCAAGTAGTTCCACAGGATCTCTCTGCGTCAGCTCTGCCAGTGATTCGACTCCGCCCAGATCCAATGCTTTATCTCTGACACCAGTACCGACCAGACAGTAAAGGGAATCATCCTGTAGATAAAAGGGAACAGCAAAAACATACAGCCCTTCCGGTGAGCGCAAAGTGGTCGGACGCTTGCCGATGCAGGCAATCTCGAGGATTTCGTCGAAGGCGGCAATGGGCAGGTTTACAGCCTGAGGCTGCTGATGGGCAAGGTGTAGCTTACAGCAATCGTTACCGGCGCTTGCGGCCGTACTCCAGCAGCAGAAAAGTAAAAGATGGTAGTCCTCGAGAAAGGAATAACCCTTCAGCGATTGCAGAATATTTGCAGGATCGTGTGTTGAAGAGGTGTTTACCGGCATTTCTTTCACCGTGTGGTTTTTACGCATGGGTACATCAGGCGGTACCCCCTACGGTAATCTCTGAAATGAGGAGAGTCGGTTGGGCATCGGAGACCGGAACCCCTTGACCTTCTTTGCCGCAGGTGCCGATGCCGAAACCCAGATCGTTGCCGACCATGGTTATTTTGTTGAGCACGTCAGGTCCGTTGCCGGTCAGTGTTGCACCACGGACCGGTTCAGCAATCTCTCCGTTTGCAATCAGGTAACCTTCGGAGACTTCGAAGACGAAATCGCCATTAACCGTATTGACCTGCCCCCCTCCCATTTTTTTAACGAAAAGGCCCTCCCTGACACTGTGGATTATTTCTCCAGGGGGGGTGGTGCCTGGCGCAATCAAGGTGTTCGTCATGCGGGCAATGGGTTTCGTCTGATATGACTCTCGCCTGCCGTTTCCCGTTGACAGGCAACCGTCCTTCATGGCAGACAACCTGTCGTACATGTATCCTTTCAGGATGCCGTTTTCGACCAGTACCGTCCGTTGGGCGGGTGTCCCTTCATCGTCGAAGGAGAACGATCCCCTGGCATTTGCTATTGTTGCATCGTCAATGACGGTGACAAGAGGGGATGCCACCTGGGTTTCTGCTTTCCCGGCATAAACCGACATTCCTGCCTGGGCCAGGTCTGCTTCCAAACCGTGACCGATGGCTTCATGGACCATGGTTCCCCCGGCTTCTGAGGAAAGGACCACTGCCATGGCGCCGCCGGGCGCTTTCCTTGCGCCGAGCATCATCAGGCTGCGTCTTGCTGCGGCCAGAGCAAGTTCTTCAGGACCCATCGTCCGAAAGATTTCAAAGCCGCGGCCACCGCCGATTGCCTCGTAGCCGGTTTGAACCAGGGATCCTTCTGCGGCAATGGCCTGAACCGTAAAAACGGTACCGGTTCTGGCTGTTTCGATAAATTCGCCGCAGGAATTGACGATCTGCGCTTTTGCTGTCCCATCGCGGTACATGGCAGTTACCTGGCGTATTTTCCCGTCCAAGCCCCTGGCGGCAAGGTCTGCGGCAGAGACGGTCGCGATTTTTTGCTTCAGCGGGATGTCCTCCGGTGGCAGAAGAATCGGGAAGCCTGTGCCCACAATTTTTCGCGTAAGGTCTATGACCCTGTCGAACTTCTTCCCCTTTACTGCCCGGCTCACCGTCTCGGCCAGGGCCAGGAGAGAAGACTCGCTAATCTCGTTGGTAAAGGCATATGCAGTTCTCAGATCGGAAATGACACGTATTCCCACACCCCGGTCGGCTCCGGCGAGGACTCTTTCTATCTTCGAGTCTTCGCAGACGATGGCCGTCGAGCTTCCCTCCTCGAAATATATATCGGCGAACTCGCCTCCTCCGGAAAGGGCTCGGCGCAGTATGGCGGCGCAATCGAAATGTTCAAGCATGGCAGCTTTCCTCGCAGCATGGCTGATTTTCTAAAGGCAGAAGCAGGGGCGGAAAAATCTCGTTGAAGGTTATATCCGCTTGAAGTGCATGCAGGAGCTTATCCAACTCCGAATCAAGTTCGCAGGGCACAGAGATACGGATAATGCCCTTTTTAGCATCCTCCGTACTCAAGGTGGCGAGCCCCTCATAGGCCTCCAGGATGAATTTCAGATAGACCAGGTCCTTGCTGTCCATGTGGAAATACCGCACCAGAGAATCAGGCATGAATACTCCTTCAAACAAACTTCGATAAACTATCATTTGGGAAGACAAAAAACAATAAAAGATTAAAGATTGGTAACATGAAATGATTGGGGCAGGGTCATAGCTGCAAGGCTACCGCTCCGGCCCGGCCAGCTAGTTCTCCCATGGCCATGGACGATTCGGCTGCGTTTGCGCCATGTTCCACGGCAGCTTCAGCTAGTGTGATGAAGCGGGCGCCGCGATCTTTCAGGCGTTGCAGAAGGTCAGTGAACTGGGCAGCCAGAACCCTGCCTTCAAGTTCGGCATGGATAGTGTGGACGTTGAGTCCGGGCCGCAGGCAGGCAAGGTAGTGATCGTTGATATTGTCGGCAGTTATACCGTTCTCGCCGATCAGTTCGTCCATCGTTGGCCAGGTGGTGGGAATTTGCAGGGTGGCGAAACGCCTGTTGTCCAATACCGGATAAAAGGGAGATGTGCCGCGTGAATCGCTGCAGTAGGAAAGATGCAAAGCATCTTGAATTTCCAGGGAATCTTCAGAAACCGTCCAGCCTGGAGCTGCAGTTGTTCTCGGCCGCCGCCCCATAATTTGTTCATAGAGCGCAAAAGCCCTGCCCATCTCCATGGCCACTGTTTTTTTTGGCATCCACGGCAGAAGATCGTGCCATTTCACATGGTCCCAGCAATGGATACCTGTCTCGTGCCCCATGGCGGCCGTCTTGCGCAGAATGTCCGGAAAGGCCGACCCGATCATCGGTGGCGGGAGAAGCGTGCCGTAGAGCATGGTCTTAATGCCATAGGCCGAGGGGGCGCCGGTGCGGAGCATTTTCTTCAGGAAGCCCTTTCTGGTGAAGATGCGGCGGATCGCTTTGCCGGAATTATCAGGCCCCATTGAAAAATAAAAGGTAGCCTTGATTTCTGCCGACTCCATGATTTCCAGCAACCTGGGTACTCCATCACGGGTGCCGATGTAGGTATCCACATCTACTTTGAGGGCTATGGTCGATTGGCTCATGGTTTCAGCACCTTACACTGATGCAGCAGGTAACACAAGAAGGTTTTTCCCACTGAGTTGTAGGTGGGGCTTACTGGATATATGCGGCATCTTTAAGGATATCGATGAGTTTATTTGTCAGGGGTGACGGCTTGCCTTTGGTTACCAGGATGACCGGCGAACTGACTTTGGGCGTTTTCGGCACCTTGACGCCTGGAGCGATGAAGCCGCTGGGGGCGATACCTATTGCGCCGGGGGTCTCCATGACGGATTTGCGGACTTCTTCGTAGCTGTCGGCTGACCGGAATTTGGCAGCCATAGGGGACTCTTTAAGAATTTTTTTGAGGAACGCCTCATTTTCAGCAGCTGAAGTTGAGTCCCAGACAATGATAATCTCTTGGTCCGGGCCGCCAAACTGGCGCCAATTTCTGATTTTACCGGTAAAGATGGACTTCAGCTGTTTCTGGTTCAGCTGCTTGATCCTGTTATTTTTATGGAGAAAAATCACTGTGCGATTGCTTCCAACCTCGACCATGTGCAGTGATGCCGGTGGCAGAGTAAGCCTTTTCAGGGCAGCTTCCTGCAGAAGTTCCTTCAAAGAACTGGTGGCTATAATTGCATCGACGTTTCCCTCGACCAATTGCACAAGTTCTTCGCCCGGCTCGATCTGCATTATGGAGAGGGAGGTCTTCGTTTCTTCCTCGAAGGTTTCTTTAACGGGTATGAGAAACCCGCTGATGTTTGCATCGTCGCCACCGACTTTCAAGGTCGTAGCCGGGCCAGCACAGCCGCCCGTCCAGAAGGTAATTAATAGAAGGGTCAAGAGTAGATGTGGTTTCATTACGCACTCCTTTCGGACTAAGTTTGAAAGCAAATGGCCGCTTCGATGGGAAAGCGGCCGATTTATATCATGAAGTTTATTCAGGGTATTTTTACAGCAGGTTGTCTATTTTTTCTTTTTCCTCAACCAGATAGAATTCAAGTGTTTTACGCAGGGCACTGTCTATAGCGGTGACAGGTTTCCATCCCAGTCTGGTCTCAGCATTTTTAACCGACGGTACGCGGGTCAGCATATCCTGGTACCCTTTACCGTAAAATGCATCGGAAGTGACTTCTATGATTCGACACTTCTCGGCCCGGTCACGATATTCGGGATATTCCTTGACCATTTCCCTCAGCTTCACAGCCAGTTCCTTGACCGACAGATCATTACCGGGATTGCCGATGTTGAAGATACCTCGCTCGGCACAGCCGTCCCTGTTTTCGATAATCCGCATCAGGCAGTCGATGCCGTCCTCGATGAAGGTGAAGGAACGGCGCTGGCTGCCGCCATCCACCAGTTGGATCGGTTCGCCTGCCAGAATGTTGTAAAGGAACTGGGTCAAAACCCTCGAGCTTCCCTCTTTGGCGGTGCTGATGCTGTCCAGCTTGGGGCCGATCCAGTTGAAAGGGCGGAACAGCGTATAGCGCAGGCCATCATGCTCGCCATAGGCGTAGATGACCCGGTCCAGCATCTGCTTTGCGCAGGAGTATATCCAACGTTCCTTGTTAATGGGGCCCAGCATGAGGGGGGATGTTTCTTCGTCGAACTCCCGGTCGGGGCTCATGCCATATACCTCGGAGGTGGAGGGGAAAATTACCCTCTTCCCGTATTTTACGCACTGGCGTATGATTTTCAGGTTTTCCTCGAAATCAAGCTCGAACACACGCAGGGGGTCCTTGACATAGGTGACCGGAGTGGCGATGGCAACCAGTGGCAGCACCACGTCGCATTTCTTGATGTTGTACTCGATCCACTCCTTGTTGATGGTGATGTCCCCCTCCAGAAAATGGAAACGGGGGTGACCGATGGAATGTTCCAGCTTGTTGTCGCTCATATCCAGGCCGAAGACTTCCCACTCGGTGGTGTCGAGGATGCGGCGGGTCAGGGCGTTGCCGATAAAGCCGTTGACGCCCAAGATCAGTACTTTCATTACAGTCTTCTCCTTGTAACGGCTTCGATAAAGGGCCATTTTGCGTTGTTGCCCCGCGTCGCTCGGCACTAGACGCAGCCCTGCTACGCTTTCGTACCCAGCTCCTTGGGCGCTTAGCAGCTGGCGCCTTTCTCGAAGCCGGCATGGTTATTCAAACTTTTCTGCCAACTGATATTGTTGGGAAAAACCTTCAGCGGTAGTTTCCTCTTCACCTTCCAATTGCAACTTCTTTATTGCCAGTAGTCCGTTGCCGGTTCCAACCATAAGCGGCTCAGCGGAAACGACTTTTCCCGGCTCACCACTCCCCTCTACCGGCCATGCTTGCCAAATGATGACCTTCTTCCCATTCAGAAACATGAAGGCGCCGGGATAGGGATGGGTGACGCCGCGGATAAGGTTGTAGATCTGTACCGCAGATTTGCTCCAGTCAATGCGGCCATCTGCCGGCTTCCGGCCGCCGCAGTAGTTGCCCGCTTTCAGATCCATGGGGATTCGGCCTGCCGTCCCTGCAACCAGCAGTGGCCAAGAGCGGGCAATTACGGTAACAGCGGCATCAGTCACTTTGTTGAAGACATCAAAGGAGGTGTCGGTGAATTCTATGGTTACCTTCTCCTGGTCGACAATGTCGCCGGCATCGGGTTTTTCCACCATGTAATGGAGGGTAGCTCCGGTTTCCGTCTCGCCGTTGATCACCGCCCAGTTCACCGGCACCCTTCCCCTGTACCTGGGCAGGTATGAGCCGTGCAGGTTCAGGGCACCGCACCCGGGCAGGCTGAGAATCTCCGGCTTGATCATGTTCCGGTAATAGAAGGAAAGAATGAAGTCCGGGGCGATCTCCTGCAACAGGGCCGCATTTTCCGGGAGATTGATATCGGAAGTCATATAAGGAATATAATGTTTTTCCGCCAGCTGCCGTACCGATTCAAACCAGATTTCTTCGGTGGGGGAGTCCTCGTGGGTGAAGATCATCCTGATATCCGCCCCTTGGCGGATCAGCTCTGCAATGCAGCGATAACCGACGTTATGGTAGGCGCAGACGACAATTTTGTTGAGTGCATTCACCTTAATTTTCCCTGAATCCATGTAGCTTTCTCACCACGTAGCGCGGCCGTTTGCGTACCTCCTGGTAGATCCTTCCCACGTATTCACCTACCAGGCCGATGCCGAAGATGATGATGCCGATGAAGAAAAAGAGGATGGCGAACAGGGTGAAGACCCCTTCCACCTCGGCGCCGATGATGAAGCGCCTGATAAGGAGAAATACCGCGAAAGCAATGGAAAAAACAGAAGTAAGTATCCCCATCAGGGCGAAGAGTTGTAGCGGTACCACGGAAAAACCGGTCATCAGGTCGAAATTGAGGCGAATCAGCCGGTACAGGGAGTATTTGCTTTCCCCTTCGGCCCGTTCCGCATGGGCCACCTTGATTTCAGAAGGATTTGCGGAAAAGGTCTGGGCCAGGGCCGGTATGAAGGTGGTGGTTTCCTCGCAACGGTTGATATTGTTAATCACGTTGCGGTGATAGGCTCGCAGCATGCAGCCATAATCGCTCATTTGCATGCCGGTCATTTTGTTGGTGGTGATGTTGACGATGCGTGAGGCGACCCGGCGGAAGAGGGTATCCTGCCGCTTCTGGCGGATGGTGCCGACCACATCGTGCCCCTTTTCGATCTCTGCCACCAGTCTGGGAATTTCTTCCGGTGGATTTTGCAGGTCTGCATCAAGGGTTATGACCACTTCACCGTGACTTTTCTCGAAGGCCGCCAGAATAGCCATGTGCTGGCCGAAATTGCCATTGAATTCAATAACGCCGATCTCCGGGTATTTCTCCGCCATCTGGCTGAGAATGGAGAGGGAGTCATCGCGGCTGCCGTCATCGGTAAAAATGATCTCGAAAGGTCGCCCGATTTGCTGCATGACCGGGTAAAGCCTGTTTATCAGCGGCGGGAGATTGGGCTCCTCGTTGTAAACGGGGATGACTACAGTTACATACGGTTTTTCCTGCATAACCTGGTCCTGTAACTACTTTCTATGTTTTACGATAACTTCTTTCACTGCGCCGACCACGTCCCGCGCGTCCTCATCTGTCATTTTCGGGAAGAGGGGCAGGGACAGAATGCGATAAGAGGCATAGTCGGCATTGGGGAGGCTTCCCTCAACCTGGGGCAAGTTCTCACGGTACCAGGCGTGGTGGTGAATGGCCTTGTAGTGCAATCCGCTGCCGATATTGAGCTTCTTCAGCTCCGCCATGAATTGGTCCCGGTCGATGGCCAGCATTTCAATGCGAACCAGTGGGGTATAGAGGTGCCAGGCGTGGAGTTGGTCGTACGGGGCATATCGGGGAAGTGCCAGTTCGGCCACATCGGCGAGGGCTTCATTGTAAAAATCCGCAATGGCTGTGCGCCTTTCAATGAAGCCATCCAGTCTGGGGAGCTGGTGGATACCGATAGCAGCCTGAATGTCCATCATGTTGTATTTGAAACCGGGGAGCATGATGTCGTAGTTGGGGGTGCCGGTGGCGGCAAAGCGTTTCCACGCCTCCCTGCTCATACCGTGGAATTTGAGGAGGGAAATTTCCTCTGCCAGGGATTCGTCACGGGTACAGACCATCCCCCCTTCGCCGGTGGTAATGTTCTTGTTGGGATGAAAGGAGAAGATGGAAATGGAATTGAAGGAGCCGATCTTCTCTCCCTTGTATTCTGTGCCGGCGGCGTGTGCAGCATCTTCGATAATGGCTAGATTGAATTCTTTGGCAAGGGCAAAGAGCGGGTCCATGTCACAGGACTGGCCGGCAAAGTGCACGGGGATGATGGCTTTGGTGCGGGGGGTGATTCTCTCCCTGATCTTTTGTACGTCGATATTGAGGGTGCCCGGTTCGATATCTACCAGCACCGGCACTCCTCCGCAGAGGATGATCATGCTCACCGTGGAGGCAAAGGTCATGGGGGTGGTGATGATCTCGTCACCCGGTTCGATCTTCAATGCCAGGAGCGTCAGGTGCAGCCCTGCCGTGGCCGAACTGAGGGGGACAGCGAAGGGGGAACCCACATAGGCCTTGAATTCCTCTTCAAAACGCTTCACCTTCGGGCCTGTAGTGATCCAGCCCGATTTGAGGGAATCGACTACTTCATTGATTTCGTCATCCCCGATGGCGGGAGTGGAAAAGGGTAAAAATTCTTTGCGCACCTGAAACCTCCTCTGCCCTTGCAGAACTTGCAACTATCGCACAAAATGGCTCAGGATACCATCGCTTTTTAATGGTTGGTGATGAGTATTCGTCTCCCCTGTCTCCCCAGTTCCTTGATGGGAGTGGACAGGAGTTTCTCAAGGACGACAAGCTCACGTTGCTGAACGAGGGCGAAGACCGGCCTTGATGAATTCCACAAATCGGCGAACTGGTCCAGCCCAATGAACCAGGCGGATTGGTCTCCCTGGTTGCTGCCGAATTCCAGCTCTCCCCGGCCACCGACTACGACAACGCGCCGCTGGCTGTAGAAAGGAAGCCCCTGTTCGTATTCGAAGGTGGCGACCACCGCATCTTTGCCTGCTTTCTCACGAACAATCAGGGCCAGCTCACGGGAAGATTTTCTCTGGGCGATTTTGGCGTAGATGACAGGTGGTGCGAAAAGACCAAATGAGTAGGAGAAGATGGTCAGGCTGCAAAAAAGGGCAGCCGTCTGCCCTTTCCATGAGGTTACCAGCGCGGGCAAGCCCAGGCCGAGCAAGCATAACCCGATGATGATTCCTCCCTGCATGGCTATTTGCGGCTTAGCTGCCACAAGAGGATACATGATGGCTGACAATCCCGCCAGGGTGAGGGCTATGGAGGCAACAATGACGTTTGCCTTCAGCGGTCTGAATCCCTTCTCCATTGCTGAAACAAAAGTACCGCCGATAAGTATCGCCAGGGGCAGGTAGATTGGGAGGATGTAGGGGATGAGTTTTGAATTCGATTTGGAGAAAAAGACGAAGATGACAATGACCCACAGGGCGAGAAACAGCCGTGCATCTGCTCCGGTGGTTTTCCGCTCTTTCCAGGCGTTGATGAAGGCGGAGGGGATGAAGAACGACCAGGGCAGCATGCACCCCAGGAGCACCGGGACATAGAACCAGAACGGCTTGTACCGGTTGTGCACCTTGGTCAGGAAGCGCTCGAAGTGTTCATGGATGAAGAAAAAACGGGCAAACTCCGGGTTCCTCTGGGAGACCATGACGAACCATGGAGCGGCGACGAGCAGAAAGACCAGGATGCCGGTGGGCAGACGCATCTCTTTCAGGAGCGACCATCGCCTGGTGATGAGCAGGTAGCAGAAAATGACGGCGCCCGGCAGGACAATGCCGATCAGCCCCTTGGCCAGCACCGCCAGGGCGGCAAATGCATAAAAAAGATAATAATGCAGGCTCTTATTCTTCTCTTGCGACCGTATGGCTATGACAAAAAATGCCAATGATGCTGTCATGCAGATGGTCAGGGTCGTGTCGGTGATGTTGGTGCGGCTTTGGATGAGATATCCTGCCGATGTCCCGAGAATGAGGGCTCCATAGAGCCCTTCCCGGCGGCCGAACAACTTCCGTCCCAGGTAATAGGCGAGGGTAATTCCAAGAACCCCCCACAGAGCGCCGCTGAAACGGCCTGCGAACTCGGTAAGGCCGAAGAGCTTGATGGAGAGGGCGTTAAACCAGTAATGGAGAGGAGGTTTCTCGAAATATTTCACATAGTTCAAGGTCGGCGTAATGAAATCGCCCCGTTCGAGCATTTCCCTCGGGATCTCCATGTAGCGCCCTTCGTCCGTTTCCAGCAGGGGAAGGCGTCCCAGGAAATGAAAAAACGACAAACCGAAGACGAAGAGGAGCAATCCAAGGTCACGGATGGGGCTTCCGTCCTTGTTGCGAAAGAAGTCAATCAGGCTTTGCATCTAAAGATCCTTTTTCACTGCCGGGATGGTATCTGAGAGGATTTTTCGCGTCTGACAAGATCATATCTTTCCGCATTAAACGCGAGTCTGAGGATAATGCGCTGGTTGGGATTGGCTGCCGGCACTGTTTCGCCGCCATCCGTAGTGATTTCCCGGAGTTGGTGAAAATGAGATGAAAGCGCCGGGCCGATGAATTCAAGGGTGTCGCCAATCTTGATCCTGTTGCGGACTTCCAGGATAACCGTGCCGTCGGAGAGGATATCTTCGACGATGGCGACAAATTCATGATTTCGTATATAGCTGGAATGGTACTGGTGGTCAATATCTTTCGGCGGCCCGAGAAGGAAGCCGGTAGTGTAGCCCCGGTGGCTCACTTTGCACAATTCTTCAAGCCATCGGGGGTCATATTGATAACCCTCCGGATCGGCAAAAAAGGAGTCAATGGCATGGCGATAAATTCTTACTACGGACGCAACGTAGTAGATCCCTTTCATTCTTCCTTCTATTTTCAGGGAGTCCACTCCGGCATCGATCAATCGTGGCAGGTACTGCAGAAGGCACAGGTCCTTAGAGTTGAAGATGAAGGTGCCGCCATTGTCCTCGAAAATGGGAAAGTATTCTCCCGGCCTGGTTTCTTCGACAATGGCGTAGTTCCAGCGGCAGGGTTGGGTGCATTCCCCCTTGTTTGCATTCCTGCCGCTCATGACGCTCGAAAGCAGACAGCGTCCCGAGTAGCTGATACACATGGCACCGTGAACGAAAGCTTCCAACTCCAGGGTGGTCCTTTTCCTGACCTCTTCCATTTCTGTCAGTGCCATCTCCCTTGCCAGATTGACTCTGCATAAACCTTGTTTTTGCCAGAAGAGGGCGCTTTTCCAGTTGGTGGTATTTGCCTGGGTAGAAAGATGGATGTTCCTTTGCGGAGAAACCTCGCGGATCATCTCAATGACTCCCGGGTCGGCAGCTATATAGGCGTCGAAGGGGATATTGCCCAATTCTTCCAGGTACTGCTCCAGTTCTGCAAGGTCCTTGTTGTCCGGAAAGGCGTTAATGGTGAGATAAACCTTGACTCCGTGGTCATGGGCATATTTCACTGCTCCGCCAAGTTCAGCGGTGGAGAAGTTGTCGGCCAGGTTGCGCAGACCGAAGTTTTTGCCCCCCAGATAAACGGCATCGGCGCCATAATGAACAGCAATTCGCAGCTTCTCCATGTTGCCTGCAGGGGCAAGCAGTTCAGGCTTTTTCATCATTTACCTCATTTGTTGATCATTAATCGGGATTCGGCCCCCGCTTCCGCCGACGGATGGTAGCACAATCTGTTTTGTTGTCATACCGCAAACCGTGCTTTCTCCTTGACAAAAATGGCGAAAAGGCTTTAATTGTGTTAATTTTTTGTTAAGGAGCCGGCATGCGGGTCTGGATAATGATTGTTGTCGTGGTGTTCTTTGCCTTGCTTGCAGGATGCGGCAGCAACGATCTTGTCGTCAGAAAACAGATGGAGATGGAAGCGAGAATAGAACAGCTGGCACAAGCCAATGTCTCCGCCAATACGCGTCTCACCACTCTGGCAACCGAGGTGAAGGAGCTGCAGAGCCGCCTCAACGCCAGTACAGCTGACATTGATGCTATGAAACCAGGCATGGCTGAACTGAAGGCATCCCTGGAATCTATCCACGAAAAAGTGGCGGAGTTGAACAATCCGAAGGTGTCCAAGATCGAGGTCGTCAACAGGGAACCCTCTGCAGCAGAAGGCGATTCCGCCCATCAGGATACATATGTGAAGGCATTCGGGCTTTTCAGCGCCAACAACTACAATGCGGCGATAGATGCTTTCGAAGCATTCATGAAGGCATACCCCGACAGTGAATATGTGGGCAATGCCATGTATTGGGTCGGTGAATGCTATTATACCCAGCATAACTATAATGAGGCTTTGGAGTCTTTTTCCAAGGTGATCTCCACCTTTCCCGACGGCAACAAGGTTCCCGATGCCATGCTCAAGGTTGGTTATACCCTGATCAGTATGAACGAACCGGCCAAAGCAAAGGAATCGTTGCAGGCACTGGTTGATAAATTTCCGAAAAGTCAAGCTGCAGCAAAGGCCAGAGAGAAGTTGGTACGTCTTTCAAAGTGAGGTTACTATGAAGAAAATTCTGTATGCCGCATTCCTCCTCCTTGTTGTTTGTCTGCCTTACCCGGTATTAGCCCAGGATGAAGAGCCAACAGTATATGTGATTCAGAAAGGGGACACCCTGTGGGGCCTTTCTGATCGCTTCATCCGCGATCCCTTTTATTGGCCGAACCTCTGGGAGCGTAACCAGGTGATCACCAATCCCCATTTTGTCTTCCCGGGCCAGCGGGTGAAGATTTATCCTGACCGGATCGAGGTGGAGAAGCCCGCGGAAAAGATTGCTGAGCCACCGCAACCTGTTGCTGAGAAAAAAGAAGAGCCTGCGCCGGCCAAGACTTTTACTGTTACCGGCGGTGAAGGTTTTCTCCTGGAAAAGGACCGGAATCCGGCTGGTTTCATTGTCTCCACCTATCAGAACAGGCAGATGGTCGGAGAGGATGATGTGGTCTATACGGACATCGGCAGGAGAAATGGCGCCGAAGTCGGCAGCAGGTTCTCGGTATTCAAAAAGGTAGGTCCTGTTACCCATCCCATCAGCAATGTCGTTCTCGGTTATAAGGTGTTGCCTTTGGGGACCCTCCAGCTTTCCGAGCTGGAGGAAAAGGTTTCGAAAGCCATCATTACCAAATCCTTTCTTGAGATCGGTGCCGGCTCTTTCCTTATGCCCTACCGCCCTGGAAAGACCGAGGTGGCTCTGAAAGCAGCCAACAGGGAACTGGCTGGCTATATAGTAGAGACGAGGCTGGGCAATAACGCCGTTGCCGCCGGCGACGTGGTTTATCTGGATCTGGGCAAGGCCCAGGGCTTGGAGACCGGCAACCTGCTCTACATTGTCAGGGATGTGGTTCCCGACCAGAAATACGCCCTGGACAAGATTGACAAGCTGCCGGTTGATGTGATTGGCGCCCTGGTCGTGGTCGAAACCGGTGAAAGCACCTCGACCGCACTTATCGTGAAGAGCATAGAAGCTATTTATCGCGGAGACCGAGTCGAGTTGAAAAAAAACTGACATAGTCAACAATAGCGAGGGGCTGACATCCGGTGTCAGTCCCTTTTTTTCTCTTATGGACCATTATTACTGGTTTGCCCTTAAATCTGTTCCAGGTGTGGGAAACGTCACTTTCCGCAAGCTTCTGGAAGCCTTCGAGACACCGGAGCGAGTGCTGAAGGCTTCAGTCAATGAACTGGCGCGGGTGAAAGGAATTTCACCGAATCTTGCTGCTTCCATCGTCACTCATGAGTATAGGCGGATTGCCGATCTTGAATGCGAGGCGGTGGCGAGGCAGGGTGTCATTATCGTCGATTTTCTGGCTGCGGAATACCCGAAGATCCTGCTGCAGATAAACGATCCTCCTCCTTATCTTTATGTGAAGGGGAAACTGTGCGGCTCGGAAACTTCTGTTGCCATCGTCGGTTCCCGTCGTGCTTCCACCTATGGCTTGATGACCACCGAGCGACTGGCAGGTGAACTGGCCCTGAATAACGTGACGGTGGTTTCAGGTATGGCCAGGGGGGTTGATACGGCAGCCCACCGTGGGGCTTTGAAGGCTGAAGGCAGGAGCATCGGCGTCCTGGGTTGCGGCATAGATATAGTCTACCCGCCGGAGAATCGCCCGCTGTTCAAGGAGATGGAAGAAAAGGGGGCGCTTGTCTCCGAATTTCCCATGGGTACGACACCTCTGGCAGAAAATTTCCCCCGCCGCAACCGCATAATCAGCGGCATGTCCCAGGGGGTCCTGGTGGTCGAGGCGGTTCAGAACAGCGGATCTCTGATTACCGCACGCTATGCCCTGGAGCAGGGGCGAGAAATTTTTGCCATTCCTGGTAATATCAACAGTAGTAATTCCAGGGGGACAAATCTGCTGATCAAGCAAGGGGCGAAGCTGGTGGAAGAGGTGGGGGATATCCTGGAAGAGCTGCATCTGCCCACGGCACCAGCAGGTCAGGCACCTGCGCCGGCCTTCAGTCTTACTCCCCAGGAGGCAGGAATCTTTACCCTGCTGGCCGAATCGCCACTGCATATTGACGATATCATCGTCAGAAGTGAATTGACAGTGCCCGACCTTTCGGCTATTTTACTCCGCCTGGAGCTGAAGGGGGCTGTGGTGCAACTCCCCGGCAAACATTTCTCTATAACTAAATAATTATCGGTGAAAACTATGCCCCAACACCTTGTCATCGTCGAATCTCCGGCCAAGGCCAAAACTATCGAAAAATTTCTCGGTCCGGACTACAAAGTCCTGGCATCCTTTGGTCATGTGCGGGCCTTGCCCAGCAAGCAGGGATCGGTGGATATCGAACACGACTTCGAGCCGAAATATGCAGTTCTGCCGGAGAGCAAGAAGCATATTGACGCCATAAAGAAAGAGCTGAAACAGGCGGATGTGCTGCTTTTGGCCACTGACCCGGATCGGGAAGGCGAGGCCATTTCCTGGCACCTCCTGGCAGCACTGGGGCTCGATAAGAAGCCAAACATCGACATCAAGCGGGTGGTTTTCCATGAGATAACCAAAGGTGCCATCGTCAATGCGGTGGAAAATCCCAGAGGCATATCCCACGAACTGGTGGATGCCCAGCAGGCCCGCTCGGTGCTGGATTATCTGGTCGGTTTCAACCTCTCCCCATTTCTCTGGAAGAAGATTCGTTACGGCCTTTCCGCGGGCCGCGTGCAGTCGGTGGCGCTACGCCTGATCTGCGAGCGGGAAAAAGAAATCCAGGCCTTCGTCGAGCAGGAATACTGGACCATTGGCGCGGATCTGTCTACAGCCGGCAAGCAGAATTTTACCGCCAATCTGGTAGAGGCGGACGGCAAGAAGCTGGGAAAATTCGATATCCCCGGTAAGGAAGCTGCCGACAAGCTGATCGAGATTCTTGACAAGGCAACCTACTCTGTGGAGAAGGTAACGAAGAGTGAGCGTAAGCGGCAACCTTCGCCCCCCTTCACCACCTCTACCCTGCAGCAGGAAGCGGCACGCAAGCTGGGTTTTTCTGCCAAAAAAACCATGTCCATAGCCCAGAAGTTGTATGAGGGGATCGATATCGGCGAGGGGACCATCGGTCTCATCACCTACATGCGAACGGACAGCGTCGTTCTTTCCCAGCAGGCTCTGGATGAGGCTCACCAGGTCATCACTAGCCTCTACGGCAAAGAATATGCCCTGGCAAAACCGCGGGTCTTCAAGAATAAGGCGAAGAATGCCCAGGAGGCCCATGAGGCTATCCGCCCTACCTACATCAGCAAGACCCCGGTGGAGTTGAAAAAATTCCTCTCTTCGGACCAGTTCAAGCTGTACGACCTGATCTGGAAACGGACCGTTGCCTGTCAGATGGCTGAGGCCCTTTTGGACCAGACGTCGGTGGAAATCAGTGCCGGGAAAGGCTATAAATTCAGGGTCGCCGGCACGGTTATCCGCTTCCCCGGCTTTATGAAGCTCTACATCGAGGGGGTTGACGACGAGACCGAGGAGAAGGAAGGGGTGCTGCCGCCACTCAACGAGGGTGATAGCCTGCAACTTAGGGACCTGCTGCCCGAGCAGCATTTCACCCAGCCCCCACCTCGTTACACCGAGGCGACGCTGGTCAAGACCCTCGAAGAATATGGCATCGGCCGGCCTTCCACCTACGCCAGCATCATGAATACTCTGGTGGAGCGCAAGTATGCCCGGTTGGACAAGAAGCGCTTCTTTCCCGAAGATGTGGGGATGGTGGTCAGCGAACTCTTGGTCAATCACTTCACCAAATACGTGGATTACAACTTCACAGCTTCCTTGGAAGAGGAACTGGATCAGGTTTCCCGTGGAGAAAAAAAATGGAAACCTCTTCTCCACGAATTCTGGCAGCCATTCCACAATCTGCTCAAGCAGAAGGAGGGGGAAGTCAACAAATCTGACCTGACCACTGAGGCCACCGACGAGATCTGCCCCGAATGCGGAAAGCCGCTGGTGGTGAAGCTGGGTAAATTCGGCAAGTTCTTTGCCTGTTCCGGGTATCCCGAATGTAAATACATCCGTCCCTTGGACAAGGACAAGAAGGAGTCTGCCGAGCCGGTCTTTTCCGAAGAGAAGTGTGAAAAGTGCGGCAGCCAGATGCTGATCAAGGAGGGCCGCTTCGGCAAATATCTCGCCTGTTCGGCATACCCTGCCTGCAAGAACATGCAGCCGTTGGTTAAACCCAAGGGAACCGGCATTAAATGCGTCGAGTGTGGCGAAGGGGAGCTGACCGAGAAGAAATCCCGCTACGGCAAAATGTTTTACTCCTGCAACCGCTATCCCCAGTGTAAATTCGCCCTCTGGGACCTGCCGGTAGAGAAGCCCTGCCCCAAATGCGGTTTCCCGCTGCTGGTGAAGAAGGTCTACAAGCGTGAAGGGGAATTCCTGAAGTGTCCAAAAGATGGATGCGATTACAAGGAAGGGGGCAAGGAGAAATAAAATTGCCCCTGGATAGAGAGAAAAGGCGCGGGAATATTTTCCTTCGCTTTTTTTGTTGCTGCAAAGGAAAGTGTCGTCTTGCGCCATTGCGACGAAAGAATTTCAATGTTGGCAGGGACTTCTGAAGCCTACTCTAGTTTCCATCCGGAAACTCCGGATGAGAACTAGTGGTTTCCGATTCGGAAAGAGGGGATTTTTTGTTCTGGCAAGGAAATCAAGGGTTTGCGCGGAGACGTACATCGGTACGTCGCACAAGTAAGCCCGCAGATTGACGCCGCCAGGGCAGAAAAGAACCCTTTCCGGATGGAAACTACTCTAATTCAGATATTCGTCATACCCTCTTTTTCCCGGTCCTCCATAGGGCTGCATCCTCTGCCTGATGGGGTCTTCCCCTATGCAGACCCAGCCGGATGACCTTTCAAAGGCAACAATCTGATGCAACTCTATCAGCCGGCCAATGACCGATGCCGGCACCGAATCAACGACTCCGTCTGCATACATCACCCGTACCTTCATCGCCGATTTCCTTCCCTTAAGTGGTTTATGTGTTCAGGAGCAACCGTGATGCCTAAGCCATTGCTATCCTATATAATCATCGTAATCCGTTATCCGCTTCTTTGAACCGGAATAAGGTCTACTCTGATAGTCCTTACGCAACGGGCCACTCTCGATCAAAACCCAGCCGTCGGATCTTTGAAATGCGTGGATTTCCTTTTTGGCAATCCGGTATTCCAGCGAGGTGGCTGGAACTGCTCCGACACTGCCGTCGTTGTAGATGACCTTGATATCCACAATACTCCACCTCCTGTTTGGAATGGGACTCAAGGTAAAATTATACCTGATAATGGGAGATGTTTGCAGATGGCTTGCGATCTTTTCCGGGTTTTAGAGGCAGCTTTTTCAAGGGAAGGGCTTTATGGGATGATTGAACTTGTAAATGACTGACCCTTTTGATACACAGTAGGTGTTGGCATGCGCACAGGGCCTATTTGTCGACCAGACCAGCTCGAATGGTGATTACGGCCATTGCGGGCATTAAGACTTGGGGATTATGAACAATAATAAGATTAAGATAATCGGTGGCGGGCTGGCCGGCTGCGAAGCGGCGTGGCAGGCGGCTGAACGCGGTGTTGCCGTAAAACTGCACGAGATGAAGCCGGAACGCTACTCTCCTGCCCATCACCTGCCCGGGCTGGCAGAACTGGTCTGCTCAAACTCCCTCCGGGGCGAGTCACTGGATAACGCTGTTGGCCTCCTCAAGGAGGAACTGAAGAGAAGCGGTTCACTGTTCATTGCCGCTGCCCTTGCCACCCGTGTCCCTGCCGGAGGGGCGCTGGCCGTTGATCGGCAGCTTTTTTCCGATTATATTACCGAGAAAATCACCAATCATCCTTTGATCGAAGTGGTGTACGGCGAGGTTGCCCAGATTCCTGAGGAAGGAATCGTCATTGTCGCTTCCGGCCCCCTTACCAGTGACCGCCTCGCCGCCAGTATCGCCACCCATACCGGCAACTACCTTTATTTTTATGATGCAATTGCTCCCATCGTCACTGCCGATTCCATCGATTTCGGCAAGGCCTTCCGGGCTTCACGCTATGGTAAGGGGGACGGCGACGATTACCTGAACTGCCCGATGGATGAGACAACATACAAAGCATTTGTTGCCGCTCTGTTGGGGGGGGACAAGGTTGCTGCCAAGGATTTCGAAAAGGTGGTACACTTTGAAGGGTGCATGCCCATTGAGGAGATGGCGGAGCGCGGTCCAGAGACTTTGCGTTTCGGGCCGATGAAGCCGGTGGGGCTTCCGGACCCCCGGACGGGTGTGGAACCTTATGCGGTGGTTCAGCTCAGGCAGGAGAATCGCGATGGAACCCTGTTCAACCTGGTCGGCTTCCAGACAAAGCTAACTTATTCCGAGCAGAAGAGGATTTTCAGCTTGATCCCGGGGCTGGAGCATGCCGACTTTGTCAGGCTTGGCTCGATGCACCGCAATACCTTTATCAACGCACCGCAGCTCTTGTTGCCCACATTCCAGCTGAAGAATACCCCTCGTATCCTTTTTGCCGGACAGATAACCGGCGTTGAGGGCTATGTGGAATCGGCGGGGAGCGGCTTCATGGCCGGAATCAATGTTGCACGACTGGCAAAGGGAGGGGCGCTGACCGTGCCGCCGCCGACCACGGCACTTGGCGCTTTGGTGCACCACATAACAAGCGTTGACACGAAACATTTCCAGCCGATGAATGTCAATTACGGCCTGTTCCCTGAGCTTGGCGGAAAGGTGAAAAAGAAGGACAAGCGGGCCCGCCTGGCAGAACGTGCTTTGACTGATCTGACAGAATGGCAGGGGATGGTTCAGGATTAATGCTACGAAGGCAGCTTTTAGAGCGAATAGAGGTGTAAATGGACAACGACAAGCAGAAGCAGGAGATCTCACTGATAGGCAGGCTTCTTTCAATGGAGGCGTTGCTGATCCTGATGGGCCTTTTTTGTCTCATCTCGGGATTTGCTACCGGGGAGGCAACCCAGATATTCTGGGGGGTGATGATCATTGGCGGTGCCATTCTCCTCCACTTGGTCAGAAAAAAAGACTGGAAAAAACATTGGGAAGAGCAGGAGCGCCAGAAATCCCTTTATGAGATGAAGGCTCGGGAAAGAAAGGAACGGGAGCGCCAGGATGCCGAAAAACTTTAATATCGTTCTGGCTTCGGCATCGCCGCGCCGGGTTGAATTGCTTTCTTCTGCCGGGATCGATTTCGAGGTGATGCCCGGTGATGTTGACGAAACCCTCCTGCCGGGGGAAACACCCGAACAGCATGTGCTGAGACTGGCGAAGTCCAAGGCGGAAACCGTAGCGCGGAAAGGACATGGCCGTTATTTCATCGGCGCCGATACCATTGTTGTCTGTGACGGCGAAATAATGGGCAAGCCGCAGGATTCCACCGATGCGGAGCGGATGCTGAAGAAACTGTCGGGAGTTGCCCATGAGGTCATCACCGGCTTTGCCGTGGTCGACAGGGAAGCAGGCTGCACCGTTGCCGAAGCGGTGAGGACGAAGGTATATTTCAAGCCGCTACGCGACGAGGAGATTGCCGCATATATCGCCACTGGCTGCCCATTTGACAAGGCCGGAGCCTATGCCATCCAGGGGGGTGCTGCCCATATGGTGCGTAAGATCGACGGCTCCTATTCCAACGTGGTCGGATTGCCCCTGTGCGAAGTTGTTGAAACGCTCAGAAATATGGGAGCCCTTTGACAGGTGTTCTATGTCCATAGCTGATAACCTCGGGCAGATAGAGAAAAGAATCGAAAAAGCCGCTGTTAAAGCCGGTCGGGAACCTGCCTCAGTGCGTCTGGTGGTGGTATCCAAGATGCAACAGCCCTCTGCGGTTGATGATGCTGCGCGGGCAGGTCAGCGGCTATTTGGTGAAAATTATGTCCAGGAACTGGTGTCCAAAGTCAGCCAAGTGGGAGAGCAGGTGACCTGGCACTTCATCGGCAGCCTGCAATCCAACAAGGTGAGGCAGATTGCCGGACTGGTGGAAATGATCCATTCGGTGGACAGGCTCTCGCTGGCCCGGGAGATTGACCGGCAATGGCAGAAACTGGGCCGGATATGCAACGTGCTGGTCCAGGTGAATGTTGCCGGGGAAGCTACCAAATCCGGATCTTCCGCCGGGGAATTGCTGGAGCTGGTGCGTAATATCTCCCTTTTGCCAAATGTGCGAATCAAGGGGCTGATGACCATGCCTCCCTTCTTTGATGACCCCGAAGGGGCGCGCCCCTATTTCCGCGAACTGAGGGATCTGTCACGGATGATCGCAGATGAACCTATTGCCAATGTGGAGATGAACGAGCTTTCCATGGGGATGTCCGGAGATTTCGAGGTGGCCATCGAGGAAGGCGCTACACTGGTCAGGGTCGGCTCGGCCATATTTGGCGAGCGGCAGGCGAGTTAGCACTGAGATATTATTGGATTGAAGGTACAGGGAGATGCCCCTTATGCGTCTCCTTTTTTTGTGGCGCTACAGCAGAATCGCGAATTTTTGCCCTTGATTTATAGCCGGATTTGCTTTAGATAGAGCGGTCTGCTGAAAAACAAAAGGATATGAAAGCCATGAAAACAATTGAATGTAAAGCTCCGGCAAAGGTCAATTACCGTTTGGATGTCCTGCGCCGGCGGCCGGACGGGTACCATGACCTGCGCATGATTATGCAGCGTATCGACCTCTGTGATGATATCCGCATTTCTCTGTCGGAAACTCCCGGAGTGCGGGTGGCCTGCGGCAAAGAGGGGGTGCCCGATGGACCGGGCAATATCGCCTGGCGGGCTGCCGATGCGTTGCTCAAGCTTTCGGGGCGATGCACAGGCATCGACATCAGCATCGTCAAGAACATACCGGTGGCTGCCGGTCTTGGTGGCGGCAGCAGCGACTGTGCCTCTGCCCTGATGGGGGTGAACGAACTCCTTGAACTGCATCTGACCGATGAACAGCTGATGGAGGCAGGGAGCAAGCTTGGTGCCGACGTTCCATTTTTTATCTTCAAAAAGACGGCCCTTGCAGAGGGGATAGGCGATAAGCTTGCTGCCGTTGAGGCTGCCCCCGCATGGCTGGTTATCGTCAATCCCAATCTCGCTGTATCCACCGCATGGGTATACCAAAATTTGCAATTGACAGCCGGAAAAGATGAATATATAATTCCTCGCTTCTATGGGAGTGTCTCGGATATCTGCGCGATCCTTGCCAACGACCTGGAGAAGGTTACCATCGGCAGGTTTCCCGTCATAAACCAGATCAAGCAGAAGCTGCTCCAGGTGGGCGCAGCCGGCTCGCTTATGTCCGGCAGTGGCTCCACAGTCTTCGGCATCTTCGCAGAAGAAGCCCCCGCCCGAAAGGCGGCGGAAAAGCTTTCCAGGGAGAGCGACTGGTTCGTAGCTGCGGTCAAAACACTGTAAGCAGCGTTAAGCATGTATTGGGGCGTCGCCAAGCGGTAAGGCACCGGATTTTGATTCCGGCATTCCCAGGTTCGAATCCTGGCGCCCCAGCCATAAAATCTGTTGGAACAAGAGGTTGCAGTCAATGGAAAACAAGATCAGGGTCTTCAGCGGAAATTCCAACCCGGTACTGGCGGAGAAAATCTGTGAAAGTCTGAAGGTGCCGTTGGGGCAGGCAAAGGTAAAAACCTTTTCCGACGGTGAAATCATGGTGGAAATAGGTGAGAACGTCCGGGGACGCGATATCTATGTTGTTCAGTCCACTTGCTCTCCCACCAACAATAACCTGATGGAACTCCTGATCATGATGGATGCCCTCAAGCGTGCTTCTGCCGCGACCATCACGGTTGTTGTGCCCTACTACGGGTATGCCCGTCAGGATCGCAAAGCGGCCCCCCGTACCCCGATTACCTCCAAGCTGGTTGCCGACCTTATCACCACCGCCGGTGCCGATCGCGTCGTAACCGTTGATCTTCATGCCGGGCAGATTCAAGGCTTTTTCAATATTCCGGTCGATAACCTCTATGCAGCACCGGTCCTTATCGATCACCTGAAGAGCAGGTTTCCCGATGGGGCTGAGCAGATTGTCATGGTCTCTCCCGATGCCGGCGGTACAGAACGGGCCAGGGCCTTTGCCAAGCGCCTTGGTTGTACTCTTGCCGTTATCGATAAGCGTCGCACCGGCCCCAATGTTGCCGAGGTGATGCATCTGATCGGCGACGTCAAGGGCAAGGTTGCCATCATCCTTGATGATATGATCGACACTGCAGGAACCTTGACTCAGGCAGCCAACGCCTTGAAAGCCCACGGTGCAGAAACAATCTATGCCTGTGCCACCCATGGTGTTCTTTCCGGACCGGCTATCGAGCGGATCAACAATTCAGTCATCGAGAGAATAGTCATTACGGATACCGTTCCCTTGGGGGAAAAGGCCGGGCAGACGCAGAAAGTCATGGTGTTGTCCGTTGCCAATCTGCTTGCCGAGGCCATCAGACGCATCCATGAAGATGAGTCCGTCAGTTCACTGTTTATTTGAGATTGCAGCCAGTTTAAATATATTCAAATTGTTAACATCGGAGGATGTATGGACCAGAGGATATTGAATGTCGAGTTGAGAAGCAAAACAGGCAAGGGCATTTCCCGTCAGTTGAGGAGGAGTGAGTCAATCCCCGGCGTCGTTTACGGGAAGGGTATCGAGTCCGTATCCGTGTCGCTGAAGACCAAAGAATTGAGCAATGCCATTGCCGGCGAAGGGGGCCGCAATCACATCCTGACCCTGAAGGGAGGAGGAAGCCTTGACGGTCAGATGGTGATCGTTGCTGACCTTCTCCAGGACAGCCTCAAGGGCCTGCCGCTGCATGTGGACCTGCATAAGATCAATCTGGCCGACAAGATCAAGGTGAAGGTGAAGGTTAATCTTGTAGGTACTGCTGCCGGTGTCAAGGAAGGCGGGCTGCTTGACTTTGCCATGCATGAAATTGAGATCGAATGTCTGCCATCGCATATTCCCGAGCATCTGGATGTTGATGTGACTTCTCTGACCCTCGGTCATTCAATTCATATCGGCGACCTGAAAGAACTGCCCGGCATCAAGGTGCTTGGCGATCCCAAGGCCTCTATCATCAGTGTTCTTGGCAGGGCCAAGGAAGAAGCTGCTCCGGTTGCAGAAGCTTAAGCCGTAGTCGCTGGTGTAAACATGGCCGTAAAAATTATTGTTGGGCTGGGTAATCCCGGCCCGAAATACCAATGGACCCGCCATAACGCGGGTTTCATGGTTTTAGACCGTCTTTCCCATCTGGCCGGCATCGCAATCTCGAAAAAGACCTTTTCGGGGGTTTGTGGAGAAGGCAATTGGCAGGGAGAGCGGCTGATTCTTCTCAAGCCCCAGACCTTCATGAACCTGTCAGGCCGTTCCGCCGCCGAAGCAATCAGATTTCACAAGCTTCCAATAGAAGACCTCATTGTCATCCACGATGACCTGGATATCCCCTTCGGACGCGTAAAATTGAAACAAGGTGGTGGGCACGCCGGTCATAACGGTCTCCGTTCACTGGCACAGGAACTTGGCAGCGGTGATTTTGTCAGGGTCCGGGTTGGCATCGGCCGGCCGGTCCATGGAGATGTGGTCAATTACGTACTCAACAACTTTAGTCCGGAGGAAATGGCGTCGTTGCCTCGCCTGCTGGATGGTGTTGTCGACCTGGTGGAGATGCTGGCCAGAGAGGGTCTGCCGAAAACAATGAGTCTGTATAACAACAAGGATTTGATCTAGAGGTAGAAAATGGGTTTCAACTGCGGCATAGTAGGACTCCCCAATGTGGGGAAATCAACCATATTCAATGCACTGACCTCGGCAGGGGCGGAGTCGGCAAACTACCCCTTCTGTACCATCGATCCTAACGTGGGGATCGTTCAGGTTCCCGACGAGCGGATGAAGAAGCTGGCCGAGATCGTCCATCCCGAGCGTATCCTGCCCACTACCATCGAATTCCTGGACATCGCCGGCCTGGTCAAGGGTGCCAGCCAGGGGGAGGGCTTGGGCAACAAGTTCCTCGGTCATATCCGCTCTGTGGACGCTATTGTCCATGTGGTTCGCTGTTTTGAAGATGAGAACGTCGTTCATGTGAGCGGCGGGGTCAACCCGGTCAATGATATTGAAGTCATCAAGACTGAACTGGGGTTGGCTGACCTGGACAGCGTCGAGAAAAAACTGGTCAGGGTGGAAAAGCTTGCCAAGAGCGGCGACAAGAAAGTGAAGGACGAAGCCGATTTCTATCAGCGGCTGAAGGGGGCAGTGGAGCAGGGGAAGCGGCCACAGGATGTGGTGACCAGCGACGATGAGAAATTATGGCTTTACGACCTCCATTTGCTGACTGACAAGCCGGTGCTCTATGTGGCCAATGTCTCCGAAGACGACCTTGAGGGAAAGCATCCTTTTGTCGCCCGGGTACAGGAATTGGCAGCAGCGGAAGGTGCCAGGGTTGTTACCATCTGCGGTCGTATCGAAGCCGAAATCTCTGAGCTGGACGGTGATGAGAAGGAGGCCTTTCTTGCCGAGATGGGGCTGAAAGAGTCGGGGCTTGACCGTCTGATCCGTTCCGGCTATGAACTGCTCGGCCTGATCACTTATTTCACCGCCGGTGTCAAGGAAGTACGCGCCTGGACAATTACCCGTGGTACAAAAGCGCCCCAGGCGGCCGGCGTGATCCATTCCGACTTCGAAAAGGGCTTCATCCGTGCAGAGGTTATCGCTTACAGCGACTTCATTGCTGCCGGTGGTGAAGCCGGGGCCAAGGAAAAAGGATTGATGCGGCTGGAGGGGAAGGAATATGTTGTGCAAGATGGAGACGTCATGCACTTCCGCTTCAACGTGTGAGGAGGAGCGCGGCTTTTTCAAAATGGCGGCGTTCATTTTCGCGCTTCCTTGTGCGGCGTACCCGGGGTACGACTCCGCCGCCACTCAATTGCCTTGCCCTTGTAAAAAATCCGCACTCCTGCAATTTGGTGCGTTTGGAAGAAAGACCTTGAATTATCGGATAAACTGTAGTAAAAGTTTCAGTTTCCAAAGAGCGGCAATTACGCCGTATCTCCTTGCTCCGGGTTGGTCCGGGGCTAAATAAACCGTGAGGAGGAAGTACCAATGAGGATGTATGAAACGATTTTCATCGTCCAGCCGGACCTTGGCGAAGAGGAATTGAAGGGCATTTCCGCCAGGGTTCAGGAAGTGATCGTCAGCATGAAGGGCGAGCTCAAAAGGCTGGAAGATTGGGGGGCGAGGAAGCTTGCCTATCCGATCGAGAAATTTAACCGTGGTCGCTACTATTATCTCCGTTTCGACGGCGATGCAGCGCTGATCGCCGAACTTGAGCGGCGTCTGAGACTGAACGACAAGATCATCAGATATCAGAGCGTGAAGCTGGAGAAAGAAGCTCCGGCCGCTGCCGCCATTCCTGCCAAGGTAACCGAGGAAGAGCCCGTAGAGGCCGCTCCCGAAGCCAAGGTAGAAACGACAACCGAGGAGGAGTAATTAGATGAGCGACGAAAGAGCACCCCAGAGAAGCACAGGTCCGCGTAAAAAGAGACCTTTTCAGCGGCGCAAGGTATGCCGCTTCTGTGCAGACAAGCAGGTAACCATAGATTACAAGGACCCGCGCACCCTTCGCTACTTCATCAGTGAGCGGGGCAAGATCATTCCGAGAAGGATCTCCGGCAACTGCGCCAAACATCAGCGTGAGATCACCGAAGCGATCAAGCGTGCCAGAAACATCGCGCTGCTGCCCATCGCCGGCAGCCATGCAGCACAGTAACGGTAGGTATAAATGAAGCTTCCCGTACAGGGGACGCCACTGGATATTATAAAGGGGAGCGTCATTACCCTGGCGCTTTTTCTTACCTATCTGACACTGCCTGTTTTTGGCATGCTGCCGGGGCTTTTGGCTCCGACTGCAGGGATTTACTACTTCCTCAAAAGCGGCAGAGCGGCAGGTTATGCCATAGTTGTTATTTCCATGGCTGTGCTGGCAGCATATGATCCCGCTTCTGCTGCCATTTATATGCTGCAATGTGGCATCATGACAATGTCTCTGGCCGAATTCCTTTCCCGGAATAAGGGGGGCAGCCGGTCCATTGTCTATGGGATGGCCATTAATCTTGCAGTGATGCTGGTTGCTGCAGCTGTATATTCTCTTGCCACCGGCAATAATATTCATCTGCAAGTGATAAAGGGGATTAACTCGAGCATATCCCAGACAGCAGCTCTTTACGGAAAAGCCGGCGTCGGGGCGGATGAACTCAAAACCTTGCAGCAGTCCATGGAGCAGGCTGGCGTATTCATAACCAGGACCTACCCGGCCTTGATCACGGTGAGCCTTGGCTTCATTGCCGGAATAAACCTGCTTCTGCTGAGAAGGCTGTCGACCAGGTTTTCCCTGCCGGTCTTACTGGGAGACTTCAAGAGATTCAAAAATCCGGACCAACTGGTCTGGGTGTTGATATTCGCCGGTTTTGCCATGCTGGTGGAGAGCAAGACGGTGTCGCTTCCTGCTCTCAATCTACTGATCGTCATTGCTTCAGCCTATTTCATTCAGGGAATGGCGGTGATGGCTCACTCTTTCGAGCGTTTTGCCGTACCCTTTTTTGTCCGTCTCATATTTTACCTGCTGCTTTCCCTGCAGCCATTTCTAACGGTGGTAGTGGCGGCACTGGGTGTTTTTGATCTGTGGGGCGATTTTCGCACCCCGAAAAACAAGGAAAACCTGTAAATCAGGCTAGGAGGAAACATGAAGGTAATTCTCAAGGAAAATTTGGATAATCTCGGCCACATCGGCGATATCGTCAAGGTAGCTCCCGGCTATGCCCGCAACTATCTGCTTCCCAAGGGCCTTGCCCTGGAAGCCACTACCAAGAACGCCAAAGCCCTGGATCATGCGAAGAAGCACCTGGAGTACAAGAAAAACAAGGTGCTTGAGCAGGCAAGACAATTCGCAGCCAGGATTGAAGGCATCGCCCTTACCCTCAGCCACCAGGCCGGAGAAGAGGGCAAGCTCTTCGGCGCCGTAACCAACATGGAGCTTGCTGAAAACCTCAAGGCCCAAGGGGTGGAGATCGACCGCAAGAAAATCGTTCTTGCCGAGCCGATCAAGCAGGTGGGTGATTTCACTGCTATCATCAAGATTCATCCCGAGGTGAACGCAACCTTGAAGGTGACTGTTACCAAGGCATAATTGCCCGGCAGGTTGAGAAGCTAAAAAAAGGCGGCACGGTTTATCCGGCCGCCTTTTGTCATTTCTGGCAGAGGGGACAGAAAAAGGTCGATCTGCCACCCAGTCGCATCATCCTGATTGCTGAGCCACACTTCGGGCAGGGGCGGCCTTTCTTGCCATAAATGCTGAATTCATAAGGAAAATAGCCTTGGGGCCTTTCGCCTGTCAAGGCACTTTCGATGTTGGAGGTTCCTGCTTCGACGGCATCAGTCAGGACCCCCTTAATGGCATCGACCAGCAACAGGTCCTTATCGGGTGAAAGATCACTGGCTGACGTCTGCGGGGCAATGCCGGCACGAAAAAGGGACTCGTTGGCGTAGATATTACCGATACCTGCTACCACACGACTGTCCATGATCAGCTGCTTGATGGGAATCTTCCGTCGGTGTCTCTTCAGATACAGATAACTTGCTGAGAATTCTGCTTCCAGAGGTTCTGGGCCATGGGCAACCAAAAGAGGGTGCTGCAGCGGATCATTATCCGTCCAGATGATGGTGCCGAAGCGGCGTGGATCGGTAAAGCGCAGTATGTAACTTCCATCCAGCACCAGGTCCAGGTGGTCATGTTTGCCGTGGGGAGAGCTTGCCTTGACCAGGTAGAGCATGCCGGTCATCCCGAGATGAAAGATTATCGTGCCCCCTTTGCATCGTAAAAGCAGATATTTACCTCGCCGGTCCATGGCGACTATTAGCTGCCCGACTAGCAGCCGGTCCAGTTCAGGTGGAAGTGGATGGCGCAGTTTTGTGGCGCGGACGTTGGTGTGAATGATTCTTTTGCCCCTGACCTGTGGTCCGACGGCGCGGCGTATGGTTTCAACTTCCGGTAGTTCCGGCATCCAGCTTCTCCCAATCCCAAGGTGGTTTGAGCAGTATATGTAAAATGCAATGATAAGACAACAGGGGATAAGGTCGCATCAAATGCGTATAAATCCTTGACACACAAGCATATAAATTGTAATCTACCGCGGCTAACTGGTTGTATACAGTATACTTTTTCATTATCATCAAATCTGCGTTTACACTCGTTAAAAAAGATATTTCGACACAAACCGAGGAGGTAGTGTGCTGACCTTTCAGGATCTGATTCTTTCCCTTCAGGGATACTGGGCCGGCCAGGGATGCGTCATTCAGCAACCCTATGACTGCGAAAAGGGTGCAGGGACCTTCAATCCTGCTACTTTTCTGAGGGTGCTGGGCCCCGAACCCTGGAATGTTGCCTATGTGGAGCCTTCCCGCAGGCCGACCGACGGCCGCTATGGTGAGAATCCCAACCGCCTGCAGCACTATTACCAGTTTCAGGTCATCATGAAGCCTTCCCCCATGAACATCCTCGATCTTTACCTGGATTCGCTCCGCTCCTTCGGCATCAACCCAAACCAGCATGACATCCGTTTCGTCGAGGACGACTGGGAATCTCCGACCCTTGGCGCCTGGGGCCTGGGCTGGGAAGTGTGGCTGGATGGCATGGAGATCACGCAGTTCACCTATTTCCAGCAGGCGGGCGGCATCGATCTTAAACCGGTTTCCTCCGAGATTACTTACGGCTGCGAGCGCATCGCCATGTATTTGCAGGGGGTGGACAACGTCTACGACCTGGAGTGGGTGAAGGGTGTCAGGTATGGCGATATCCACCATGAGAGCGAGGTTGAGTTCTCCACCTACAATTTCGAGGAAGCGGATGTGGACATGCTCCTCCAACTCTTCAGGATGTACGAGAAGGAATGCGTCAGGCTGGTGGAGAAGGGGCTGGTTTTGCCGGCCTACGATTATGTCATGAAGTGTTCCCACACCTTCAATCTGCTGGATGCACGTGGCGCTATCTCTGTCACCGAGCGGGCTTCCTATATCGGCAAAGTGCGCAATGTGGCCAGGCTCTGTGCCGAAGGCTACCTGCAGATGCGTGAGCGGCTCGGATTCCCGCTTTTGAAAGGAGGCCGCTAATGGCGAAAGAACTGTTCCTTGAAATCGGCACAGAAGAGATCCCGGCTGGCTTCCTGCCCAAGGCTATGGCAGACATGGAAGGGCTGATCAGGAAAGAGCTTGAATCTGCCCGCATCGGCTTTGGTGAGGTGAAGACCATGGCGACGCCGCGCCGTCTTGCCCTGGTGGTGAAAAATGTTTCCGCGCAGCAGACTGATGCGGAAATCACCACCATGGGACCGGCAAAGAAGGTCGCCTTCAATGACGACGGCACCACGACCAAGGCTGGCGAAGGTTTCGCACGGGGACAGGGGGTGGATGCTTCTGCCTTGTCCATCATTGCCACGGAAAAAGGGGAATATGTGGCGGTGACGAAAAAGGAGATCGGTGTTGCCACTGCCGGCCTGCTTGCCGAGATTCTTCCCCGGCTGATCAACAACATACCATTTAAAAAATCCATGCGCTGGGGCGATCAGGAGGTACGCTTCGCCCGGCCCATGCACTGGATCGTGGCCCTGTTTGACGGTACCGTCATTCCATTCGCCTTCGGTAATGTCCAGAGCGGTTCCATGTCCCGCGGCCACCGCTTCATGGCCAACACCTCCTTCCCGGTCCGAGATTTCGGCCATTACCTGGAAGAGTGCGAGCGGCATTTCGTCATTCCCGATCCGGCAAAGCGGAAGGAGATCATCAGCAGGGAAATCGAAAGGGTGGCAAAGGCTGCCGGTGGCAACGTCCTGCCCGATGAGGGGTTGCTGGAGCAGGTGACCTATCTGGTTGAATATCCCAGCGCCGTCCATGGTACCTTTTCCGCCGAATTCCTGGCCGTGCCCAAGGAAGTGCTTATTACCTCCATGCGCGAACACCAGCGCTACTTCTCCCTGGTGGACGATAAGGGCAAGCTGCTGCCGGGCTTTATCACCATCAACAACACCCTGACCGAGGATCCCTCAGTAGTGGTGAAGGGCAATGAGATGGTGCTGCGTGCCCGTCTTTCCGATGCCCGGTTTTTCTTCGAGGAGGACAAAAAGGTTCCCCTGGAAAAGCGGGTTGAGGCATTGAAAAGTGTTCTCTACCAGGCAAAGCTGGGTACCTCCTATGAGAAGATGGAGCGGTTCAGGACCTTGGCCGAGGGATTGGCCGAGCAACTGCAACCCCCCCTGAAAGCCAAAGTGTTCCAGGCGGCTACCCTGTGCAAGGCAGACCTGGTAACCGGCATGGTGGGCGAATTTCCGGAAGTGCAGGGGATCATGGGGCGCGAATATGCACTCCTGCAGGGAGTCGATGCAGAGGTTGCCCGGGCCATTGCCGAACATTACCTGCCAAACCAGGCGGGAGGTGAGTTGCCGGCCTCGGATACGGGAGCCTTTGTTTCCATTGCCGATAAAGTGGACACCATCTGCGGCTGTTTCAGCGTCGGCCTTATCCCTTCAGGTTCTGCCGATCCCTACGCCTTGCGCCGCGCCGCTCTGGGCATCATCAATATCATTCTTGCCAAGGGTTACAACCTGCCTCTGATTCCCCTGGTGACGAAAGCCATTGGGCAGCTGGAAGGCAGGCTGACCAGGAAGAAGGAAGAGGTTCTTGCCGATGTGCTGGACTTTTTCAAAGGGCGCTTCATCAATCTGCTCACCGATCGCTTCCCTGCCGACGTGGTGGAGGCAGTTGTGGCGGTTTCCTTCGATAACCTTGTGGAAGCAACGGCCAAGATCGAGGCTCTGGCCCAGTTCAAGAAGCGTGATGATTTTGAGCCGCTGGCTGTGGCGTTCAAGCGGGTTTGCAACATTGTCAAGGAACAGGTGACGGTTCCGGTAGATGACAAACTGTTCCAGGACGCAGCCGAGGGGACACTGTTCCAGTCATTCAAAAGCGCCAGCAGCATGGTCGAGGAGAAAGTCGTCCAGCGGGAATACCTGGCGGCGCTGACGCAGATCGCCTCCTTGAAGGGTGCGGTAGATGACTTCTTCGACAAGGTCATGGTCATGGCCGAGGACGAAGGGGTGAGAAACAACCGGCTGGCGCTCCTCCAGGAGATAAAGAGCCTGTTCAGGGACATAGCAGATTTTGGGAAACTAACCGCTTAGCCGAAAGGCAAGCGGTTTTTTTACGTTTTTAATCTGGCTAAACTTGCTTTGAATGAGCCTAAATTGTTTTTAATGATAATAAAGACCCGTTGACTTTTAATAAAAACAGCCCTTGAAAAACCGGACATCGGCAATATTCTTTATAAGGTTTTCTGTGGTGGGGCAAATAAAGAGGAGGATGCAAATGGCAGCGAAGTATGTGTATTTCTTTGGTAATGGCAAGGCGGAAGGTCGCGCGGAGATGAAAAACCTGCTGGGTGGCAAGGGGGCCAACCTGGCCGAGATGACCAGCATCGGCTTGCCGGTACCGGCAGGCTTTACCATAACTACCGAAGTCTGCACCGAATTCTACAAGAATGACCGCAACTATCCGGCCTCACTGAAAGCAGAGGTTGATGAAAATCTTCGTCAGGTCGAGGAGTTGATGGGCAAACGCTTCGGTGATGCCAAGAATCCCCTCCTGGTTTCGGTCCGCTCCGGTGCTCGTGCCTCAATGCCCGGCATGATGGATACCATCCTTAACCTTGGCCTGAACGATACCACAGTTCAAGGAATCATTGAGCAGAGCGGGGATGAGCGCTTTGCCTATGATGCCTACCGCCGTTTCGTGCAGATGTACTCAGACGTGGTCATGGGGATGGATAAGGACGAACTGGAGCATATCCTGGAGAAAAAGAAGGAAGAAAAGGGGGTCCATCTGGATACGGACCTGACCGCTGCCGATTGGAAGGAACTGGTGGGAAAATTCAAGGCGAAGATCAAGGAGTCCCTGGGCCAGGAATTCCCTGAAGATCCCCAGGCCCAGCTTTGGGGGGCAATCGGCGCCGTTTTCGGTTCCTGGATGAACCAGCGCGCCATTACCTACCGCAAACTCAATGGCATTCCCGCCGACTGGGGGACCGCAGTTAATGTCCAGTCCATGGTCTTCGGCAACATGGGCAACGACTGCGCCACCGGTGTCGCCTTCACCCGCGACCCATCCACAGGCAAGAACTACTTCTATGGTGAATACCTGATCAACGCCCAGGGCGAAGACGTGGTTGCCGGCATCCGCACGCCTCAGCCCATCAACAAGGTTAACGGCGACAGCACCCTTCCCTCCATGGAGGAAACCTTGCCCGAATGCTACAAGCAGCTGGTGGAAATCCGTTCCATCCTGGAAAAGCATTACAAGGACATGCAGGATATAGAGTTCACCATTGAGAAAGGCAAACTCTACATGCTGCAAACCCGTAATGGCAAACGTACCGCCTCTGCCGCCATCAAGGTTGCCGTGGACATGGTCACGGAAGGACTGATCGACGAAAAAACTGCAGTGTTGCGTGTTGCACCGAATCAGCTTGATCAGCTACTCCATCCTTCCCTTGACCCCAAAGCGCCGAAAAAGCTGATTGCCAAAGGGCTGCCCGCATCCCCAGGCGCTGCCTCAGGCGAAGTCGTGTTCACCGCCGATGAGGCTGAATCTGCTGCAAAACTGGGGCACAAGGTGATTCTGGTGCGGGTGGAGACCAGCCCGGAAGACATTCACGGCATGCATGCGGCACAGGGCATTCTTACTGCCCGTGGCGGCATGACCTCCCATGCGGCAGTCGTTGCCCGCGGCATGGGCAAATGCTGCGTAGCCGGCTGCGGCGACATCAAGGTGGATTATGCTACAGAGCAGTTTGTGGCCAATGGCGGGGTCATTGTTAAAAAAGGGGATGTGATCACCCTGGATGGTTCCACCGGCGAAGTTATGCTGGGAGCTGTTCCGACCGTTTCTCCGCAGATGACCGGCGACTTTGCCACGCTCATGGGATGGGTGGACAAATTCCGCCGGCTCAAGGTGCGGACCAATGCCGACACGCCGAAGGATTCCAAGACTGCCCGGGAATTCGGTGCCGAAGGTATCGGCCTCTGCCGCACCGAGCACATGTTCTTCGAGACTGACCGTATTGCTGCGGTGCGCGAGATGATACTTTCCGAAGACGTGGAGGGAAGACTCAAGGCGCTGGCCAAGATACTCCCCATGCAAAAGGGTGACTTTATCGGCATCTTCAGGGAAATGAAAGGGTTGCCCGTCACCATCCGCCTGCTCGATCCGCCTCTCCACGAGTTCCTTCCCCAGGAAGAAAAGGATATCGATGATCTGGCAAAGACCATGAAGGTCACGCCGAAGGTGCTGAAGAACAAGGTGGAATTCCTCCACGAATTCAACCCCATGCTCGGCCACCGCGGCTGCCGTCTGGGCCTCACCTTCCCGGAGATCTATGACATGCAGGTGCAGGCGATTATGGAAGCAGCCTGTGAGCTGGTGAAAAATGAAGGCTTCCAGATCGTCCCCGAGATCATGATCCCGCTGGTAGCGGTGGACAAGGAGCTGAAGACCCTTCGCGAGAATGCCATTGCCGTCTGTGAAGACGTGATTGGCCGCTATGGAGTGAAGATCGAATACCTGATCGGCACCATGATCGAGCTGCCACGAGCGGCCCTGACTGCCGACGAGATCGCCAGGGAAGCTGAGTTCTTCTCCTTCGGCACCAACGATCTGACCCAGACCACCTTTGGGCTGTCCAGGGATGACGCCGGGAAATTCCTGCCTTTCTACGTGGAGAGCGGTCTCCTGGAGAATGACCCCTTCGTTTCCCTTGATCAGACCGGCGTCGGCCAACTGGTGAAGATCGCCTGCGAAAAAGGACGGGCCACCAGGCAGGGCATCAAGCTCGGCATCTGCGGCGAGCATGGCGGCGATCCAGAGTCCGTTATTTTTTGCCATAAAATCGGTCTCGATTATGTTTCCTGTTCCCCCTTCCGGGTGCCCATTGCCCGACTTGCGGCTGCCCACGCGGCATTAAATGAATAATTATCCATATGTGTGGGGACGTAGCAGTTTGCGTCTCCACACAAATAATCATCTTGACAGTTTTCTGCAAAACGGTGTAAATACGCAGGAGATTCCACGGGCCCCGGAGTAAGCCCTATTTATAGAACAAGCGGTTGTTACAGGAGAACAGAGCATGGCAAAAGGTGTGGTGAAATGGTTCAATGATGCGAAGGGGTTCGGGTTTATTGAGCAGGAAAATGGCGAAGATGTATTCGTTCATTTCTCCTCCATACAGGGTGACGGATTCAAGTCACTGGCCGAAGGGCAGGCAGTGACCTTCGATGTTATCCAGGGAGCGAAAGGGCCGCAGGCGGCCAACGTCAATAAAGATTAGGATTTAGCTTATAACCACAAGGCCCCGAAGCGATTCGGGGCCTTTTTATTTGGTGCAATCTTATGGGAGGTACATCCATGCGTCATCTCTTTCTGGTTCTGTTGCTGATCTGTCCGCTCAGCTTTGCGGGCTGCTCAGGCGATAATGGCAAGCAGCTGCTGGAAACCGCACAGTTCGAGGAAAAACAGCACAACCTGGAACATGCCAAACAGCTCTACGGGGAAATAGTCAGGAAGTATCCGGGCACTGAGAGTGGCAGGCAAGCCGAAGAGCGCTTGAAAACTCTCAAATAGAGGGGCTGCCGGATGCCCAGCTACATCGAACCCTTACTCAGGCCTCCCAATGAAGCGGGGAGCCTCATTTTCCAGATTACCCTTGGTTGCTCCCAGAATCAGTGCACCTTTTGCGGGATGTACAAGGGAAAACCTGTCAGACTAAGTCCTAAAAAACCATTCTCCGCTCCAACCGTGTCTCCAATTTCCTCAACCTGGCTGGCAATTACCTAAAGGACCACTTTCGGCCCATGGCAAAGGTGGATTCCGCCATTGCCATGGCCGCTACCATGCCGGGATACCTGAATACGCCCCCGGAGTATGCGGAAGAATACTATTGAAATGCAAAAGCAAATGTGCAGGAGATGACGATGCGTATCAACGACAAACCGGGATCGCGGCAGGTCGACAAAAAAAACAAGGGTGTTGCCTCCAGAAAGGTTCTTGAGTCCGGAAGTTCCCTCTTTGCCAAAAAACTTGGGCTGATTTCCAGGGATGCAGCCGACTATGCCGGGCAGCTTCAGGAACTCAAGGAAGAGATTGACCAGGCCGGAGATAGTCTGGAAAAAGAACCCACCATCGTCAACTTCAAGATCTTTCGCAGCCTCATTTCCGCCTTTGCCAAAAAAGTGACCGCAGAGGCCTACCGACTGGAGATTGAAGGCAGCCCCGGCCAGCGCTGTCATGAGATTATCACCATCATAGATCGGGAGGCGGACGCCCTCTACCACCTGATCATGCAGGAGCAGAGGAACCACATCAAGATAACGGCCCAGATCATGAAGATAAAAGGAATGGTGGTGGATTTTCACCTGTGAGACTCGGCAATGATCCATAATTGCAGTCTTATTGCTTGAAAAAAGTTGCTTGCAGTATTATTGTCATTCATTGTTAAGGGGCTTTAAAAATAGAGCTGGCGGGAGGGGCTTCATGAAACTGTTGAGGGAAAAGTTTTCCATCTTGGGTTTTCTGGCTTTCTTTTGTTTCTGCAGCATATGGCATTTCCCAAGTGTGGCATTTGCCGCCACCGGCCAGTGGACCGGCCTCGGCCCCTGGGGTGGGGATGTGGAATGCCTGCTGGCAATTTCTCCTTCCATCCTCTATGCCGGAACCCAGAACGGCGGTGTCTTTAAAAGCAGTGATGGTGGCGCCCATTGGGTCGCCGTCAACAATGGCCTTGGCAATCCCACCGTCTTCGCCCTGGCGGCCGATCCTGCAGCCCCCGCCAATCTTTATGCAGCAACCTATGGAAACGGAATTTACAAGAGCCTTGACGCGGGCAGCAGCTGGAGCCGACTTGCTGCCTCCCCTGCCTTTGTTTATGCCCTTGCGGTAGATCCTGCAGACAGCAGTACTCTCTATGCCGGCACCGACGGCGGCGGGGTTTACAAAAGCACCGATGGCGGTGCCACCTGGAATGGAGCAAATGCAGGTATTCCCACGGCTCAGGTCAACGCTCTCGTCGTCGATCCCCGCTTGACCACAACAGTGTATGTAGCCACCGCAAACGGGATTTTCAGGAGCCCCGATGGGGGAGCCAACTGGAGCCTGGTTGCCGATACGGGCTGGACACGGGATATTGCCATTTCCTCCGTGACACCAGCCACGCTTTATGCGGCAACAGGTGCCGGAATCTTCAGGAGCAACGACGGCACCACCTGGACCTCCGCCGGACTCTCCGGCAGTTCCGCTTATGCCTTGGCCATAAATCCTGCCGACCCGGCAAAGGTTTTCGCCGGGACCACCGCCGGAATATTCGGCAGCGCCGATTCAGGTGACAACTGGACCCTCGTTGCCAATGGCCTTACCAATGGCAATGTCCAGACGATAATATTCGACCCCAGTGACACAACCAATAGCTCGCTCTTTGCCGGCACCTGGGGTGGAGGGGTCTTTAAAACCAGTAATTCGGGTAACGACTGGCAGAGTGCCAATCTGGGCTTGGGCAATACCTTTGTCCAAGCGGTTGTCACCGATCCCAGCGCACCTGCAACAGTTTATGCAGGTTCCATCGACGGAATTCATATAAGCACCGATGGCGGCGCAACCTGGTTATCAAGTTCAAGTGGGCTGGGTAATAGGGATGTGGAGGCGTTGTTGGTGAATCCCATGTCTCCCACCCAGCTTTATGCCGGTACCTGGGGCAGCGGCGTCTACAAAAGCGCCGACGGCGGTGCAAGCTGGATGGCTGCCAATACCGGGATATCTTCTGCTCTGGTTCATGCGGTGGCCATGGATGCGGCTAATCCGCAGGTGGTCTATGCAGGCACCAACAGTGGGATCTTCATCAGCAGCGGCGGGAGCGCCTGGAACCTGTGCAGCAATGGAATTCCTGCAGACACCGAGGTCTGGTCCGTGCTGACTGCAGCCAACTCGGTTGTCTATGCCGGAACAGGGACAGGTTTTTACCGGAGCAGCAATGGAGGGGTTGAGTGGATCCAGAGCAATACCGGGCTAGCCCCCTGTGGTGTAGTCTACGGGCTGGCTGCCGATCCGACTGCTGACAGCACCCTTTATGCGGCCACCTGTGGCGGTGTATATAAAAGCACCAATGGCGGTGTCAACTGGACTTCGGCCAGTAGCGGCATTGGCGAGATTAACGTCTACAACCTGACATTTACCGGTACTGCTCCCGTCATAATTTACGCAGGTACAGACAGCGGCGTCTTTGTAAGCAGAGACGCCGCTGCAACATGGAACACCTTGAACACAGGGCTGACCAATGGGGACATTTATGCCGTTGCCGTTGCCGGGACATCTCCGGCCACCATATATGCGGGGACCTGGGGGGGCGGTGTTTTCTCCCTGACCAGCACCCAGGACATCTGCGTTTCTCCCCCCGCCCTGGATCTGGGATACCGCGTGGCATCGGGAAACTCGGCTTCACAAACAGTGACTATCAGTAACGGCGGAGCATCTGACCTTGTTATTGGTTCCCTTGCCATCACAGGCGCTGGCGCCGCGGCATTCAGCGTCACTCCCGGTACCTGTTCCAGCCTCACCCCGACCATCCTCCCCGGCGGCAGTTGCACTCTAAATCTGATTTTTGCGCCTCCTTCCGGTGGACCTTACGCAGCAAATCTGGAATTGGCATCCAACTCCGGGAATACGCCCATTGTAAATGTCGGCCTCAATGGTATAGGCGCTTTTTCACTCTCCGTCTTTCTCGGCGGTACCGGTAGCGGAGGAGTATCTGTGTCAGCAGAACCTCCAGTTGATGCAGGCTTGGTTTGCAGCCCCGCTTCCATATACTGTGGTGCTTTTGAAAGAGGCAGCTCAATCATTTTAACTCCATCTGCCGACAGCACTTCCTACTTTTCCGGCTGGAGCGGCTGCCCCATGACCATGGGCGATTCCTGCTTCATAACAATGAACAATGCAGTTAACGCCACGGCAAGTTTTATCCGTGTGACGTCACTGCAGGCCATAATTGATGCTGCCCTTGGCGATGACATCATCAAGCTTCCCATCACAACATACGTGGAAAATGTGGTCATGAACCAAGCGGGAAAAAGCCTGACTTTGAGTGGCGGGTGGTCTGACTATTCATTTCTAAGCCAGACCGGATTTACTAACATCCAGGGTTCGTTGACCATCGCCAATGGGACATTGATTCTGGAAAATTTCCAGATCATCTAGGAGTCTGTCGGACTTAGGGATCGAAAGCGAGAGAATGGAAAATCGAGGACGGATATTTGGAAATTTGAGAGCGAATAGTGGACCTGTTTGTCGAAATTTACGGAGATCCGGACCGATTTGCCATTTTCGCAGCCGATTCATTCTAAGTCCCACAGACTCCTAGCGCAACAAAAAAGGCCTGCTTTCCCGAAGGAAGCAGGCCCTGTCATTTTTGAAGCTTCAATTGCACCCGCAGCTACCGGCATCGCTGCCGCCGACCGACTGTTTCCTGCCGCACTTCTGGCACCGCCAGAAGAGGCCACCTCAGCCGGGAAGCAGGATCATCTCAGCCTGACATTCCGGACAGATCTTTTTCGAATCCATGGTCACCTCCACATTTTTATCTTAATGAGAAGGTAACGTTTTGCCGCCTGAAATGTCAAGTATGCAAGAATTATAATAATATGATTATGCGACTTTTAATTGCAGTTGTCCGACCCCGGGAATCTCTGCTTCGATGCTGTCTCCTGACTTGATTGGTCCGACTCCGGCCGGGGTCCCGGTGAGAATGACGTCGCCGGCCTCAAGGGTGAAAATGCCGGACATATAGCTGATCATGGCCGCCACGGAATGGATCATCAGGGAAGTATTGCCGTCCTGCCTGAGCTGGCCGTTGACGGAGAGCCTGATCTGCAGATTCTGGGGATCGGCCACAGTTGCAGCAGCCACGAAGCCCGAAAGGGGACAGGCCGTGTCGAAGCCCTTGGCAATATCCCACGGCAGGCCTTTCTTTTTCAGTTCTGCCTGCACATCCCGCAGGGTCAGGTCGATGGCCATCCCATATCCGGCAATGTGCTCCAGTGCCTTTGCTGCAGGAATGTCTTTGCCCGGTTTCCCGATAAGTATGGCCAACTCCGCCTCATGGTGGCAATCGCTGGAATGGATGGGGATAATGATCGGCTCACCCTGAAAAATGACGGAAGTGGCAGGCTTCATGAAGACGACAGGTGCCTGTGGCATCTCATTGCTCAATTCTTTGATATGATCCACGTAATTGCGGGCGATGCACAGGATCTTGCCTATCTGGAATTCTTTGTCCGTGCCGCTTATGGTGATAGTCTTCATTGTCTACCTCGCAAGAATAAAAGTTCCGACGGCTGGCCCAGAGCCCTTTTACCTCGCTGGGCAGTGATTGGTCGTCATGGAAAGCCCGCCTCCTATCAGAGGTTGCTGACGTTCCGTCCGCCTTCTGCCAGCCTGCATCCCTGCCAAGTGCCGCGTCTCTTGAGTTCGTTCACCACCGAATACCACATCTGGTTGTTTTTAAGGCCCCAGGTGGGAGCAACGCGAATGGCCAGTGGGGCGGAGCCGTAGAGCCGCTGGATGGTAACGGACGGGGGGGTGAGCTCCAGGAAGTCACAGAGGTCTGCCACATACTGCTGATGTGTCAGTGGAACAAAACGGCCGTCATAATACCACTCCGCCAGCCGGGTATCTTTCACGGCATGCAACTGGTGGATCTTCAGGGAGTTGACCGGCAGCGACGAGATCAGCTGTGCTGTTCTGATAAAGTCGGCGGAGGACTCGCCGGGGAAGCCGTGGATGAGGTGGGTGCAGATGTCCATGCCCCTGCCGGAAACCCTTTCTACGGCCTGTAAATAGTCGGCAAGGGTATGGCCGCGATTAATCTGCGTCAGTATACTGTCATCCATTGACTGCAGGCCCAGTTCCAGGCAGACATAGCTGGTTCGGGCCAGGTCGGTCAAAAGATCGATAGCCGGATCACTGAGGGCATCGGGCCTGGTACCGATGGAAATGCCTACCACATCGGGATGGGCCAGGGCGCGGCTGTACAGGTCATGTAGTTTTTCCACAGGACCATAGGTGTTGGTGAATTTCTGAAAGTAGATGATGAATTTTTCGCTGCCCAGTCTCTTTCTATGGTAGGCCATTCCCTCTGCCATCTGGATTTCAACAGGGATTGCCGCCACGGTCCCCCCGGGTGAAAAGGAACTGTTGTCGCAGTATATGCAGCCGCCCGTGCCACGCACCCCATCCCGGTTGGGGCAGGTGAACCCGCCATCCACGTTGACCTTGCTGATACGACAACCGAAACGCCGTCGCAGGTATGATCCATAGGAGTTTATATGCAGATCGGGATGTATGGAGGTGCTGATCATGTTTCTAGGTCGGATTCCGGAGCAGGAAGAAGGGATAGTAGGGTTCTGGCAGCCAGGCGTGGTTCCTCTGCCGACAGGATGGCGGAAACAATACCGATACCGTGGGGGGCTGCGGCCATCACTTCCGCAACATTGTCAGTCTTGATACCGCCAAGGGCGAAAATCGGTATCTGTACGATATTGGTGGCTTCCTGCAGTCTTTTTAGACCCACCGGGTCACCATAAAGAGCTTTTGAAGGGGTGTTGTAAATGGGGCCGAAGGTGATGAAATCAGCGCCTTTTTCCTGGGCGATGATGGCCTGAACCTGATTGTGGCAGGAGACGCCGATCAGTTTCTTTTCCCCGAGGACCATCCTGGCCCGGTAGATGGGCATACTGTTGTATCCCAGATGAACTCCGTCCGCATCCACTGCCAGGGCAATGTCGATACGGTCGTTGATGATGAGCCTTGCGTTGTGGCGAGTCGTCAGCTTGCGCATCTCATAGGCAAGCTCATACAGTTCCTTGCTGGACAGATCCTTTTCCCGCAGCTGGATGGCACGGACGCCTCCCCGGAGTGCGTCCTCAACCACGAATTCCAGGTTCCGGCCACCGGTCTGCTTGCGGTCTGTGATCAGATAGAGATCGAAATCTATCCAGGGAGAAGAGGATCTCACTCAATTATTCCTTCAATGGGGCTGGAGGCGGTCGCATAGAGTTTTTTCGGGATCCTGCCGGCCCTGTAGGCGAGGCGTCCGGCGCGAACGGCAAGGTTCATAGCTTCAGCCATGGCGATGGGGTCTTTGGCTCCGGCAATGCCGGTGTTCATCAGAACGCCATCACAGCCCAACTCCATGGCAATGGCGGCATCGGAAGCGGTGCCTACACCAGCATCGACAATTACCGGCACTTTGACTGTCTCCATGATGATGCGAATATTATACGGGTTCCTGATGCCGAGGCCGCTGCCTATCGGCGCACCCAGGGGCATGACCGCTGCACAGCCGATGTCTTCCAGCTTCTTGCAGAAGATGGGATCGTCGGTTGTGTAGGGGAGGACGGTGAATCCCTCCTTGATCAGGACTTTTGCTGCCTTGAGCAACTCTTCGTTGTCAGGAAAGAGGGTCTTCTCATCCCCCAGCACCTCAAGCTTGACGAAATCCGAGAGTCCGGCTTCCCGTGCCAGCCTGCATGTGCGGATGGCGTCTTCGGCGGTATAGCAGCCGGCGGTATTGGGCAACAGGGTATATTTGCCGGTATCGATGTGGTCCAGGAGCGATTCCTTGCTCCTGTCGGAGATATTCACCCGGCGCACGGCGACGGTGATGATTTCGGCGCCCGATACCTCAATGGCCTTGATCATCTGCTGGAAATTTGCGTATTTGCCGGTACCTACCATCAGGCGGGAATTGAACTCCCGGCCGGCTATTATCAGTTTATCGGAACTTGACATTGGTTTGTCTCCTGGGTGATTAGCAGGTTGTTTAAAAACTGTTGCGTGGCCGATCTGCTGCGTTATCGCTCGCTCAAAACCTCAACGTACAGTGGGTACGCTTCGGCTTTTCGCTCGCTTAAGCCTTGCATTTCGGCCTACTCTCGACGTTTTTCAACAACCTGTTAGGGAATGATTGCGTTAACGGCCTCCGCCGACGAAATGAACGATCTCCATCTGGTCGCCATCCTTCAGCATGGTCGTGCCATAGTCGGCTTTGGGCAGGATATCGAGGTTCAGTTCAACGGCGACCCGTTTCGGATCGATTTCTATCTTTTGCAGAAAGGAGAGGACTGACATCGCGTCGATGGCTGTTTTTTCTCCATTTACGGTTATTTCCATGATGACTCCATCCGATTAAACCAGCTGAGAAGGAAACAATAAAAGCCGCTGATGCGGCTTGTGGTTGCGATGACGCCTGGGGTAAATTACAATGTTACCCAGTTGCTGTCAACTCTTTTCTTGGGGTAGAGTATTGTTTTTAAAGGGGTTTGCGGCGATGAGGCTACTGTTGCAGCCGCTGTTTTCTGCCGGACTCGTCCAGGGCTTCAAGCTCCTTCCTGATCTCTTCATTGCAGAAGGTCCAGATGTGGTAGCTTTCCAGCCCTAAAACAGTGACCCCTGCGGCAAAGACTGCCCAGACATTGTCAGGCAGTACCCCTCCCAGGTGATAAAAAAGATAAAAGCCGGAAAGATATCCCACATGAGCCATGCCGCTGTAACTTTGAGAGCCCCCCATCATCCGTGACAGAATGAGGATGATGGCGGAAAAGGCATAGAGCAGAAGTGCGGTGCTGATCATGTTGGCCGATGGTGGTGTACCGAGAACGTTTCGCATCCCGGTTGGAAGGGAGGGGAGAAAGTCGAAATCCCTGATCGCCCCGATGCTGACGGCAGTGAACAGCGCCAAGGCGTGAAGCCCATGGCTGGACCTGGCTTTCAGTCGCCGGATCTTTTCCCTGCTTTCCCGGAAGCCTGGCGGCTCAGGCAACGGCTCATCATTTGCCTGCGTGTTTGAATGGGGAGCTTGCTTGCTCATGGCCGATGGTATCTCCCGGGCCTCTGCGGCAGTGAAAGCAGTTACATCATTTCTTCAGCTTCCATGGCCGGCTTGTGATCGGTTTTGCGACTGCCTTTCAGTTTTCTCAGTTCCTCTTCAGCCAGTTTCAGTTGGGAAGCAATCGACCTGACATCACCGGCCAGATCGGTCAGTTCGCCGGAAATGCCTGAAAGATCATGAGAAAGACTACCACTGTTCACATTTGATGTAAATGTCCTGATTTGCCGAAGAGGCATGAAGACCTGTCGTCTCAGGAGAGCCGCGACTCCCCCGACCGATAACAGGAGGACCATGAAGCTGAAGACGATCATGCGGCTCTGCAGGACTGTCAAGTTGCTGTTCAGGTGCTCAGCCGAAAGGCCGATATCGAGGATTCCTAAAATCTTCTGGTCTGCGCTGTGGAAGTGGCACGAAGCCGTGTAGCAGGCAGGGTCATTGTAAAGGGGTGATGTTATGGCGATTATATCCTTCCCCTGCGGGTTTTGATAGCGCCTTGCCCGCTCCATCTGCTTGAGGGTTGATTTCGCTACCGGCCCGGCATGGCAGCCGATGCAACCCGCAGCCTTTTTGTCCACATAGGTGAAGACCTCACCGTGGTTGCCGGAGAACATGACCAGCCCCTTCTTGTTGAAGATGCGCACATGCTCCACTTCATCCTGACTGCTGACGTTGTCGATGATGTTTCTCAGGGTCTCCCGGTCCCCTTTCAACATGGCGTAATGGGTCGATCTGGTGATGGTGTCGGCAAGCTTTGTTTCATAGGAGACGGCGTCGCTGATCATATCTTCTTTAAGCGCAGAGAAGAGAAGGATGCAACAGACAACGACGAATCCCGTTATGGCCACTGCTACCGGCACGATGGCTCTGGCTGTCAGGCTCTTCAACATGATTGCACCTCCCCGGTCCTGCGTTTGTCCCGTGATTTCAGGTGTTTAAGGGGCTTCTTTTGGGGGACAAGAGGCCCCTTCGACATCATCTTATCCCTATTAAACTTTATGGCAGCGATCGCAGTTTTCCTTAACCGTAAATGCGGTTTTGCTGTCATGACATGCACCGCAGGATTTCCCTTTTTCCATTTCAGCCATGGTAACTGCTTTTTTGTGGCCGCGGTGGCTGTAGAGGTGGGCATGGCAGTCCTTGCATCCATATGCATCCAGGTGGAATACGTGGCTGAATTCCACATTGCCCGCCCCGGCTATTTTATAGCTTCGATCTTTTACGGGGTGGCAGCGGGTGCACTTGCTCAGGGCAAAACTTTTTTTCCCGTCATGACAAGCCCCGCACGACTTTCCTTTTTCCATTTCGGCCATATTCACTCTTTTGTTTGGCCCCGGTTTGAAGATCGCGTTGTGGCAGGAACTGCACTGCATTGTCTTCAAATGCACCGAATGACTGAAGGTGGTTGGCCCGGTTTCCTTCACGTTATAGGTTATCTGGCGCACCTTATGGCATGATGTGCATCCGGAAAGGGCAAAGGCCTTGGCTCCGTTGTGGCACATGCCGCATGATTTGCCCTTGTCCATGTCTGCCATGGTATAGCGGACATTCTCTTTAAGATTGCTGTTGTGGCACGATTTGCAACCCACGTTGGCAGTTCTTGCATTTTTCTTTTTCAGGTGCGATGAGTGGCTGAAGACAACCTTGCCTGCCTTTTCCGTGTTGAAGGTTTTGTCTTTGAGTTCCATGGAGTAGGCCAGGGTGAAGCTGCCAAAGAGCATCGCCAGAATGTATGTTGTCCATCGGACTCTCATGACTGTCTCCTGTTACCTGGATTTAAATATGTGCCTCAACTGTTCCAATTACTGGAATGAAGCCTCTTCCTTCGTCTTATAGCTGGCACCCACAGCAAGTCTTTCCTCACTCGCGTAAGCTTTGGCGACCCTGACCTTTTCCGTTGCCGGTTCCAGCGCGTCAGCGGTTTTCCATGCGTAGAGGATGGGCAGCCGGTAGAGAATGAAACGGTATACGACGATATAAATGGCGAATATGGTTACCGAGATTATCGCTTCACGCCAATGGGGAATTTCCCGCTCGGCAAGTTTCCAGTTGAAGGCGATCATGGCGGTGTTGATCCTGTTCAGAACGACGCCGAAGACGGTCAGGACGGCACTGAAACGGACGACACCGACGAGGCGGTTCTTGATGCCGTATGCAAACAGCACAAGCGGGGCGATGACGCCGATAAAGATCTCTAACATGAACCATTGGCCCCATCCGGTTGCCAGGTATTCCCACTCATTATCGTGGGCAATGCCGATCAGCTTGATGGTCAAATAGGTTGCAAGCCCCATGCTGGCCCCTTTGGCCAGAGCGATGGTCAGTTTGTCCAGGTTTTCCTTGAAACGGTCGTCACAACGCCAGGCCATGGTCTTGCTGACAATGGTGCTGATGGCGATAACCATGCAAAGTCCACCCGGCAGGGATGAAACGAAAAAGTGCAACCATTGAAACGATGCCGAATACCAGAGAGGGTGTACCTTGCCTGGCGCATAGGTGAAGAGTGCCCCAAGGGCGCCCTGGTGCAAGGTAGAGAGGATGATTCCGGCCACTGTCAGGCCGAGGGTTATTTTTCGCACTCCCCGCTTGCCGACCGGGAAGCCGATCCACTCGAAAAATGATGCCGAGACCTCCGCGACCTGCACGGAAAGATAGGTAGCCACATGCCAGGCGACCAGGAACAGTACTGCAGCAGGCCCAAAGGATACGACCATCGGGTATGGCAGGCGCCAGGGTTGCCCCAGGTCCACCAGCAGATAGACGACGGCAAAAAAGTAACCCAAGAGGCCATTCAGGAGGCCCAGGCGCTCTATGGGCTCAAAATCGTGCCGGCCGAAGATCTCGACGGTGGTGCCCAGTTGAAAACCGGAGGAGGATAGGGGGACCATGGCGAAGAGACCAAATCCGAGAAATAACCCCCATGGATAATCATTGGAGCTGTGGGTGACCCAGCTGAGACCGAAAATGAAACGGCCGAGAATGATGGGAATGCCCACGGCGAATATGGCCGCCAAAATCCAGTTGAATGGGTTACGCAGGGCCTGGGCCACATATTGCTGTGGGGTGAGGCCGAGAAGCAGTTTTTCCATCAGCGTCCATTTTTTCTCGTCCTGCCGGTAATGGGAATCGACTATATCTATTCCTTCCTTTTTATATCTTTTCATTGTCGGAATCCTCCTGCGATGATTTTGGATGATCGTGCCCGTGCTCTTCTTCATGCTCCTTTTTGCGAGTGGACAGCAGGTGGAAGCCGGTGAAAAGTGCCGGCCAGATTGCCAGTACCATGGGTACCGTGCCGAGGAATTCCTTGACATTGGAAATAATCGGTTCATTGCCCAGCGTCGTATCAAATCCCACCTTGTCGAAGGGAACACCGGAGAGATAGAGCCAGCCGGTTCCTCCCAGCTCCTTTTCGCCATAGATGTGATCAACATATTTATCCGGAGTCTCTCGAATGCGCTCATGGCCCATTTTGATCAGATCTTTCCTGTAGCCGAAGGTCAGGACCTCCTGCGGGCACACTTCGACACAGGCTGGTGGTTTTCCGTATTTGACCCGCGTGTCGTAGCAGAAAATGCATTTTTTGACCACAGGGTTGGTGGCGCTGGAATAGCTGTAACCAGGGACATTGAAGGGACAGGCAATCATGCAGTTACGGCAGCCCACGCAGATCTTCGGGTTGTAGATAACGGCCCCTTCCTTGGTTTTAGTATAGGCATTGACGAAGCATGAGGTGAGGCAGGCCGGTTCATTGCAATGGTTGCACTGGATTTTGCGATACACCGGGCCGCCCTGGTTTTCATAGCGATTGACAACGGTGTATGCTTCCTCCGTCGGCCGCCTTTTTTCTTCAAATACCGACTGATCGTCAAAGGGGATCTTCGGTTCGGGCAGTTTCTGCTCCTTGTTGCAGGCAGCTTCACAACTGCGGCAGCCGATGCAGCGCGTCAGGTCAACCAGGACCCCCATTCCCTCGGAATAACCTTCAAAAGAACCACTCCCCCAAGCTTTCTTTGCAGGCAGGCCAAGGGAGGATGCTGCTCCGCACAGCATGCAACCTTTCAGGAAATCTCTCCTCTTCATAATTGTCTCCTTGAAATACGAAGATTATTTTAGGCAAGGCTTTAATGCCCCTTGGCAACTTTTCCAGTCTTCTTGGGTGTGAAGCTCCCGGAGTTATAGAGAGCTTCCCCGGTCCTGTTCATCCGGTGGCAGTCCCGGCAACCTGTCGGTCCGCCCATTTTTTCATGGCATCCCATGCAGTTCAGGTGGTAGGCCCCTTTCAGTCCGGGCTTGTCCTGGTGATACAGTTTCAGGTTTGCCCGTTTCTCCTTTAGAGCTTCCGCCGAGAAGGGCTGTGCGGAATGACATCCCCGACAGGCTACCACCTTGGTTCCGCTGCTGTTCTGGTGGCATCTGGCACAGTTGGCGTCTTCCACCAGATTGCCGGTGGTGTGGTGATGGCATCCAGCGCAGTCCTTAAGGAGCCGGATATGCTGGGCGTGATTGAATTCAACACTGTCATAGTTTTTCACAAGCGAGTCGAGGGATATCATGTCGGGCAAATCGGCTCCCTGGCATATGTAAGGGATCGCCCCCAGCGCAATCATGAAAATGAATGTTTTTATGTTCTTTAGTCCTGTGTACATGTGGGGTTCTCCTTTGGATTGAGATAGCAATTCTTTCCGTGGCCCAAGCTTTACCCGTGCCTATCCCCGTCTTTGTGGATATAGCGGTAGAAAATGGGGAACCCGACAAAGAATGCAATGCAGATCAGGTATTCGACCCCTTTTATGTACTGGTAGAAATCCACCAGGGTAAAAACTTCCTTTATTTCTCCCATTGATGACAAGGCTTGATCGAGCATGGAATTTTCCTCCTTTTCGCTATTTGTTTAATGGTCAATGTCTGATTTCAGCCTTCGCTTCTTTCTCTTTTCCTTTGCCGGCCACCAGTTCCTTGACTATTCCCCACAGGGTAAGGATGGCTGGAATCATCTGGATGACCACCACCAGGGCGCAGAAGCCGAGAAATGCCAGGACCAGAAGGCCGCTGCTGTAAACACGCGTGGTATTGGCTGCAAAAGCCTGGGGTACTGCCAGCATCCAGAGGGTAATTGTGATGATCATTGTTTGTAGAGTTTTCATGGCTTTCTCCTTTATACTTTTATTAGCTCTGGGTTTTATGGGGCTTGTTTCCCTGCAGGTTCTCGAAGGCACATTCCACTGCCTGGCGTATCTCCTCCCGGTCTTCGGGTTTTACCGGTTTCAGTGCGTGATAAAAAATGCCTTCTTTCCGCAGTTTGCGCATGAGTGGCAGAGAGATTTCATTTGAAACCAGAATGATTGTCAGGTTCTGATCGCATTTCTTCAGAATCGGCACCAGGTCAGTTGCCGTCAGTTCGTCGAATTCGCTGCTGAGCAGTACCACCTGGGCCGTCTTCTTCAGGATGCCGTAAAGCACGTTGGCTGCAGAATTGGTTACCATGACGTTGTATCCTGCTTCGATGAAGAGATCTGCCATGGATTTCCGGCTATCCAGATCTTCGTCTGCTATGAGAAGTCCTTGCATATCTAAACCTCTCTCCTTTTGGTTTAGCAGCTAGCTTTAGGATGTCTTGTCTGTTTTCTTTGCCAGAACTCGCTCTTTAGGAGCGACGAAAATCCCTTTCAGCATGGAAAAGAACAGCATAATGCCGGGGACCGCCTGAAATACGATGATCAACGCCCCGAAGCCAAGAAACAAGTACAGCAGCAGGCTTGGTTCTGTTTTTTCCGCTCCGTTTGCAGCAAATGCTGTTGAAATGCTGCCGATGAACGCCAATAATGCGTTTTTAATCGTGCTTTTCATGACATCCTCCTTTTTGTCTCCTCAGTAAGCTTCCTTGCATATGCATACTGCATTGGTTATGCCTGATTAATAAATTTAAAATTTCTGTGGATAACTATTGGAAATTTCATGGTGTTATGCGTGACAAGTCAGGTGCAAGGCTTTGGCAGGCAACCCAAGGTGTATAGTGAATTCATACGCACAAGCAACATCAAAACCAAGCTACGGCTGCTGATTCGCCCGACACTCATGCTTTAGAAAGGCCTGCACGGTCAGAACTGTGCCTGTATGAAAAAAAAATACAGCTGTATTTTTTTAACTATCAAGATTTCATATTTTAAAATTAAAGTGCTTGCTTGATTTATCATTGTTCATTACTATGATTAAAATGGTTAAGGCAGATTAAGTTTTAGCCCGGAACGCAGTGGGAGCATGACTCAGATGATGAAGTGAAGGGACGTGGCATGGCTGGAAGGCGCATAATGGTGGTTGACGATGAGGCTATCATCAGGGAAGGGATTAATCGCATTCTCAGTGGCAGCGAATTTTTCGTCGAAACGTATGCCAACGGTTATCTTGCCCTGGAAAAGTTGCAGGAATCTTCCTTCGATCTGCTCATAACCGACCTTAAAATGCCCGGAATGGGGGGGATGGAGGTGCTGAAAAGCATCAGGGTGCTGCAGCCGGAAATGCCGGTCATCATCATAACCGGCTATTCTTCTGTGGATACTGCCGTCGAGGCTATGAAAAACGGCGCTGTGGACTATGTGTCCAAGCCGTTTACTCCCGACGAGATCCTTGCCAAGGTGAATAGCGCCCTGGAAAAAAAAGCGGTCCTGGTGGATGATATTTACCTGCGCAAGGAACTCCGCGACAATCATGGCTTTGATCGGTTTATCGGTGCCAGCGCGGAAATGCAGAAGGTCTACCGCCGCATTATGCAGGTAGCCCCCACTGACAGCAGTGTGCTCATAACAGGGGAGAGCGGAACGGGAAAAGAGCTGGTAGCCTCTGCTATCCATAAAAACAGCCAGAGAAGAGATCAGGTTTTTGTCGCGGTTGACTGTACTTCTTTGGCGGAAAACCTTCTGGAGTCCGAGTTGTTCGGCCATGTGAGGGGCTCTTTTACCGGTGCTGTCCAAACAAAGACAGGGCTTTTCAAGGTTGCCGATGGCGGCACGCTTTTCCTGGACGAGGTGGCAAACATCAGCCTCACTACCCAGGCAAAGCTGTTGCGCGTCCTCCAGGAGCGCGAGGTTACTCCCATCGGCGGCACGCAGCCGGTTCCCATCAATATTCGTCTCATCACCGCCACCAACAGGAATCTGAAAACGATGGTAGCAGACGGCAGCTTCAGGGAGGACCTGTTCTTCCGGCTTAATATTATCCCCGTCGATCTGCCCCCATTGCGGGAGCGGAAAGGGGATTTGCCACTTTTGATTGCCTATTTTCTGAAAAAATTCGCCGATGAAATGGGCAAGGAAGTCAGGGGGCTTGCTCCCGATGCCCTCGCTCTGCTGGAAGAATATCCCTTCTCCGGCAATGTGCGTGAGCTGGAAAATATAATCGAACGGGCCGTGGTGCTGGTTGAGGGTGGGTTGATCAAGAAGGAAGACCTTGAACTGACTCTGCCTGAGGATGAAGAAGGTGAGAATATCCATGCATGCAGTCTAATACCCCAGAGTGTCTATGAACTGAAGGAAAGGAAACGGCATCTGCGCGAGATTGCCGTTGAGCCAATTGAAAAGGCTTTTGCACTGAATGCTTTGAAAAGGAACAACTGGAATGTGACGAGGGCGGCTGAACAGACTGGCATGCTTCGTCCGAACTTTCAGGCGCTGCTGAAGAAGCTGGGAATTTCCATCAGAGGGCAGTGGGACAACTGATCTCTATCCACTGCGTCAGGTCGGAGCAGGAAGCATGCTGTCTTTTCTACTATACATCTCCCCGCCGCAAGCAATTTCACCTCTATCTTCCCCGTTTATGGGCAGTTCGATGGTAAAGGTAGTTCCATTTCCCACCACACTCTGCACGCAAATATCGCCGCGATGATTGCGGATGATGCCGTAGGAAACCGACAACCCAAGGCCCGTTCCCTTGTTTTCTTTCGTGCTGAAAAAAGGATCGAAAATCTTCGTCAGATTTTCTTCCGGGATGCCGCAACCGGTATCGGATATGCCTATAAATTCACTCAGGCCATCTTCGGTAATACCGGTCCTTATATTGAGGCTCCCTCCATTAGCCATTGACTGTCCCGCATTGAGCAGCATGTTGATGAAAACCTGCTCGAACTGATTGGGGTCCAGCATGATGTCCGGCATATCGAAGGTATAGTCCTTGATTAGGGCTATATTCTGAAAAAGTATCTGGTGTTCCACCAGTGAGAGGGCCAGGTCCAATATGTCATTGATGGATGACAGCTTTTTCTGGGGCAGTGATTCCCGGGAGAAATCCAGAAGTCCCTTGACGATTTTGCTGCAGCGTTCCGTTTCCTGAACGATGGTCTTCAGGTCATCTTTGAGCTCCGGATCCAGTTTCGGATCGTCATTGACAAGGGAAGAAAAAACAAGAATACCGGTAAGGGGATTGTTTATTTCATGGGCGATCCCGGCCACCAACTCGCCAATGGAAGCGAGTTTTTCCGACCGGATCAACTGGGCCTGGATTGCTGTGATCTCTTTGGTACGTTCTTCAACCTTTGTCTCAAGATTCTTGGCCCAGTCTTCCAGCTCATCCCTGGCTTGCTTCAGTTTTAGGGTCATCCTGTTGAAGCTGTCAGCCAGATCACCCAGCTCATCGCCGGAGGCAAGGGATACGGTCCCGTCCATTTCCCCCCTTGCCAGCTTTTCAGTGTGTTTCACCAGTTGCTGTACCGGCTGATTGACCAGCTGTTGGATGAAAATGGTCAGAAACAGGGAAATGAGCCCCATGAGAAGGAGCGTTATGGCGATGGTGGTACCGCGGTAAGTGGCAAGCTGCTCATTCATGTGGTCTAGTGGTATGGTCACGTCCAGCACACCGAGCACCTTTATATCGGCTGGATGAAAATGGCAGGCAGCAGTATGGCACTTTTCGTCATTATAGATGGCCTTGGCCAGGCCGAGAAGCTGCTTGCCGTCGTGTCTGGTAAACTGCCTGCTCCTGTTCATGGAAGATGCATGAATGGCGGGATTGCCGGTTTCATGGCACATGTTGCATGCCTCGTCCTTTTTGTCCAGCAGGGTGCCGATTTCTTGAGACTGGGTAGAGCAAATGATGGTTCCCGTCTTATCCATCAGCCTGATGTTGCCGATACCCTTTTCCTTGCCGATTTCTTCAATGATCTCCTGGGTGCGACCCCGGTCATCGTAGAGCATCTGGTGCTGGGTGGCCCTGATTACCGTGTCTCCAAGCTTGTCTGCATAGGTTACCGCTTCTTCCAAAAGCAGTTTTTTCAGGCTCTCAAGGTTTATATAGGCAAAGAGCGCCATGAAAATCAGCAGGATAAGGTTTATCCAGATGACAAGTTTTGGCAGCAGGCGCAGACTCAAAGCTTGGCTCCACGGAGCTGAAAGTTATCAGCCTCGGATGATGTAGACGGAACACTTGGCAAATTTTGCCACCTTATGGGAAACGCTCCCCAGCAGTTTCCTCTTGATAAAACCCTTTCCCGAGCTGCCGATAACAATGACATCTATCTCTTCAGTTTCCGCGAATTTCAGCAACTCCTCGGCGGGATCGCCGTAAACAACCTTTATTTCCAGCGGAATGCCGGCTTCCCTGGCGTCTTTTTCAATCACATAGAGCACACGTTCCCTTAATTGCACCCACTCATCGGACTCGGTAATGGGAGCCGCCGGGACAAAGTCGGTAAATGTATTCCGGGGGGCATTGGGCAGAACCAACATGGCGTAGATTTTGCTTTTGAACTGGCTGGGGTTTCCGGCTGCCATGCGCACTGCTTCTTCGGCAGCCTTGTCGGAAAGTGGTGAGCCATCTATGGCCACAAGAATTTTTTTTCTGAGATTGAGCATCTGGCTAACACCTCCGCAAATTATAACAGAAGAAAAGATAAAACGATTCCGGTTGCATGAGATTTAATTGATTTAGGCATTAATGCCAACAAGAAAACAACAAATCTTTGTGAAAATTATAATTTTTCTTCCTTGACAAGTATAAAACACTATTCTATATTCTCAAAAATAATAATCGTAGCGAATGTAAATTTTCAAAACAATTGAATATTTTCTCTGGAATGTAAGTATTCATGCTGATGTCGTAGTTGGGGCTTGCCGGACCTGAGCCGGCACAGGCGTATAAATTACCATTGACATCTTTAATAAAAAAGCATATGAAATCCTGTTGAATCTAACAGGAACAGGTGTTACCAATGGCGAAAAAAGAGAAATCGGAATACATCATACAGGCAGTTTCCCACGCACTCGATCTTCTTGAGCAGTTCCATGACGACGTGGATGAATTGGGCGTAACTGAGTTGAGCAAACGGCTTAAGTTGCATAAAAACAATGTCTTTCGGCTTCTTGCCACTCTTGAATCCAGGAATTACATTGAGCAGAACAAAGTTACCGAGAACTATCGACTTGGGTTGAAGACTCTGGAACTGGGGCAGACATTTATCAAGCAGATGGGGCTTCTACGTCAGTCGCGACCGGTTCTCGAGTCCTTGGTGCACGACTGCAATGAAACCACCTACGTGGCAATCCTGAAGGAATTCCATATCATTTACCTGGATGTCGTGGAAACCGATCTTACGGTAAGGGTTGTGCCTCGTGTCGGTGCAAGATTGCCTGCCTACTGCACTGCCGCCGGCAAAGTACAGATTGCCTACATGACCGACGAGGAGCTTGCCAACTTCCTGCCCAAGGAAATGAAACGTTTCACTTCCAATACCATAATCGACAGGGAAGAATTGAAAAAGCATCTGGCGCTGGTGGCCACGCAAGGATATGCCATCGATAACGAAGAGCTGGATGTGGGGGTAAAGTGCGTTGGAGCGCCTATTCGTGACTATACTCGCCGCATTATAGGTGCAGTGAGCATTTCAGGGCCATCAATGCGCTTTACCGATGAGCGGCTGGAAAAAGAGCTTATTCCCATGGTCATACAAGCCTCCGAAGAGATATCTTCAAAGCTTGGCTACCATAAATAAAAAGAACCTTTTTACACAATAAAAAAGGCCCACATCTGCAGGTAACCTATAATCGGCTCAGATGTGGGCTTTTTGATTTTAATTATTTGCTATTGCTGCTTTTGCAGAACTTCCCTTTCCCACAGCTCCCTCACCAGGGTTGCCAGTTCCTTCTTGCTTCCCCGGTTGTCGATCACCACTGATCCATGAAGCTTCTTAACTTCCATTGGCATCTGGGCGGCTATTTTCTGCTGAGCCTCCTCCATGGTCACTTGGTCCCGTGCCATCACCCGTTTTAGCTGCGTTTCCCTGTCAACGTAAACTACCCATATTTCGTCGACTCTTGAGGTGGCTCCCGCTTCTATGAGCAGGGGTGCCATATAAATGACAATCCGGGCGCCTGTTTGCTTCAATTGCAGCAATTCTTCTTCTGCCCGCCTGCGTATGGCGGGATGGGTAATGGCTTCCAGTCTAAGCCTGGCGGCAGGATCAGCAAAGATAACTTTGCCCAGGGCAGTGCGGTTGATGGTAAGGTCGCTGTTGAGGATGCTTGTGCCGAACTCGGATACAATGGCATTATAGGCGGATTCCCCAGGGATCATAACCTGGCGCGATAGCTGGTCCGCATCAATGACCGGGATTCCCATATCTTTGAGTAGTTCGGCCACTGTGCTCTTTCCCGAGGCTATTCCCCCCGTAAGCCCGATTATACGCACTGACTTCTCCCGATATACCCGATATATTGCAGTTTTCCCTGGGGGCTGAATTCAGTAGACAATGCCGTCTTCACCTCTGCTGAAAGTTTTTGACTGCAGATCGTCCTCAATCGTCAGCATTTTGTCGCCGACCATGATCTGCACGCCGAAGTAGACACTGCTATCTACCTCAACTTTGGCGTTATTGACCAGTTCAAGTCGTTTCTGCAGCCTTTTTTTCTGCCTGTTCAACTCGGCGATCTCGGACTGCAGCAGGCTGTGTACCTTCTCCTTGAGCGCTGCCATGCCCGGATCTACTTTATTCGCATTCTCACGAATATAGGTCAGTGTCTTATCAATCTCTTCCTGGCGCTTTTCCTTGTCCGCCAGTTGCTGTTTTACTGCTGAAAGCTTTTCGTTAATGGCTGGGTCCACACCCACTTCAATCCTGGTGGGAACGTTGGCGGGGGACCCGGCGATGATGGCATGGACAAGGGTGGCTGCCCGGCAGACGCCCCCTATGATATGTCCCTTCCGCATTCCTTTTTCACCAACAGTTATTGAATTTCCGGCGGTGATGTCGCTTTTCATGGCAACCTCGCGAATCATAACGTCCTGGCCGGCATGAATTAAGGCATGTTCCGCAAATTGAGCTGAAATCGAGCCCTGAGCACGGACGTGAGCGATGTCCGTATTCAGTTCCCCCCTGTCATTTCTTACCTCTTTCTGGCCTATTATGCCCCCTTTTATCTCGATGTTTCCTCCAGCCTCGACCTTTGCCGACTCTACCACGCCACCGATGATGATATCCCCTGTGGCGGTCACTTCCATGCCGGCTTTTACGTCACCGGAAATATCGATGGCGCCGGTAAAATGCAGGTTGCCCGAGGACAGGTCTACTGTTTTGACCTTGAGCACAGGTTCGACGATGATACCACGATCTATCAGGACCGGCAGCCCTGAAATGGCAGCCAGGAGGAGATCGCTGTCATCGGGGGCAGGCGCCGTGCCGCTGAGGTTTGGCGCAAAGGCTATGTCGATGCCGTCGCTAGCGGGCAGTAGTGCCCCCTGAAGATTCTCACCGGGAACTCCTTTGGTCGGTGAAGTCCGCCGCAGCAACGGATCCCCGGGTTTGACACTTATGATGCCTCCAATATTGCGGTAATCCACATTGCCCTCTTCGTCCGCCAATGGACACCGCTCCCTCATCTCAGGAATGAGGCTGATAAACTGTGAATCCTCTCCCGGTTGTGGTGGACGGCCTGCCGCAACCATTCTCTTGATAACTTCACCCTCGTGAACGGCTTTTTCTATCTCGTCATGGAGGATGCCGGTGATCACTCCCGCTCCAGTGAGGGCCTGGACAACCTCATCCGAAGTGACCGACGTGCCCCCTTCGCCCGGTACAATGGTGACATAAGCCGACATCATATCCGGGTCAACAATCACTGTCATTGCACCGCCCCGGGCTTTTTCTAGCGATCCTGCTGTTTCTTTTTCATCCGTCATCGCAGCTGCCCCTGTTCCAGTCGGTTTTTCTTTATTATATATGAGAAATATCGGCACGGAGTGGCATTTTCTTAAATCTTTGCAGTCAATCAGAGCACAGATTTTCCCTCGGTTAAGAGTACTTTACGTGTGCCATTTGGCAGAATTGCTGTCAGGGTTGGTTTATAAAAGACGTAATCCTCATGGAACGGGGTACTTACGGTGCCGCCGAAACCGGAATTGTCACCAAGGGCGATGTGGATGGTGCCCAGTATTTTCTCTGCTTCCAAAATGTTATCCGGTCGTTTGGCCCTGTCATTGGTGCCGATTCCCAGTTCGGCAATGTTGCGATTATTGACGCTTTCGGCGAATTTCTTCTCCAGTTGTTTCCGGTGCGCATCTTCGCCTTCAATATCCACCACCTTCCCCCCTTTTACTGTCAGGACAAGTGGAGTGTCAAGTTTACGCGTCGGAGCATATTCAAGAACCATCTGCCCCTCCGACATGCCTTCCACCGGTGCCAGGTAAACCTCCCCGGCCGGCAGGTTGCCGAAACTTCCCGGAGTCGTCAAAAGTCCGTCGTCTCCCTCAGCCGTACGTCCTTCTTTTCCCATCAGCATTCTGGTGCCGTTCGGTGTCGTAACCTCAAGGGTTGAAGCGAGATTGACTGCTGCGGCAAGTCGCCTGGTCCTCTCGGCGAGTGCAGGCCAATCAACCTGCATTGATGTAAGGAACATCTCTGGGTCGAAATGGGGGAGGCTGGCAAATCTGGCGCCAGCAGCAGTGGCTAACGAACGGAAACGGGTGTGACTGGTTGAATTGTTGGCCAGGGCGATGATTATTTCTGTGACGGCATCTTTTCCGGCGATAACGGTCTGTTTTGCCAGGTCCAGATCTTCAACTGAGGCTGTCTTGGATAAAAGTCTCTGCAGTATGCCTGCTACGGCTAACCTGTTGACGGTGTTGTCCCCCAGTGCCGCTCGCCAGACTTCTTGTGGTGGCTCGGCCCCAGAGGCCGCAGTTGCCGGAAAGGAGATGAAGGTTGTGTTGCCGTAGGTTTTCTTTGCGAAGGCAGCAGCTGCGGCAGCCGTTTCAAGAAGACGCTTGCGGCGGTCTGCATCGTCTGCGGAGGGCTGTTCTTCGGGCCTGATCATGTCGCTGAAGACAAGGATTCTTTCACCTGCTTTGATGCCCATATTTATGGTGAAAAGCGATGCGAAGGCTGCAGTATACATGACCGGTTCTCCCTTACAGCTTTATTTGTGCAAAAAAGTGCTGCTGTTAACTATATAACAGAGCCTCTTTCGGCTGGCAACCATTTGCAGAACCCGCCTAAAGCAGTGATTTTTCCCTTGATTACCCAGCCTTGTTGTGCTAATTATTTGCATACTGTATACAATGATTGGTTGTATATTTATTTAGTAAATACAGGTAGATAAACGCTTTACCAGGTATAATTTAACGGGTTTTTGTGGAGGCTGATGTGGCACAGGTGGTTTTTTCCAGCTGGGGTAGAAATATTATTGATAATCGCAGCGGAGGCGAGGCTAAGGATGCCCAGTTCCGGTTGCCGGTCACCTATGACGGGGAGCGTCCGCTGGCTGCATTCATGGGCTGGGATGGTCTCATCGTCTTCGACAGGAGTGTGGATGTACCAGCCATGGCAGCGGAATATATGCGGCGCGTACAGACCCTTTACTGTTGCGGTAAGTGCACCCCCGGCAAAAAGGGTACAAAAGTGCTTATGGACACCCTGGCTGCCATTCTCGGCGGAAATGCAACCGAGGCGGACCTGGACACCATAGAAGATCTGACGAAGCTCCTGGAAAACTGCAAGTGTACGCTTTGCCAGAGTTCCACAGTGCCGGTCCTGGACGCGGTAAAAAACTTCCGCAATGATTTCCTTGCCTATATCAATGGCGGCAAGAAAACTTCCGGAGATTTCCGTTATATCGAGAAGTATACGGCCCCCTGTCAGGATAAGTGTCCTGCCCACATCGACATACCTGCCTATATCGAAGCGATCAAGGAATATTATTACGATCATTCCCTTGGCACTATCCGTGACAGCATGCCGCTCCCCTCGGTCTGTGGCCGTGTCTGCCCACATCCCTGCGAGACAGCATGCCGGCGTAAGAACGTGGATGAACCGATCAGCATCATGGTGCTGAAGAGAACGGCCTCCGATTACGAGTGGAAGCACAAGTTCGAGCCTCCCATGCAGCCAAAACCTCGCAAGGGGAAAACCATCGCCGTCGTCGGCGCAGGCCCTGCCGGCCTGGCCGCAGCATATTATCTGGCACTTGAAGGTTATCCCGTAACCATTTATGAAGCGCTTCCCGAAGGTTTCGGCGGCGGGATGGTTGCCGTCGGCATCCCTCCGTATCGGCAGCCGCGCCATCTGTTGCAGCGGGACATCGACATCATCTCCTCCATGGGAGTCGAGATGATATACAATACCCGCATCGGTAAGGATATTTCCCTTGAGGACCTGAAGAAGAAATACGATGCCGTCTTCCTGGCTCCCGGCGCCCATCGCTCCAAGCCGATGGGAGTGGAAGGCGAAGACAAAGGATACAAGGGCTTCCTTAAAGGCGGAATCGATTTTCTCCGCGAGGCATACATGGGTAAGCCTACCGGTATGGGGAAAAAGGTGGTTGTTGTCGGCGGCGGTAACACTGCCATTGACTGCGTTCGCGTCGCCCTTCGCGAAGGCGCCGAAGTATCGACACTCCTCTATCGTCGTTCCCGTAAAGAAATGCCTGCCGACGTTTGGGAGGTGGACGGTGCCGACGAAGAAGGGGTCAAATTCGAATTTCAGGTTCTTCCTACCAGGATTATCGTTGACGGTAATGACCAGATAACCGGTGTCGAATGCGTACGTATGGCCCTTGGCGAGCCGGACGCCTCCGGACGCCGCCGTCCTGAACCCATGGCCGGCAGTGAGTTTGTCGTCGAATGCGACACGGTCATCCCGGCCATCGGCCAGGATCCCGATCTCAGCTTCATCCCGGCAGACATGGGGATCGACATTACCAAGTGGAATACCATCATTACCAAGTATGTCCCTTACAAAGATGCGGCCGGCAAGGATCTGAAAGACGGCATGGGCAACTACCAGTCAAGGACCCTGATCACCGATTGTAACGGAGTCTTTGCCGGTGGTGATGCTGAAATCGGACCGCTTACTGTCGTCGCCTGCATCGGCAGCGGCCATCGTGCGGCCAAGGTGATGCAGCGCTGGCTGGAGGAAGGAAAGGCGTACCTGACCGATGACGAGTACATGGAAGACATTCTCAACTACATGGGCGTCTACGACAAAAATGAAAATGTTTCCTGTCTTGATTCTGCGGCCAGGGCTCACCAGGGTGAGGTTCACGGCAAGGAGCGCGCCAGCTACAAGAACTACTGCGAGGTGGAGCTAGGCTTCACCGACAGCCAAGCGGTGAAGGAGGCGCAGAGGTGTTTGCGCTGCTACCGCGTCGCCATGGTTGCGGTATAGGGGAAGGTCACTTTTCCGCCCTGGCTGTGTAAGTCTTCGCGATTGCTTGTGCGGCGTACCTTCCGGTACGCCTCCGCGCACTCCCTTGACAGCCTTGCCAGAACGAAAAATTGTCCTTCCCGGTAAAGTATTAGCTATAAACAAAGACCTGAAAAAAATCTGAGGTAAAGATAACATGGTTAACCTGATAATCGACGGCAAGAATGTAACGGTGGCCAAGGGGGCAACGATCCTTGAAGCTGCGGCGACAGTGGGCATCAAGATCCCGACCCTCTGCTGGCTGCAGAAGGTTTCTCCTACCGGCGCCTGCCGCGTCTGCGCGGTTGAGGTCGAAGGGGTCGAGCGGACCATGACGGCCTGCAACACGCCCGTCAAGGAAGGCATAAACGTTACCACCCAGTCCGAGAGGCTTTCTGCCATCCGCCGTAAGGTCATGGAGCTGATGCTGGTTAATCATCCGCTGGATTGCCCCGTCTGCGATGCCGGAGGGGAATGTGACCTTCAGGATGCCTGCTACGGACTGGATGTGGCGAAGCAGGAATACTCCGCCCTTCTGGAAAGACGCAAGATCCGTTACGACTGGCCGTTGATCGAAAGCGATCCCAATCGTTGCATTCTCTGTGAGAAATGCGTCAAGGTCGATCATGAGATTGTCGGCTGTGATGCCATTGCCGTTGTCAATCGCGGTGAAGCGACCATTATCGATACCGTGGATGGCAAGCCGCTCAACTGTGAATTCTGTGGTAACTGCGTTGCCGCCTGTCCTACCGGAACTCTCATCAGCAAGCCATTCAAATTCAGAGGCCGCCCCTGGTCATTCAACGTGACCAAGAGCGTCTGTGCCTTCTGCAGCAATGGTTGCCAGATCGAATACCACTCCAGGAACGGTCGTGTTGCCCGCGTTACCAGCGACGACAGCACCTTTAACAATGGAAATCTCTGCATCAACGGCCGTTTCGGTTACAGCTACCTCAATTCCGCCGATCGTTTGACCGTCCCACTGGTGGCAGAGGGAGGAAGACAGATCGCTGCCGACTGGAACCGAGCCATGGCTTTTGCTGCCGAGAAGCTGCAGGCGATAATCAAGACTTCGGGCGCCGATGCGGTAGCAGGCATCGCTTCGCCCCGTGTAACCAATGAAGAAAACTTCCTTTTCCAGAAATTCATACGCACTGCAGTCGGTACCAGCAATATCGATTCCGAGGCGAGGTTCGGCTATGCTGCGGCGCAGAGCGTGCTCAGGGAAAAACTGGGGCTGACGGGCGCCAGCGCAACCATCGACAAGATAGATAATGCCGGCGCAGTTCTGGTCTTCGGGAGTGACCTCAATGCTGAGGCAACCGGTGCCGAGTACCGGGTCATCAAGGCTGCTTTTAAAAACGACGCCAAACTGGTGGTCGCCAACATGCGCCGGGTGAAGCTAAGGAAATATGCGAACAGCATGCTGCAGTATCGGCCCGACAGCGAGCTGGCGCTGATCAACGGCCTGATGAAGGCTATCATCGATGGCGGTCTTGAAGATAAAGGATTCGTCCAGGGAAAGGTGGCCAATTTTGAGGCACTGAAATCTTCTCTTGCCTCCCTGTCTTTGTCCGAGCTGGCAGCAGCGGCCGGTGTCGGCGAGGGTGAACTGCGTGAGGCCGCTGCCCTCATCTGCGGCAAGAAAAGTGTCGCCATTCTTTTCGGTGCAGACCTCATGCGCAGCAAAGGTGCTGCAGAAAAGGTCGCAGCCCTTGCCGACCTGGCGCTGCTCGTCGGTTGTATCGGCAAGGAGACCGGAGGTTTATTTCCTGTCGATGCCAAGAATAATACCCAGGGAATGCTGGATGTGGGTGCAGCTCCGACCCATTTGCCCGGCTATCAGCCACCCACTGCCAAAGGCAAAGATTTCTGGCAGATTTTGGATGGTATCGAACAGGGCATTATTAAAGCCCTTTACGTGATAGGTAGCGACCTGACCACCTATCCCGACAATAACCGCATCAAAAAAGCACTGGCCAAGCTGGAGCTTCTCATAGTTCAGGATGTTCTTGCCAGCGAAACCTCAGCGATGGCCCATGTGGTCTTCCCTGCTTCAGCTGCTGCCGAGAAAAGCGGTTCCTTTACCACGACCGACAACAGGCTGCAGCTTCTTGGCAAGGCTGTCGATGCAACTGGCGATGCCCGGGAAGATTGGGATATCATCGGTGAGCTTTACAACCGTCTCACCCATGCAGGTCACGCGCACCTCCCGGCGGAGCTGTTGGAGGAATTCAAAAGCCTTACGCCCCTTTATGCCAAGGAAGTACCAGCCATTGAGGGTCGCGGCATCGCCATCAACACCAAGGCATTCGAGCTGAAGCAGAATCTGGCATTTTCCGGGGCTGTTTCGTATAAATCTGCCGCTCAGTCCCAGTTCAATCTGCTGGTCGGTCCCATCGGCTACCATAACGGCACCACCACCACCCGGTCAGAGAATAACCTCAGTGTTTCAGCTGAAGGATACATCGAAATATTTGCCGGCGACGCAGCCAAGGTTGGCGTTGCTGACGGGGCAGCCCTTAAAATAAGCTCCCCAGCCGGTACCATCACAGGCAAGGCCAAGGTAAGCGACAAACTGCAGGCCGGGTTGCTTTTTGCTCCGTCCCACTTCCGCGACCTCAATGCCAACTCTCTTCTCCAGGGCAGTGTAAATATCGTCGGCGTAACGGTGGAAAAGGCTTAAGAGAGCAACTTAAAAACAAACTCAAAGCCCCTGTGCACTTTTGCCAGGGGCTTTTTCTATACTGATAAAGGCTTTTTATGGGTAGCAGATCGAAAAGAGCTGAGCGTTGCCAAAACTGTAGAATGCATCTGCATCTGTGCATTTGCGACCTTATTCCGATCTACGACCTGGCGACCCGACTTGTCCTCGTCATGCATCACAGGGAATTTACCAAAACAACGGCAACCGGTCCCCTTGCGCTTAGAGTGCTAAAGAACAGTGAACTGCGCATTCATGGCCACCTGGAACAGCCCCTTGACTGCAGTGACCTGATCCATCCTGAGCGGCGAACCCTGCTCCTCTATCCGGGGGAAGAAGTCCCGGTTCTTGACCAAAAACTGCTGGATAAGGATCCTCGTCCGATAACACTGGTGGTGCCGGACGGCAACTGGCGGCAGGCCTCTCGCATGGGTCGCAGGCTGCCGGGGCTGGAAAATGTCGAGATGGTCCGACTTCCTGCGGGGCCACCGAGCGAGTGGGGAATCCGCCGTGAACATCACGAGGACGGGCTGGCCACCTTTGAAGCGATCGCCAGGGCCATGGGTATAATCGAAGGTCCGGTCGTGCAGAAGGGGATGGAGGAACTTTTCCGCCAGATGGTGCATCGCACGCTGGTTGCTAAGGGGGCTACGCCGGGTATTAACCTGCCGGGCGAGGGGAGGGGAATCGATGAAGTTTACCATCAGTGATCAGATCAGCAGGGTGCATTTTCCCCCGATTTCCGAAGTAAAGGGGTGGCTGGCGGCAGCTCGACCTGACCTGCCGCTCATCGATCTTTGTCAGGCTGTTCCCGATTATCCGCCGGCCACTGCTCTTACCGAATATCTGGCTGGCTTGATCAGCGATCCTCTCATTGCCAGGTATTCTCCGGACGAGGGACTCCCTGAGGTGCGGGAGGCGATCTGCGCCCGCTATGGCCGTACCTATGGGGCCAACCTTGATCCGGCGCAGCTGTGCCTGACCATCGGCGCCAGTCAGGCCTTCTGGCTTGCCATGGTTACCCTGTGCCGGGAAGGGGACGAGGTGATCCTTCCTCTTCCCGCTTACTTCGATCATCCCATGGCCCTGGAGATTCTTGGTATCTGCCCTGTCTATGTTCCCTTTGATGAGGCTGCAGGGGGGCTGCCTTCAGTTTCCTGCATGGAATCCCTGATTACATCACGCACCAGGGCCATTCTCCTTGTGACGCCCAGTAATCCCACTGGTGTCGTGACCCCGCCGGAAATCATCCACCAACTTCATGCATTAGCTGCCAGACATGGCATTGCTCTGGTCCTTGATGAAACCTATTGCGATTTCATTGCCGGTGGAGCCCGGCCCCACGACCTTTTTACCATGAGTGGCTGGGGGGACAACTTCGTCCATATTGCCTCCTTCGGCAAAACCTATGCCCTTACCGGTTACCGGGCCGGCATGCTGGCAGCCTCTGCACAGTTCATCCACCATGCATTGAAGGCACAGGATACCATGGCTGTCTGTCAGCCAAGGATCACCCAGCATGCGGTTGGCTTCGGTGCGGAGAATCTGGATGGATGGGTAAGGCAGAATAGGGTGATGATGGAAGAGCGGCATGACTGCTTCTGCCATGAATTTACCAAGCCTGGCAATGCCTTTGAGCTCGTCGCCAGCGGTACTTTTTTCGGCTGGGTGCGGCACCCCTTTGCCGGCAGGACCGGCAGGGAAGTGGCAAAAAAGCTGGTTGAAGAGGCAGGACTACTGACTCTGCCCGGGGAAGTCTTTGGTCCGGGCCTGACCGATTATCTGCGGCTGGCTTTCGGCAACATTCGAAAGGACTTTATTGCCGAAGCGGTGCAGAGATTCCGTGATTTTCAACCCGCCCAATGGTGAAATAGAAGGTAGCGCCTTGGTCAACGGCAGCCTCAGCCCAGACCCTGCCTCCATGATGACGAATAATGCGCTTGACCGTTGTGAGGCCGATGCCGTTCCCTTCAAATTCATCTATACGATGCAACCTCTGGAACGGCTCGAACAGCTTGTCCGCATGCTCCATGTCGAATCCTGCTCCGTTGTCGGAAACAAAATAAACCTTTCCCCCGGCAAGGTCTTTTGCTCCGAACCTGATGACAGTCTTGTCCTTCCTGGCAGTGTACTTCCAGGCATTCCCAAGCAGATTTTCCAGGACGGCACGTAGCAGTACCTTGTCCGCCATTGTTGTTAATCCGGCAGTTATCTCTAATTGAAGATTGTCCCGTGGCGATGTTTCACTCAAATCCCGCATAATGTCCAGGGCTATCTGGCTCAGGTCCACCTGGGATACTGACAATTCAGTCAGATTCATTCTCGAAAAATTGAGCAGAGCCTCGATCTTTCCTTTCATTCTGTCAGAGGCGGCGATGATTCTCTCCATATACTGACAGGCCTGATCACTGAGACTATCGCCGCAATCCTCCAGCAAGGCGTTGCTGAAGCCGATGATACTGGTCAGTGGTGAACGCAGGTCATGGGAAACGGCAAAACTGAAAGATTCCAGTTCCTGATTTGCAGTTTCCAACCGTCTGGTGCGTTCCCTCACTCGCCTTTCCAGTTCCACCCGCAAGTTCTGAACCTTTTTTTCCGCTTCCTGCCGATCATGAATCTCTTTGTTGAGTCGCTGATTCAACTGACATAGTTCAGTGCTTTTTATCGAGACCAGATTCTCCAACTGCTCCTGACGGTCGATCACCTTCTGTCTTCTCATATCCCGAACATTTCCCTGCACTGGGCACCTCCCCCTGCCATTTTCATTGGCGGTGTCTGTTTCCATTTTTGCAGCAGAGCAGTACCTGGCTTTCGGGCCAAATTGGCATGGGCCGGCAGCTTCTCCGGGAAAGATGGTTGACTGAGCAGCGATACGGAAGAACGACAGGTATCCGGCAACTATCACCGGTATAATGGATAGTGAGGTGATTGCGAATCCAAAGGTCCGATAGACAGGTATGAAAACAATGACAAAAAAGAGGAGTGCTGTCACAACAAACAAATTTTTTGGCTGCATGGGGTAAACGAGTTCTCTCATGGATTGCCTGTCTCAACATCATTAGTGCTGCAATTGGGGGCACGATAAGGTTTAGATAAGCTGTCAATAATTAATTCGCAATAATTCTAGCATGGAAAAACCTTATGGCAATCGAAAATTTGAATAGGCTGAATATTTAGCTGAGCCCTGATACCTCAATTTCAAGAGATAAACGTTTTTTCCCAGGGGCTGCGTTGACAAAAGGAAACTGTATTCTAGAGTTGTTAATAAATTATTGTTAATATTTTAATTCGTCATAAGGGGGCGCGATGTGAAGAAAATCAACTTTGTAATTTGCCTGGTTTCCCTGGTCACCCTTTCTCTGCTTTCTCCGGCGATGGCCGAAGGAATTCGTCCCGGCTCCTTCACACTTTCCGGGATTATCGGTGGATACACATTCGACGGCAGGCAGCATATTGAAACCAGGCCCGTCTATGGGGTGCGTGGCGGCTACAACTTCACCAAACACTGGGGCGTCGAGGGATTGTTCGACTATGCCAGGACAGAATCGACCCGGGCCGATCAGGATATCAACTTCTACCGTTATGGGGGAGAGGTGCTCTTGCATGTATTCCCGGACAACAAGCTGGTACCGTACCTTGCGGCAGGCTATGTGGGGCTGACCAGGGATCCGGAAGGCCAGCACACAGTCAGCAAGGGAGCCTTTGACTACGGCATCGGCGCCAAATATTTTCTTACCGATGACCTTGCCCTGCGCGCCGATTTCCGCAATATGGTATTTCGCGAAGGGGCCAATGTCCAGCGTCCGGGGGAATACCACGATGAAGGCACCGGCTTTAATTATGAGTACACGATAGGTCTTGCCTGGCAGTTTGGCGGCAAAGGGCCCGAGCCTGCGGTGATGGCCGCGCCGGAACCTCCATTACTGCAGGTAGTTCCCACTCCCCCTGTTCAGGAGGAAGCTCCGCCTGCTCCGGTTCCGGCAGCCGAACCGACCCCCGGCCGTTACAAATATTGCATTTCATTGAATCTTCAATTTGACATAGACAAGGCGTTGATTCGGGCAGAAGACCACCGGGAAATTGCACGGGTGGGGGAGTTCATGCAAAGGTACCCGGATACGACCGCCGTGATAGAAGGGCACACCGATAACGTGGGCACGGATGAACATAATCTGGACCTCTCACGGAGAAGGGCTGAGAGTGTGACCAACTATCTGGTGGACAAATTCGGCATAGATCGCTCCCGCCTGTCGTCAACCGGCTACGGATTCAAACATCCTGTTGCCGACAATGGCACCGAAGCAGGCAAGCAGAAGAACCGTCGTATTGATGCCATCATCGACTGTGCTTTCGATGTGACAAAGATTTCGCCACCGGAGCGCCTGTGCATGTCGCTGCTGATGGAATTCGAAACCGGCAGGGCAGAAATACAACCACGGTACCATGACGAGATTGCCAAGGTCGCTGAGTACATGAAGCGGTACCCGACCACAACTGCACTCATCGAGGGGCACACCGACAATACCGGTACGGCGGATTTCAATCAGAAACTTTCCCAGGAAAGGGCGGAAAACGTGGTGAACTATCTGGTGGAAAAGTTAGGCATAGAGCGGTCTCGCCTCTCCGCCAAGGGATATGGTGCTTCACGGCGCCTTGCCTATAACACCACTGCCGAGGGGCGAAAGAAAAATCGAAGGATAAATGCGATCTTCGACTGCGTAGTGGAAAAGTGACCACCGTTACCCCTCTCCCTTTCCGGGAGGGGGGCTTCAGACTCCCAGGGTAAAGAAAATGGTGGTGCCTTCATTAAGCCGGGACTCTGCCCAGATCTTTCCCTGGTGTTTTTCAATGATTCGCTGCACGGTGGCAAGGCCGATTCCGGTTCCCTCGAATTCGGTGGGATGGTGCAGACGGGAAAAAGGTTTGAACAGGTTGCTTGCATAGGCCATGTCGAACCCGGCCCCGTTGTCTCTGACAAAGTAGATATTCTCCCCCCCTCTTTTTTCCTGTCCGACGCTGATCACCGACTCAGGTTTTTTCGACGAATATTTAAGCGCATTGCCGAGAAGGTTATGCATGCAGAGGGTGAGCAGCTTCCTATCACCCTGGACGATGGTTTCCGGCCTGTTGTCGAAGTGTATGGTGCGGCTGCCGTACTCCTCCATCAGGTCGATCATCACCTGCTGGGAGAGATAGGCCAGATTCACTGCTTCCAGGGAGATCTCAGTTTTGGTCAGTCTGTACATCATCAATAAGGCATCGACTGCAGCCTTCAACTGCTGTGTGGAATAGCCAAGCCTCTCCATGTAATACGGAATGTCCAGGTAATCCCGGGTCTCGATACATTCGGAAACAGCTTGGTGGAACCCTTCCAGTCGGGCGATTGGAGCTCTCAATTCATGGGAAATGGCATGGCAGAAAGCTTCCATTTCCCTATTGGACTGCTCAAGGTTCCACGTTCTTTCTTTTACCCGTTGTTCCAGTTCGGCATTGTGCGTTTCAATTTGCTTTTCATATCTTTTCTGATCAGTCACATTACGGGAGACGCCGAAGGTTGAGTTTATATTTCCCTGGTCATCGTGCAACGGACCTTTGGTGGTGAGGAAAAAGGCAGTTTCTCCATTCCTGTCGACGAGGGTTTCCACGAAATTTATGGGATTGCCGCTCTTGATGGCCAGAAGATCGTTCCTGCGAAAAATCTCAGCCGTTTCAGGAGGGAAAATGGCAGAATCGTCACGGCCGACGATCTCCTCTGCGTATTTGCCTGTCATTAGCGCGGCTGCTGTGTTAACCATCAGGTAACGCCCTTCGAGATCCTTTATGTAAACCCCATCGCAGTTGCTTTCGATTATGGAGTTAAGAAGTTCCCTGCTCTCCCGGAGCTGCTTCTGATGTTCTTTGAGCTCTCTTTCCATGGTAATTCCCGCAATGGCATTTTCCATGGTGGCAAAAAGCTTCATCTTATCGACCGGTTTCAGGATGTACCGGTTTATTCCCAGCTCGATCGCCCTGATGAGATGGCGGGTATCGCTGTGAGCAGATATTATTATGATGACGGCGCCGGGATGCAGTACCTTGATCTTCTCCGCCATGCCGATGCCGTCCAACCGGGGCATGTGGATGTCGGTGAGAACCAAATCCGGATTTTGTTCCATGCACAATTTAAAGCCTTCCTCACCATTTTCCGCTGTCAAAAGCTCGCTTTCAGGGAACCTGATGGCGAGCATTGTCGACAACAGGTCTCTTGAGAGCGGGTCATCCTCAACATAAAGAATTTTTATTCCCTTGCCGTAATTAGCCGATTGCCCCATCTTCATACCTCAATTCTGAATTCTGCGCCTTCACCGGTGTTGCGGGCTGTCAGCATTCCTTTCATATTGTTTTCGATAATTGTTTTAGCCATATGGAGTCCGATGCCCGTACCCTTGTCTGGGCCTTTAGTGGTGAAATAAGGATCGAATATTTTCGGCAGGAAGTCGTCCGGTATTCCTCCTGCGTTATCGGTAATTGTCACGACCGTTCTGCTGCCGTTCATGCCAAGTCTGATGATTATGCGAGGCTGTGCAATATCGTTGCGTTGGAGAAAAGCATCCCTGGCATTGATCAGTATGTTGAGGAGGATCTGGGAGTATTCGTTAAGATATCCGTTTACCAGTGGATCATCCTCTGCTCTTATCTCCAAGGTTATCCCCAGGTCGTTGAAACTGGCTTCAACCAGCGACCGGGTTTTTGCCACTACTTCGGCCAGTTTGAATGTGGTTCTGCACTTTTCCGGTTTGAAGAAATTTCTGAAGTCGTCGATGGTCTGGGACATATGATTGACAATGCTCATACCTGTATTTACATTATCTTCCAAGAATATGGTATCCAGTTTGCCCGCCGTATGAAATAACGGCAGCCTTTGGAGCAGGAGCGCCAGCGAGTTGAGAGGTTGGCGCCATTGATGGGCAATGTTGCCGATCATTTCGCCCATGGCAGCATGCCGGTTCTGTTCCATGAGCATACGTTCCCTCTGGTGAAGCTTTTCCATGGTTTTCAGCCGTTCATCGCTTTCCTGGGCAAGTTTGTGTTCCGTCTCCAGCCGGCGGCAGGCCAGATCCACATTTTCCAGGGCAAATGAAATATTAACTGCCATCTGCTGCAGCAAGCAGATCAGCTGTCTGTTGAAATAGCCCGGCTCCTCCGCATAGAGGGTGAAAGCGCCGATGACATTTCCATTCAGTTTAAGAGGAAGGGCGGCTGCAGAACCAAATCCCCTTTTTGCCGATTCATTGCGCCATGGCTGCAAAGCTTCTTTGGCAATGTCGTCGCAAATCCATAATACCTCATTTCTTATGGCGGAACAGGTCGCAGGCATTTCAATCGGTTGTTCCTGTGAAAAAACAGGAATCAGGTCCAGGAAACCTTGGTCAAATCCGCTCCATGCCTGTGGTCCGATAATGCCGTTTTCATCCAGAAGCCCGATCCAGGCAAGCTTGAAACCGCCATGTTCAATTGCGATCCGGCAAATCTCCTGAAACAGCGAATCACGATGGGTGGTGTGGACAATGGTCTGGGTAGTTTCACTCATTACTGCATAAAGGCGGTTCAAATGCAACAGCTGCTGCTCGGTCTTTTTCCGTTCATCAACTTCTTCCAGTAGGGAACTCACCATCCGGGCAAGCTCTCCGGTACGCTCAGCTACGCGGCATTCCAGCTGTTCATTGATCCTGAGCAGGTTTTCCTCTGCCATCTTGCGTTCGGAAATGTCGGCCCAGTAGATGGAAATGCCTTCTGGATTCGGGAAAACTCTCACATCGAACCAGGTGTTCGGTGGGCCCCATGACACCTCGGTATGCCTGAATACTCGCTGGGTCATGGTCTTGCGATAATCCGTTTCCAGCCTGGTGTTGATCAGCTCGGGAAAAACCTCCCATAGATTGCGACCCAGAAGCTCATCCTGTTCATAAGGGCTGTTTAGTGCGGCGCGCTGGTTGGCATAGGTGATCTGCCATTGATAATTGACGGACAGAAAGCCGTCGCTGATATTTGCCAGGATGTCTGAAAGTCTGGCCTGGGAGCGGAAGATCTCGTCTTTCCACCGTTTACGTTTGGCAATGTCTTCAGCGATAAAGGTGAACCTTGGGTGGTCACGATCGGCCGAACCAATCGAGGCGATGACGACCGAAAGCGGGCGCTTGCTTCCCGCGACCGCATGCTCGTACTCAAAACTGACTGGCAAACCCTCCTTTAGGCAATGGTTGCACTGGGCAGCCCAGAAGGCATTGGCATCAGTTGCCATGCCAAGGAGTGGCTCAGGCTGATTGCAGCATTCGAGCGCAAAGCATCGGACCGCTGCGTTGTTGACATCTATGGCAAGGACCACCTGCTTCGCGACTTCTATTACTCCTATAAGGAAGGGGGAATTGCCATAGATGTTGTGCAGGATGACTGTTTTCTCATGCAGTTCTTCTTCCACCCGCTTATGCTCAATTTGCACCCTGGTATCGGCCATAAAATTTTCTCCAGACGCAAAAGATGAAAGTGACAACCGGGTGGATGTGAGAGCGCGGTGCCCGGGCGGGGTATAATTATAGTGAGTAAATTAACTAACATGAATTTGGTGTATCTGGCTATAAAAAATTGAAAATTTGCTGAGGCTGGGGAACAGGTGGGGGGGAGGGCAACGAGGCTAATACTGCTTGACATGAAAGAACAGCCGGTCTAATGTTTTTCCACCACGAAGAGACGGATAACTTCAATGGAATAATTTGCAAACAGGGCATCAATGCATAGCTGCCCGGTTCCAGCCTGCCCGTAAGTGCCTGCCATTATTTCACGGAATCCATGCAGTAAAGAAATAGCCAACCCACACAGTTGAAATTTACAGGAGGTAAATCATGAAGCAATCTTTGGGGGCCAAGACCCTGCTATTTCCTACGCCGGTACTGATGGTAGGAACTTATGACCACGAAGGCAAGCCCAATATCATGAATGCAGCCTGGGGAGGTATCTGCTGTTCCCAGCCTCCCTGCATTGCTGTTTCCCTGCGCAAGGCGACACATACCTATGCCGCCATCGTGGAACGAAAGGCCTTTACTGTCGGCATAGTGTCGGAAAATCAGGTGAAACAAGCGGATTATATGGGCGTTGTCTCTGGGCGGGATGTGGACAAATTTGCGGTCGCCGGCCTGACCGCTGTGAAAAGCGATCTGGTTGACGCCCCCTATGCGGCAGAGTTTCCCTTTGTTCTGGAATGCCGCCTGCTGCATACTCTTGAGATTGGCTTGCACACCCAGTTCGTGGGAGAAATCATGGATGTAAAGGCAGATGCCGATGTGTTGGGTGCGGATGGTTTGCCGGACATATTAAAGCTGAAACCCCTGGTCTACGATACGGGTCATCGGGGCTACTACGGCATCGGATCGCTGCTCGGTCAGGCATTTTCCATTGGCAGGGAGCTGGTGGAATAAGGCGGGGACGGGAATCACCGTTAAATCAAACTAAAAGGAGAAACACCATGCCGTTTATCAGAATAGATATAGCCTCAAAATTGTCCAAGGAGCAGAAGGCGCTATTGGCCGAAAAAATTACCGAAGCAGTCGGTTCGGTGACCCAGGCTCCAGCCCACGTTACCTATGTGATAATCAATGAGCTTGAGCATGAAGATATCGCCGTGGGGGGCAAGCTTCTGACGGACCGGGCTTAAATGGCTGTTGTATTAAAATGGCAATAAAAAAAGGGGCAGCGTCGGCTGCCCCTTTTTTGTTGCCCGACCGAATTCTTTAGCCGAGAATCTGTTTCAAGTCCCCTTCGGCTGTGCCGATCGGGGCTATATTGAAGTTCTCAACCAGGAAGTTGAGCACGTTCGGGGTGATGAAAGCTGGAAGGCTCGGTCCCAGCTTGATGTTCTTGATACCCAGGTGGAGCAGGGTGAGGAGAATTGCTACAGCTTTCTGCTCGTACCAGGAGAGGATCATGGACAGCGGCAGGTCGTTGACGCCGCAATTGAAGGCACCGGCTAAAGCCACGGCAATCTGGATCGCCGAGTAGGCGTCATTGCACTGGCCGATGTCGAGAAGGCGCGGTATGCCGCCGATGTCGCCGAAATCCAGCTTGTTGAAGCGGTACTTGCCGCAGGCCAAAGTGAGGATGACGCAGTCCTTGGGCACCTTCTCGGCAAATTCGGTATAGTAGTTACGTCCGGATTTGGCGCCGTCGCAGCCGCCGATGAGGAAGAAGTGGCGGATCTGGCCGGCCTTGACCGCATCGATGACCTTGTCTGCCACACCGAGGACGGCATTGTGGCCGAAGCCGGTGAGGATCTCCTTGCCCGGGTTCTCTTCAAAACCCGGCAGTTCCTGAGCCTTCCTGATTACCGCAGAAAAATCATAGCCATCCAGATGTTTCACATCGGGCCATTGCACCAGTCCCCAGGTGAAGAGCCGATCCTTATAGCTGTCTGCGGGACGCTGGATGCAGTTGGTATTGAAGATGATGGCGCCGGGGAAGTTGACAAACTCCTTGGCCTGATCCTGCCATGCACCGCCGAAATTGCCCGCCAGATGAGCGTACTTTTTCAGCCCCGGGTAGCCGTGGGCGGGGAGCATTTCGCCGTGGGTGTAGACGTTGACGCCTGTACCCACGGTCTGCTTCAAAAGCTCCTCAAGCATGCGCAGGTCATGTCCGGAAACGAGTATTGCCTTGCCCGCTTTGGTCCCAAGCTGCACCGGGGTCGGAACCGGATGACCGAAGCTGTCGGTGTTGGCTTTGTTGAGCAGCTCCATGGTTACAAGGTTGATTCGCCCGCATTCCATGGCCAGCCCGACGAAATCCATGAGGCCGAGGCTCTTGTCCAGGGTGGCGGCAAGGGCCTTGTGGGTATAGGCGTAAATCTCGTCGTTTTCCAGACCGATGACCAGGGCGTGGTGGGCATAGGCGGCATAGCCTTTCATGCCGTAGATGATGATTTCCTGAACCGATTTCACATCGGGATCGATGCTGTCATCCTTGACTCCGTGCTGCGCCCCAAGAGTGACAAGTTCGGCAGTCGTGCCGGGATTGAACGCCTGGGCTGCAGCCGGTACAGCGCCGCCATATGCACCGCCATTGGCCTTTTCAAAAATATTTTGCGCCTTGACGCGCATTTGGGCAGCGGTGCGGACCAGCTTGGCAATCTCTTCGGCGCTGAAATCCACGTTGGTGACGGTGGTAAACAGGCCGTCCAACATGAAGCGGTCGATCTCCTGATCTTTGATCCCTTTCTGCCGGGCCTTGTCGGCCCAGAAGGCGATCCCTTTCATGGCAAAAACGAGCTGGTCCTGAAGGGCCGCCACATCCGGCTGTTTTCCACAAACGCCTACCCTGCTGCAGCCGCCGTTGGCGGTCTGTTCACACTGGTAACAAAACATTTCTGACATTTTTCTTCTCCTTTATATGTTGTTTTTGTTCTACACAAGCCGAAAACCTGCAGAATCCTTTTCATCGGTTCACTCTTTTTCTCTTTAATTAGCCTTCGATGGAGCAACATTATCCTTTTCGGCCAAGCAAAGCTTTGACAAAAGTCAATAAAGTGAAGATGCAAACACCAAGGATAACTGCTGCTTTGCACTGGTGCTTTCCCATTGTACTAAACCCCTGGGCACGGAAATCACCTTCCGCAATTATCAAAATCAGAATTAGTGGATGAGGGGTAAAATTAGAGCATTTAAATTGACAAATAACAGATTAGGTGATAGTTGTGCGCTACATGATTTTTATTTAATTCTAAGGCAATAATTATACCATCCTCGTCAGACTCGTCGCACGGCTTCACTGGAAACTTCCATCCAATGGGCCTCTAATTTTAGGATCCATGCCTTCGCAAATAAAATCATTTTCAGTTGGGAGGACCATATGCCACGGTCTAGTAAAGTGGAATCCAGTCATCGCTTTATCTGGTTGCGGGGGGCACTGCTTGCTCTGTTGACACTTTTGGCAGTGATGCCGGGCGGAGCTATTGGCGGTGAAGGGATCTGGAACCCGGCTGCTTCACTGGCAACCTCACGCTACCAGCACACGGCAACTCTACTTCCCAATGGCAAGATCCTGGTGGCTGGGGGCTATCGATCTTCCTGGCCTTATGCTGTTGCCTCAGCAGAATTGTACGACCCTGTCACCAACAGGTGGAGCCCGGCGGGCTCCATGTCCATAGAACGCCGCTATCACACTGCCACGCTCCTGCCGAACGGAAAGGTCCTCGTCGTCGGCGGAAATGATAACACCAACACCCACTCCACCGCCGAGTTGTACGATCCTGCCACGAATAGCTGGAGCGCTGCGGCCTCCATGTCTTCCATACGTCAGATGCATACAGCCACTCTGCTTGCCGATGGCAAAATTCTGGTTGTTGGCGGTCATGGCAATGGAGATCTGTCCAGTGCCGAAATCTACGATCCGGCAGCTAATAGCTGGAGCGCCGCCGGATCACTCGCCACTGCGCGCCGCGTTCACACCGCAACGCTGCTCCCCAACGGCAAGGTGCTGGTGGCGGGTGGTGGCAATAACAGTACCCAGTTTTACAATGCAGAGCTTTACGACCCTGCTACGAACAGCTGGAGTTCTGCCGGTTCACTGGCGACTGCACGCGCCGACCACACAGCAATGCTCCTCCCAAACGGCAAGGTACTAGTGGCGGGTGGCTATGCCAGTCTCGGCGACCAGTTCCTCAGCAGCAGCGAGATCTATGATCCGGGCACCAACAGTTGGAGTGCCGGCGGAACATTGGCAACCGGAAGAGCCTATCATACCGCTACCCTGCTTCCCAACGGAAGACTGCTGGTGACCGGAGGACATAATTACACCAATTTCCATATCAGTAATGCCGAGCAGTATGATCCAGCCAGCAACAGCTGGAGTGCAGCCGGCTCCCTGGCAACGCCACGCTATCAGCATACGGCAACTTTGCTTGCCAGTGGCAAGGTGATCACGGTGGGAGGAACGTCGACCAGCGGAGAAATCGCCAGCGCAGAATCATACGATTCATCTGTCGCCGGCTGGACGCCCGCCAATTCGTTGGCGACAGGACGACTCGGCCATTCTGCAACACCCATGACAAACGGCATGGTCCTGGTGGCGGGGGGAGAGCAGTCTGGCAGCGTATTTGCGACAGTCGAGCTGTATAATCCGGGGAACAACAGCTGGACAGCCGCCGCTTCCATGGCAAATCCCCGCTCCGGTCATCGTGCAATTCTCCTTCCCAACGGCAAGGTTCTGGTTGTCGGAGGACGCAGCAACCCAAACAGCGGTTATCTATCCAGTGCCGAGCTCTATGACCCTGCCACCAGCAGCTGGGGCGGAGCAGGAAGCATGGCTGTTGCCCGTTCGTTGTCCACGGTGACCCTTCTTGCCAACGGTAAGGTGCTGGTCGCCGGGGGGGGCAATGATGCCGATGAACCGCCAACGGCGGCAGAATTGTATGACCCGGCTACCAACAGCTGGAGTCCGGCAGGTTCGCTGGTGTTGGGCCGCTACAACCATACCGCCACGCTGCTTCCATCCGGCAAGGTAATGATAGCAGCGGGGAACTGGGAATACGTTCCCACAAGCGAGTATGCCTCTCTGTCCAGTGTCGAGATCTACGATCCGGTCATCAACCAGTGGAGCACTGCCGGCACCATGGCAACGTCACGTGCTCGTCATTCCGCAACGCTTTTGCCAACCGGCAAGGTCCTCATTGCCGGGGGTACCCATTACCAGGGAGGGTATTTCTACGACCAGACAAGTTCCGAACTCTACGACCCGGCCACCGATACCTGGAGTGCCGCAGGTTCCCTGTCTGTTGCGCGCATAGATCATACTGCGACGCTGCTCTCTGACGGCACCATTCTTGCCGTGGGAGGGTACGGCAGCGACGTGGGTGAATACCTCGCCAGTACCGAGTCTTTCGATCCGGCCAGCAACAGCTGGAAAGCTGCTGGTTCCCTGGCGTCAGGCCGTGCAGGCAACTCGGCGACACTGCTGCCGAATGGTTCGGTGCTGATCACCGGGGGGGTCGGTTTCGTCGGCATGGGCAACGGCGTTCTTGCCAGTGCCGAGATTTTTAACCGGGGCCTCGGTTTCACCGAGAGCCGCCGTCCGGTCATCTCCGGCATCAGCAATAATTCCGGCAATCTCCTCTTTACCGGCATCGGCTTCCGTGGCGACTCTGAAGGCTCTGGTGGCTCCACCAGCAGCTCGCCAAGCGATTATCCGCTGGTGCAGCTGCAGCGGGTCCAGGAGGGGCAGCAGGCCTTTGTGCTCATAAATCCTGCCACCAACTGGTCGGCAACTTCAGTTGCCATCAACGGTGGAGCCATTTCCCACCTGGTGAACGGCACCTATCTGGCAACTGTCCATGTCAACGGTGTCCCCAGCGTCGCGTCCTTCTTGTCCCTCAGTCTTGACCCGAACACATCGGTCACCCCGGCCGGGCTAATCATGGGTAATGTTTATGTGGGGGAAACGGCGATAAATACAGTTACCCTGTCCAATACCGGGACACGGGAACTGCGGATAGCCTCTACCGTCATAACTGGCGCCGATGCCGGCATGTTCGCCAGGGGGGCAGGGGGGACCTGCGGCGCAACATTGGCCATTGGCGCCACCTGCACCATGGAAATAGCTTTCACCCCGCCGGTCGCCGGCAGCAGGACCGCTTCTCTGGAGGTGATATCCGATAATCCCACAGGGATTAGGGTTTCCCTCACCGGTACCGGAATTCTGCCCCAGTACCTTCTTACCCTCAGCATGAACGGCACCGGTTCCGGCACGGTCAGCGGCACGACCTCGACCGATCCACCAATCTTGTCATTCTCCACCAGTGCCAGCCAGTCACTGGTATCGGGAACCACGGTTACCCTTAATGCCACCCCTGCTGCAGGTGCGGCATTCACCGGCTGGAGCGGTGACTGTACCGGTACCGGCTCCTGCAACCTGACCATGAGCGAGGCAAAGAGCATCACTGCAACTTTCACCCTTGACAGTACCCCCTCCGTCACCACCGCCAATCCTGCAGGGGGGAGCTATTCCTCGACCCAACTGGTAGCACTGACCAGCAATGAACCGGCAACCATCTACTATACCATCGACGGTTCCGAGCCGACTACCGGGTCTACCGTCTACTCCGGGCCGATCACCATCTCCAGTTCAGCCACCCTCAAGTATTTCGCCATCGATGGAGCGGGAAATCGGGAAACAACCCAATCCCAGACCTATCAGATTTCCGGTCAAAGCTCCGGCTGGTCGGTCAGAGCGTCACTCCCCTATGGGCTGTCACGCGCCTTTTCCGCGGTGGCAGACGGCAAGATCTTTATTCTCGGGGGGACGCCGGCCACCGCATCGATCATCAGTTTCGACCCTGCTGCAAGCAGCTGGAGCACGCGGCCTTCGTTGACCACTCCCGTTTTCGGCGGCGCAGCGGTAGCACGGGGATCGACCATATACCTCATGGGCGGCTTGGATGGGCAGTTCAACTACCTGAACAGCGTTATCGCCTACGACACCATTAATGGAACAAGTACCCCGGTGGGTTCGCTCATCTATTCGCGGGCCCGGATGAATGCCGTGCTGTTCAACAACAAGATCTACGTGGTAGGCGGCAGCAATGCGGAAACCACCATTGAGGAATATGACCTGGCCGGCAACTCCAGCAGGGTGGCGGGAACCCTGCCGGAGCCGACCCTTCTTGCCGGGGTGGCGGCATACGGGGACAGGATCATCATTGCCGGAGGGGGGACGGGCAATACCAAGACCTGGTCCTTCGATCCGGCAACCGGGAGCTTCACCGTTCTTGCCTCCCTCCCTTCAACCGCCGAAGCGCGGAATCTCATCGTCAACAATGACCGGTTATACCTGGTGGAGAGCTGGGGCTATGACAACATCAATCATATCTATGAATACAACATCAGCGCCAACACCTGGAGCATAGCCACCAGTGTCCCGACCTTCCGTAATGTCCCCATGGTGGAGGCGCTGAATGGCCTCCTCTATGTCATGGGGGGAGACGACGCAACCGGCTCCAAGGCCAACGAGGCATGGACCTTGAGCAGCGGCTGGACAGTCAACAGTGTCAACCCTTACCGGTCCGACATGATCGACTGGCCAGCCTCACAGCATGGAACGGTTACCGCCGGAACCAACATCAAAATAGGGTCCCTCTATTACTACGTCACCGAATCGGATGTGCCAAGCTGGAGCGGGTCGGGCTATGTCAGGGCTGCTCTTTCCGATTGCGACCAGATTACCGGGCTTCCGATCGGTCCCGCCAACATGATTGGTTCCCAGGGAAGACCGATAACCTATGATACCAATCCCCCGTCAGTAACAGCGACTCCTGCAGGCGGCACCTATGCGGGGCCGCTGACCGTCACCCTGACCACCGACAAACCAGGGACCATCTATTACACCACCGACGGTACTGAGCCGACCTCTTATTCACCCGCTTACTCCGGGCCTCTGTACATTACCGCATCCACCACGCTCAAATTTTTCGCCCGCGATGCTGTGAATAGCGAACCGGTCCAGACGCAAGTTTATTCAATTACTTTGGCAGAGCAGGGTATCATCAACACTGTGGCTGGGAACGGCGTGGCGGGATTTACCGGAGACGGGGGCATCGCTGTCGGATCATCCCTGAACTACCCGGAAGATGCTGCTGTCGATCTCGATGGCAATATATATATCGCGGACTCTGCAAATAATCGCATCAGAAGAGTGGATAAGGCCAGCGGGAGCATCGCCACCATAGCAGGAAACGGCCTTGCAGAATTCAGCGGCGACGGAGGACCCGCTTACATGGCCGGACTTAACCGGCCATTCGCCGTAGCATTGGACACCAGCGGAAACATCTACATAAGCGACAACCTGAATTACCGGGTCAGGAAAATAGACTTGGCTTCCTTTATCATAACCACGGTTGCCGGTAACGGGACCAGCGGTGCTACCGGCGACGGGGGGCTCGCTACTGCTGCATCCCTGGGGGATATACGCGGCCTGGCCGTTGACACGGCAGGGAATATCTACATTGCCGATAGCGGAAGCAACGGCATCAGGAAAGTAGAAAAGACAACCGGCATCATTACCACCATAGCTACCGGCAATCATCCGGAAGGTGTCACCCTGGACAGGGCCGGTAACCTGTATTATGCGGAAACGTGGGGCAACGTAATTGTCAGAATAGACAAGGCAACATCAACAAAAAGCATCGTGGCGGGTAATGGTATGGGCGGTTATTCGGGTGATGGGGGCCCAGCTACCCAGGCGAGCCTTTATGCTCCCCACCGCATCGTCCTGGATGGCAATGGAAATATCTATATAAGCGATACATTCAACCATCGTATCCGAAAGGTGAACAGTGCAACGGGACTTATATCAACCCTGGCCGGAACAGGGACAGCCGGTTATTCGGGAGACGGAGGTGCCGCCACTGCTGCCATGATTGCCAGTCCGCGAGGCATTTCCATTGGCTCAAACGGCACCATCTTTTTTGCCGATTCATCCAGCCGTGTGCGCACAATATCAGGCGGAACAAGCGACACCAACCCCCCGGACACCACAGCCACGCCGCCCGGTGGCACATACCAGGCACCCCAATGGGTTACCCTGAGCGCCAACGAACCGGCAACCATTTATTACACAGTTGACGGCACGTTCCCGACCCCCGCCTCACCGGTCTATGGCGGGCCGATTTACGTTGGAAGCTCGATGACCCTGCAATATTTTGCCAGGGATGCAGCCGGAAACCAGGAGCCGGTAAAGAGCGAATACTTCACCATCAAGCAAGATCAGTACATCAGCTTTCCAGTAATCGATGCCAGGACTTACGGCGATGCGCCATTCACCCTTGGCGCCACGGCCAGCAGCGGGCTGGCTATCAGCTACACCAGCGACAACCTGGCCGTGGCCACGGTCAGTGACAATACCATCACTATTGTCGGTGCCGGTACCGTAAACATCACGGCAACACAGTGGGGAGATTACTATTACAACTCCGCTTCGCCTGTAATACAAACCTTGACAGTCTACAAGTCACCGGCAACTGTAGCCCTTGGCAATCTCAGCGCCACCTATGACGGCACTGCAAAAACAGTTTCGGCGACAACAAGCCCCTCCGGGCTGTCAGTGACCTTTACCTATAACGGTGCCGGCACCGTTCCCGTTGCAGCCGGCACCTATGCCGTCGTCGGCGCCATCAGTAGCGCCAACTACCAAGGGAGTGCCACCGGGACCATGATTATTGCCCCGGCGGCAACAAGCATCAGCATTAGTCAATCAAGTCCCAACCCTTCCACCTATGGCCAGCCGGTTACCATATCGGCAACGGTTGCTCCGGTGGGGGCTAGCGGCAAGGTGCGGTTCAGCAATGGTATCGGATGGGCAGAGGAGGTCGATGTCAATCCTGCCAGCGGCAGTGCATCACTATCCGCCGCGATGATACCGGCGGGAGTGAATACCATAACAGCCCAGTACACGGGTGACAACAATCATCTCCAGAGTCCGGTTTCCACCGGAGTGACTCAGATCGTCAACAAAGCTAACCAGACCATCAGCTTTGCGGCCATAGCAAGCAAAATTGCCGGTGGCCCGGAGTTCACCCTCAACGCAACAGCAACCAGCACACTGCCGGTCAGCTTCATCAGCAGCGACCCGGCAGTTGCCCAGGTAAGCGGCAACACAGTGACAATCGCTGGTCCCGGCACGGTCACCATCATTGCCAGTCAGTGGGGGGACAGCAACTACAATGCGGCGAATGCGGTTACCCAATCTTTTACCGTGCTTCCTGTGGAGCAGGGCATCAAGCTGATTGACAATGGGGCCGACTCATATTTCACCACATTCTCAGCTGCCTACAACGGCATAACAAGCGGCATCGGCACTTCAATCCGGTTGCCGATAACCACGCTGACCGAAATCCTTGTGTTCGACAAAAATCATGAGCTGATTATTCTGGGGGGATATGATCCGATTGGGGGAACGTATTCTGGTGTAACAACAATCCAAGGGAGTATCACGATTCAGAATGGGACAGTTATCATCGCTGAGCCATTAAGCATAAGTTGAAGGTCAACCTGCAGAGAGCCATCCCCGAGCCCTTTGACGAAATGAACTTTTAATTCAGGCAGAAGATTTAGAAAAACATGATGAGGAGGCTGATGTGCAAGGCTTTGAGAGCGAGGAGGGGAAACGTAAATCGCAAGCTTTATGAATTCTTCTTTTGAACATTAAATATAAAAAAGATAAGGCCATCCATTTAGAGGATGGCCTTATTTGTTTGTTCAATTTCTTTGCCAAATTTTGGAATGAATAAGGGGTAGACGGCACTTGGCAGGACAAGCTGTCACTTTTCGCCCTATTATGGTTCAAGTGATAGTAGTAGGTAAGTAAAGATTTTAAAATGGCGGGCGGCATGGGATTCGAACCCACGACCCCAGGCTTCGGAGGCCTGTACTCTATCCAACTGAGCTAACCGCCCGTGAATTTTTACTTTTACACTATTTTTATCCATAACTCAAGGTTTATTCTCCGGATGTCAAGCCTGCGGCCTGTCCTTTTTGTTCAGAATTTGCTAGTATCAATCGGGTAAAAAGGAGGCTGCCGTGATCAGCAAAATAGCTCTTTTTCTTCTTCTGACGGTAACCGTCTGTTTGAGTGCCACGCCGTCGTCCGCTGCCATAGACGGCAGCCCTGCCGGGTACTCCAGAAGCTATGCTATCGAAAAGCTGGCTGAAAATGTTTTTGCTGCCATTGCTCAACCCAGGGGAAAGGCCGCAAGTAACGCCGTTATTGTTGTTACCGGCACACATGTTATCCTCATCGGGTCCCATTTCGTGCCGGATGGCATCACTGAACTGATGGAAGAGGTCGGCAAAATAACCTCTGCACCGCTGACCACTGTAATCCTCACCCACCACCATCGAGGTTACAATTATGTTGACTATGATTTCCCTCCCGACATTGAGATCATCACTTCATGGCAGACATGGCAGACCCTGAAGGAAGGGTATCGGGAGCTGAAGAATTCGATCATGTTTTTTGACAAGAGCCTTACCCTGCGGCACGGCAAAAGCGTCATCGTTGCCAGCAATCTGGGACGCGGCCATGGGGACGGAGATGTGATAGTCTATCTGCCGGAGGAAAAGGTGCTGTTCACTTCAGACCTTTTTTTCAATGACGTGATCGGTTACATGGGGGATGGTTATCTGCGGGAATGGGTGCTTAACCTGGAGATGCTGGAGGGGCTGGATGCCAGGCATGTGGTCCCTGGACTGGGAAAGGTGACGGACAGCGAGTCAATCGGAAAATTTCGTGTTTTTTTTACGGACTTTACCACGGAAGTGTTGCGCTATCTGGAAAAGAAGAAGACTCTGGAGCAGACGAAGAAGAATTTCCGTCTGCCAAAGTATGAATCTCTCCCTGGTTACAGGGAATTTTTCAATCAGAACATTGAGCGTGCCTACAGGCAGTTGAAGGAACAGTAGCTCTGTTGCTTATCGTGTCGGCGAACCGTAAACAGGAATGACAATCTCGCCCTTTTTCGGGCTGTCGGTGGTGATGGTCAGATATCCGCTCAGGATCCTATCGGTAGCTTTAGGCGTGACGGTAATCTCAATGGTAGCGGACTCACCCGATTTGAGCTGCTGTTTTTTTATTTCGGCTGTTATTTGAGGTATCTGCGCTTTTACCGATATTATTTTTAGAGGTCTGTTTCCTCTGTTGATCAGGGTTACATTCGATTTTGTGGAATTCCCTGCTTTTATCTGCCCCAGATTCAACTGCCGGGGGGTGATCTGGACTTCCTCAATGATGGTTCCGTTGAGGCTCAATGTATAGGTAGAAGCTTTCGGATCGTTTGTTTCAATGGCAATGTTTTTTGTCACTTTGCCCGTGAAGTTCGTCGAATCGAACACAATCTTGATCTCGCCGCTTTTGCCCGGTTGGATGACCGGTGATGAGACATTTGCAGCTGTGCAACCGCATGAAGGAACCACTCGCAGAATTGACAAAGGGGAGTCGCCGTTGTTTTTGATGGAAAACGTATGATGCAGCTTTTCTCCCTGGACAAGGGTGCCGAAATTGAAACTCGATTCAGGAACAACAAGTTGTGATGAGGTATGGGCTGTTGTGAAAAATAATAGCACGAGGCAGATTGTGAGAAGAGAGAGCTTTTTCATGTTATTCCCCATTTAATGTGGTTTCCAGGTTCAATTTTATATCACAAAAAAAGGACAAGGGTCCATAATGATTTGACCTGTTCTCTCTATTCTGCTATAGAGGAGCGTAAAAAATGTAAGGGTGAAGCGGGGTTATGGATGAACGGGCCCTCTAATGGAGACTTGTTATATTCAAAAAAACAGATCGCCGGGGAAATCAGGAGACTGGCACGGGAAATCACCATTGCCTATGCAGGGGAAGAATTGATTCTGGTGGTGGTGTTGAAAGGAGCTTTTTTCTTTGCAGCAGACCTTGCCCGCCAGATACAATTGCCACTCATCCTCGAATTCGTCAAACTCTCCAGCTATAGGGACATGAACTCTACCGGAGACGTGACAATGACAAAGGATGTGGAGACGTCGCTAACCGGCAAGAATGTACTTATTGTGGAAGATATTGTGGACACTGGCTTATCCCTTGCATTCCTCAGGGAGCGGTTGTTGGCAAGGGGACCGAAAAGTCTGAAGATATGTGCCCTGATTGATAAGAAAGAGCGTCGAAAAATCGAGGTTAAAACCGATTTTACTGGTCTTGAGTGTCCAGGGGGCTTCCTCGTAGGATACGGTTTGGATCTGAACGAAAAATTAAGAGAGTTGCCGGCTATTTATGAATTGAATGAATAGGAATCTTCCGGCGGAGGCATGAATGATACTACAGTGCGATCAATGTAATACCAAGTTCAAACTGGATGATGCAAAAATAAAGGAAGGCGGGGTCAAGGTTCGCTGTTCCAAGTGCAGGCACGTCTTTCTCGTTACCAAAGAACCGCAGGAAGAGACAGATTTCGATGCCATCCTTGGCGGACTGGACGCGGCAACACCTCCTCCCCCGGCAGCACCTGCTCCGGCAGGTGATCGTGCAGAGGCTGAAAACGCAGGCGCCGCTGGCCCGCAGAACAGTTTTTCGCAGCTGAAACAGATGCTTGCAGAGCCAGACAGTGATGAAAAAAAACAAGAAGAATCCATGGACGAAGAGGGGTTTGACTTCAGTGATTTTAATTTCAGTGAGGAGCAGAAGCCGGCGCCACAGGCTGAGCGGGAAGAAGTAGTAAAAAGCTATGATTTGAGTGGCTTTAATCCGGATGAAGATGACACCTCTGAAACTACCTTTACTGTTGACACAAGTATTGCTGACAACCCTGAAATTGCTTCTAGCGACGCCTCCCCGCAAGAGGAAAACCGTTTTGAATTCGATTTTGAAAGTGGGGCTGAACCTGAGCCTGCTGCCAAGATCGATAGTCAGCCTCCGGAAGATGCCTTCGGTTACAAAGACTTTTCCTTCACTGAAGAAACACTATCGTCCGATACTGAGGCAGCAAGCGATTCGAAGCAGAGTGGCGAATTCGATTTCAATGATTTCGCATTCGATGCAGAAGATAAACAAGCCGAACATGCCCCTGTTGCTGATACAGGTAATACTGCACCGGGGCCAGGAGCCGGAGTTGATTTTGATTCATTCGATTTCGAGACGGCCGAAGACTCCCCTGAAGCACCGGCAGGTCTCGCCGTTGCGACTGATTTCGAGGCTGCAACCAGTGAACCGTTCACCAGGGAGATGGAACTCGACTTGACAGAAAAAGGTCCGGACGAACAGCTTCAAGCTCAGCCACCGGCACTCCCTGACAGCGATGGCAATGGAGAATTTGCCTTTGATTTCGGCGATGGGAACGGTGATGAAAACTTGTCGCCTGCAGCAACGCCGGCTGCCGCTTCTGCTGCAGATAATGCCGAGGTGCCGGATATCCCCGAGTTCAGCTTTGGCGACCTTCATGATCAACCCTCTTTAGCAACAAGCCCGGTTGAACAGGCTGCAGGCAAGTCATCAGCGGTGGGAGAAATCGTCGAAGCAGGAAGAGATCAAGATTTTGCCGCCATCGATTTCGGCCAAGTTGCTCCTTCTGCCGCTGCTCCGGAGGAGACGCAACATCAGCCGTTGTTACACGGTCTTGTCGGCGGCGATAAGAAAGAAACGCCGCTGTCGGGAGCCCAACCGGAATTTTCGGATGAATATCCTCCGCTGTCAATTTCTTCCCGTCGAAAGAATAGTTCTTTCTTTACCTTTGCCGGTCTTGGAATCTTTTTACTGGTTCTGCTGGGGCTGGCCGGAACAGGCATCTTCTTCCTCAAAAACTGGCCGGAGGCATTCAATAAGGTGGGTTTGGGGTCCATAGTCCAGCGACTGGGCATCAAGCCTGCCGAGGAAGGATATATCGGAGTAAGAAACCCAGTGGGGGCGTTCGTTGTCAACAAGGAGGCCGGGGAACTTTTTGTCATTACTGGTGTAGCCGTCAACGAATACCGGAAGCCGCGTGCATCAATTCAGGTCAAGGCGTCTCTTTTCGGCAAAAACGGTGCAATAGCTATGCAGAAAGTCGCATATTGCGGCAACAATCTATCTAAGGAACAGCTTGAGTCCATGCCGATGGAAAAACTGGAAGCTGCAATGAACAATCAGTTCGGCGATTCCCTTTCGAACCTGGGGATTCAACCGGGTAAAGAAATACCGTTTGTGGTGATTTTCAGTAAGGTACCACAGGATGTTACGGAATTCGGGGTTGAAGTGGTCGGCTCGACGGTTGCCGGGCAATAGAGGTCTACTACCAACTAAATGATGGGAAAAGGCCGGGTTACCCCGGCCTTTTTTTAATGTGGCCAGGGAGGCAACGCCAGGCGATGTTGTCTGGGCCAGAAAAAGGAACGGCCGATGCTCATGGAGCACCGGCCGCATTCAATCCTCTCGATGAAGGATTAAGCGCTGATAGCACTTACGGGACAGGTATCCACGCATGCACCGCAATCAATGCAGGTATCAGCAGAAATGGTCCTCTTGCTGCCTTCTTCGCTGATGGCGTTTACAGGACAGGATTCGTCGCAGGCACCGCAGTTGATGCACTCGTCAGAAATTTTGTGAGCCAATGTATTCACCTCCTTCGTCGTAGTTTGGATTAGTTGTTTGATTTTTTGAAAAGTAACATACACTTTAAAAAATGTCTACCACAAAGGTCGTTTCGGAAATAGCGACTAATGCAGAAAAATCCTTGAACTGACGAGTAGTCTGCGGTATTATAAAAAGCGGTTTTATTTACGTTAAACTTTTTCCCGCCATTTTTACCACCACCGAAATAATCGGTTGCTTTCATTATATTTTCTGTGTTCAGGGGGATATGAAAAACATGGATATACTTGCCCTTAACTGTGGTAGCTCCTCGGTAAAGTATCAACTATTCGACTGGGCAAAGAAGGAAGTAATCGCCAAGGGGATGGTTGAACGGGTTATCATAGGTGATTCTTTCATAATGCATGAAGTGCCGGGGAGGGAAACCTATCGGGAGGAATCGGAATGTCCCGATCACCAGGTCGCCATCGATCTGATCATCAAAACACTGACCGATCCGGTGCACGGCGTTCTGAAAGATATAAAAAACATCTCCGCCATTGGCCACAGGGTGGTCCACGGTGGCGAAAAGTTCACCTGTTCAGTGTTGATCGATGACAAGGTGCTTGATGCGGTAAAGGAAGTGCAGCATCTGGCTCCCCTGCACAACCCGCCGAACATTGCCGGCATTGAAGCAGCCCAGGCCATCCTGCCGGACGTTCCTCAGGTGGCGATTTTCGATACCGCTTTTCATCAGACCATGCCGGAGCATTCCTATCTCTACCCACTGCCCTATGAATGGTATGAGAAATACGGCGTCCGTCGTTACGGGTTCCACGGCACCTCCCATCTCTATGTCTCCAAGCGGGCTGCTGTCCTCTTGGGCAAAGCACCCAAAGATACCAATATCATCACCATGCACATCGGTAATGGGGTTTCCCATTGTGCCATAGCCAATGGAGTTTCAGTTGATACGAGCATGGGGCTGACTCCTCTGGAAGGGGCGGTAATGGGAACACGCTGTGGCGATATCGACCCGGCTATTCCTGCTTTCATGATGCAGAAAGAGAATCTGTCGGCCAAGGAGATCGACAGCATCCTCAATAAAAAAAGTGGTGTATTGGGTATTACCGGGCGCTTTACCGATCGCCGCGAGGTCATTGAGCATGCCGGAAATGGGGACAGGCTCTGCAAACTGGCATTGGATATTGAGGCCTACCGCTTGCGAAAGTATATCGGCTCATACATGGCCGCCATCGGCAAGCTTGACGCGGTTGTCTTCACCGCCGGTGTCGGCGAGATGGGCTGGCCGATAAGGGAAAAAACTATTGAAGGGCTGGAGCATCTGGGCATCAAGCTTGACAAGGAGCGAAACAAGTCGGCCATGACCAGGAAACGGGAGACCCTCATCACCACCGACGATTCACCGGTGAAAGTCTACGTCATTCCTACAGACGAGGAGCTGGTCTTCACCGAAGACGTGGCGGCCATTCTGGAAGGAACCTACACCGATCATATGCAGTTCGAGTACTCTTTCTCGCGGCCGGATTTCGTCAGAAAATAACTTATAAACTGTCGGCAGACGGTAGTCGGCAGTCGGAAACAAAACATACCCCCCTGCTCACTGACGTTTGCTTCCCCCCTATGGAATAGGGGAGGATTGATGGGGGGAGCAAGTAATGGCAAAAAAAGAAAAAGGCCGGGGAATTTCTCCCGGCCTTTTCTTTTTTGCCACCGACCGCCTTTAAACGGCTTTTATCCTTGTGCCTGAACAGCTGTGATTGCTGCGACATTCACTATGTCATCCACGGAGCAGCCGCGGGAAAGATCGTTTACCGGCTTTGCAAGTCCCTGGATGACCGGTCCGATAGCTTCTGCCCCGGCAACACGTTCCACCAGTTTATAGGCGATATTCCCGGCATCCAGATCGGGGAAGACCAGGACGTTGGCCTTACCGGCAACCGGGCTTCCGGGCGCCTTCTTTTCCCCGACTTTTGGCAGCAGGGCTGCATCTGCTTGCAATTCCCCATCAATCTGCAGTGATGGATCGATCCCCCGGGCGATTTCCAGAGCCTTGAGCACCTTGTCCACATCGGCATGGGCTGCGCTTCCCTTGGTGGAGAAGGAGAGCATGGCAACGCGGGCGGGGACGTCGAGGAAGGATTTGCAGTTGCGGGCGGTGGCGACGGCTATTTCGGCCAGGGCCTGGGCATCCGGGTTGGGATTGACGGCGCAGTCGGCAAAAAGGACGATGCCGTTTTCACCGAAGTCGGTATTTTTAGTGACCATGAGAAAAAATGAAGAGACGGTTTTGATCCCCGGAGCCGTCCCAACTGTCTGAAATGCAGCCTTAAGCACATTGCCGGTGGTTCCGGTGGCACCGGCAACTTCACCTCCGGCGTCTCCCAGCCTGACCATCATGCCGGCATAGTACAGGTAATCCTTTGCCGTGAGAAGGTTACGGGCCTCTTCCCTGGTCAACCCCTTGCTTTTCCGCAGTTCCACCAGTGCATCGATGTAGGCTTCGAGTTTTGGCGAGGTTGCCGGATCGAGGATCTCCACTCCCGCAAGATTGACCCCTTTGTTCTGGGCAGCGGCGGAAACCTCCGTCTGATTACCAAGGATGATTATTTTGGCCAAACCTTGTTCCACTATTTTCTGAGCGGCAAAAAGCATCCTCTCGTCATAACTTTCAGGTAGCACGACAGTTTGCAGGTTTTTTTTTGCTTTGGCCTTGATCTGCTCCATTAAGTGCATAACTTTCTCCCATTTGATATTTAGAACAAGATTTGATTTTATACCGCAAGCATTGGGCACGGTCAATAAAAAAAGGCGGTCCGAAAATTAAAAACCCTCTGCCAAGCAGCTGAAGGCAGAGGGTTTGTTGGGCTAATGGTAGTAACAGTTCAAGCAGAGTCGGAGGATTTATTTTGCTGTTTACGATAGGTGCCGCTCTTCCCACCCTCCTTGTAAAGCAGGGTGATCTCGCCAATGGAAATTCCCTTGTCTGCACCTTTGCACATGTCATATATGGCAAGTGCTGCCACGGAAGCCGAAACCATTGCTTCCATCTCCACACCGGTACGTTCGAATGCCCTGACCGTAGCCTCTATGGTGATGACTCCCTTGTTTTCGTCCGTGCTGAACTCAATGGCAGCGTGATGGATGGCAAGGGGATGGGATAAGGGTATCAGTTCCGGGGTCTTCTTGGCGGCAGTGATCCCTGCCAGTCGGGCAACGGCGAAGACATCCCCCTTGCTGATTTTTCCTTCGATTATGGCAGACAGAGTTTCTTTTTTCAGAAAAACCGTTGCTGCAGCAACTGCCGTGCGCAGGGTCGGTTGTTTGCCGCTGACATCGACCATGATTGCCTGGCCCCGGTCGTCAAAGTGGTTGAACATTGATCACCTCGCTTTATGCTTCTTCCATTTCGAAATTGTGGTTAAGGATATGCACGTCAATCTGTTCGCCGGCAGCGAACACCGATTTATCGGCTGGCAGCAGGGCCAGTCCGTCCGCCTGAATCATGGTTCTGACGATGCCGGTTTCCTGGTTGCCGCTGCTGGTCGCCAGGTAGCCATCCTTTCCTTTCCCGAGGGTGACGCGAAGGAAATGCAGCCGCCCGGGTTTCTTGCGGATCTCTTCCGTCAGTGTTGCCTTGTATGTGGGGGAGATAATCCTCTTTCTCCCCATCATCTTCAAAAGCGCCGGTTTTACCAGTTCTTCGAAGGTAATCATGGTCGAAACGGGATTGCCGGGGAGGGAGAAGACGGGGATATTATCTTTCATGGCGAAGGCGGTGGGGCGCCCCGGCTTGATGTCAACCTTCCAGAATAGTTGCCGCACTCCCAGTTCGGTTAGGACCTCCCGCACCAGGTCGCGATCGCCGGCGGAAACGCCTGCAGATGTCAATAGCACATCCGCTTGTAGCCCCTGGCTGAGGAGATGCAAATGGCTTTCCCTGTTATCCCTGGCGATGCCGATGATGACAGGTTCTCCGCCGATTTCCTTGACGGCCGCCGCCAGTGATAACGCATTGCTGTTGATGATTTGCCCTTGTCCAATCTGTCCCCCCAGTTCAACCAGTTCATCACCGGTGGAAACTATGGCAACTCTGAGTCTGCGGAAAACAGGCACCAGGGCAGCGCCCAGAGATGCAAGCATGTTGATGCCCGACGAAGTAATTGCTGTGCCGGCTGCCAGGACCTTGTCTCCAGCCTTGATATCTTCGCCGGCAAAGCGGATATGCTGCCTTTTCTTGACCTGCTCCAGTATCTTTACCGAATCAGTTCCTTCGACGGTTTCCTCGACCGGCACTACTGCATCGGCTCCGGGAGGGATGGGGGCGCCGGTCATGATCTTTATGGCGCAACCCGGTTCCACGGCAGCAGTGGCTACGGCTCCGGCAGGAATATATCCGGTGACCCTGAGCGTTGCCGGCCCTTGGCAGTCTTCGGCCCGGACGGCAAAACCATCCATGGCCGAGTTGTTCCACGGGGGCATGTCCCATGGGGCGGCCATATCCTCGGCGAGAGTCCGGCCTATGGCATCAAGGAGGGCAACACGCTCCATGTTTATGGTTGCAACATTGTCAAGAATGATTTTCCTGGCTTCAGTGAAGGTGGGCATGGAGTTTACCTCGTCTGGCTTCTTAAGATTTTGAGACAAAAGCCTCTACTGCAAAGAAGGGCTATGCAGCAGTAAGGCAATTAACTTGCGGTGAGCCTGCCAGCCTTCCCTGGACGAGGTGAATGCTTTCGGCAAAGAGCAGAGGCTCCCGCGGAGGTTCATGGGTTGCCATGATCACCGTCGTTCCTCCTTGAGGGAGGGAAGCCAATATGTTTTCCATCATTTCCGCAGTTTTCCTGTCGACGCTGCTAAACGGCTCATCGAGCAGCAGCACCAGCGGTTTCAGTATCAGGGCCCTTGCCATTGCCACCCGCTGTGCTTCGCCCCCGGAGAGGTCCAGAACCGGCCTCGCCTGAAAGCCACTCAGTCCGACCGAGTCGAGGGCTTCATCAACCAGCTGCTGTTGCAGTCCATGGGGTATCTTGCGGGCATTGAGTCCATAAGCCACATTGGCAAAGACGGTCCCGGCAAAAAGATACGGGGATTGATGGAGCAGGGTCACTTTTTGTCTGCAGGCAAGCAAGGTGCGGCTTTTCCAATCAACCCCGTGCCCCTCGAAAGAGATATCTCCCGAAGTGGGTGGCGAAAGAAAAGCCAGGATGTTCAGCAGGGTGCTTTTGCCGGCTCCGTTCTGACCGGTCAGCAGATAACAGCGCCCTTGATGAATATCCAGATGATCCAGGTCAAGTACTATATTATTCCTGTAGAACTTACGAATCGATCTCAAAGTGAAGAGCGTGTTCATGGTTTACCTCTGTTGCTGAAGAATGTTCAGTGCCAGGTTGACGAGAAAAGCCACCGCCAGGAGAACAATCCCCAATGCCAGTCCGAAGGCGAATTCTCCCTTGCTGGTTTCCATGGCAATGGCAGTGGTCATGGTACGGGTATAACCGCGAATGTTTCCTCCGAGCATCATGGCAGCGCCTACCTCGGCGATGACTCTTCCAAAGCCGGCAATGACGGCCGCCATCACGCCATACCGCTCTTCACGTACCAGCTGCAGGACCCCTTGCAAAGGGCCAGCTCCCAAAGTGAGAGCCGTGGGAAGGATCCGCTTGTCGGCACCTTCGATGGTACTGAGGGTATAATTGGTAATGATGGGGATGGCCAGCAGTGTCTGTCCCAAAACCATCGCCTTTGGTGTAAAAAGAAGCCCGAACTGCCCGAGAGGTCCTTGGCGGCTTATCATGCCATAGACCACCAGTCCCACAACAACTGTAGGTAGGGCCATCAGCGTGTTAAGCGTTGTCGTCAGGGCTCCTTTCAGCGGAAATGTGCCGATGCCGATAGTAATACCGGCAGGGATGCCGATGACCGATGCAAAAAGCGTTGACCATATGGATACGTAAATGGAAGTCCAGACGGTCGTATAGACCTCCCGGTCCATGGACATGATGAGGCTGAAAGCTGTCTGCAGTGATTCGGAAAAAAACCCCACCTAGTTCATCCCCTCCTGTGGATACAGAATGTACTTAAGGGCCTCTTTGCCAGCGACATTGAAGGCTCCTTACCCCGTGCTTCAGAAATAAAAAAAGGTCCCTTTCTTGATGGAAAGAGACCCCGCGGGTAACGGTTTTTTATGCCGTTCGGTGACTCTCCTTTCCAAAAGGGAGGCGCTGCCGTTTCCAGCAGGACCCAATGGTCGGTTGCCATGGGAATGACAGCTTTGTCATCCCCGGTAGGCAATTACGACTCGGAGATTTAGTTTTTAAAACAGTGTTTTTGTATAATTCAAGTGCATATGGCTGCTAGAAGCCTTGCTGCACAGCGCCCATGTATTAATTTCTTAAAGCATGTATAAAATACCACAAAATTTTTAAAATTTGTGATATTTTTTATCACGGCATTTTGCTAGCTGGTGTCCATCCGGAAACTCCGTATGTGACACTAGCAGTTTCCAGATCGGAAATGAGGGATTTTTTGTCCTGGCAAGTCAATCAAGGGGTTGCGCGGAGGCGTACATCGGTACGCAGCACAAGCAAGCCCGCAGGTTGACACCGCCAGGGCAAAAAAGAGCCGTTTCCGGATGGAAACTAGCTAAAAATAATTGGTGGAGTCAATGAAACTACTTGATACCCATGGCCGTCATATCAACTATCTTCGCCTTTCCGTGACCGACCGCTGCAACTTGCGCTGCAGTTATTGCATGCCTGAGCAGGGGATCGAAAAGCTTTGCCATGGTGATATCCTCAGTTACGAGGATTTGGTCAGCGTGGCCCGGCAGGCTGTTGCCATCGGCATAGAAAAAATTCGCATCACCGGTGGCGAGCCGCTGGTGCGCAGAGACATCATCCGATTTTTAAAGGAACTGTCCGCTGTGCCAGGCCTGAAGCAACTGGTGCTGACCACCAACGGCTTGTTACTGGCGGAAATGGCTGAGGATCTGTTTAAGGCCGGAGTCCAGCGGCTTAATATCAGCCTGGATTCCCTGAAGGAGCAGACTTTTGCCCACATTACCCGCGGTGGTGACGTGCACAGAGTCCTGAGAGGATTGGACGCAGCTGAAGCAGCCGGTTTCCCGCCCCATAAGATCAACATGGTGGTGATGCGTGGCATCAATGACGAAGAGGTGCTGGATTTTGCGGCTATGACCTTGGAGCGCCCCTATGCTGTGCGTTTCATCGAATACATGCCGACCTTGCAGGCTGACAACTGGCGAGACCTGTCAGTTTCCGGAAGTGAGATTTTAGAGCGGATCGGCAAGAGATATGAGTTGGTCCCCTATGGCAGCCAGGAACTGTCCGGCCCGTCACGGAATTTCAAGATCAAAGGGTCTGCCGGCTCAATCGGCATCATTACTCCTATTTCCGGGCATTTCTGTAGCGACTGCAACCGCATCAGGGTCACTTCTGCCGGAATGGCCAAGGGCTGCCTGCTGTCCGGGGATGGTATGGATCTTAAGCCGCTTCTGAGACTGGGAGACGAAAAACGGCTGCGGGAGGCGTTACGACAGATTGTTGCCGGCAAGCCGGACCGGCATGGCCTGGATGATAACAACAAGGAATTGCAGCCCTTCGCCATGTCAAGGGTCGGGGGCTAGGAAAGGATATGAAAGATATGTCGGCAAAGGTACTAGCAGTATGCATCAGTGAGAAAAAAGGGGAGCGGAAGACTCCGGTTGCTTCGGTGGAGTTGAAGGAGAATCACGGGGTTGTCGGTGATGCCCATGCCGGTGATTGGCACCGTCAGGTGAGCCTTTTGGCAATGGAGAGCATCCGCAAGATGCAGGCGCTGGGACTTTCCGTTGATACTGGAGATTTTGCCGAGAACATAACAACCGAAGGGATAGAGTTGGTCTCTCTGCCCATCGGCACCAGGCTCACCATCGGACCCACGGAAATGGAAGTTACCCAGATCGGCAAAGAGTGCCATACCCGCTGTGCCATCTACTACCAGGCCGGTGACTGCGTCATGCCCAAGGAAGGGATCTTTGCCAGGGTCATTACCGGCGGCACGATCAAGCCCGGTGATGGGATTGCGGTGAAGGAGCGTTGATTGGTGATTGGTGATTGGTGATTGGTGAGGTGGTAACTTCGAACTTCGAACTTCGAACCTAGAACCTAGAACCTAGAACCTGCCTTTAATAGGCAGCGAAACCTTAAAGGTGCTTCCTTTCCCCGCTTTGCTTTCTACCCGAATTGTCCCGCCGTGGTCATTGACGATACCGTATGATACTGACAGGCCCAACCCCGTGCCGTTTGCCTTGGTGGTAAAGAAGGGGTTGAATATCTGCTGTAGATTATCTGCCTCTATGCCGGTGCCGGTGTCGGCAATCATTATCTCTGTCTGCTCCCGTTGACGGTCCAGCTGAGTTCTTACCGTCAGGATACCCCCCTTGTCCATCGCCTGAATCGCATTTAGCACCAGATTCGTCAAAACCTGTCGGATCTGTTCACTGTCCCCCTCCAGGATGGGCAACCCCGGCTCATATTCCTTGATAATACGGATATGGGAAAGGGGCACCTGGTGCACGATCTGAGCGAGAATTTCCTCCATCAGCTCATTGACCCGCACGTGCCCCAGCTGTTTCTTTTCCTGGCGGGCGAATCTGAGCAGGTTGCCGACGATGCGCTCCACTCGCCCCACCTGCTGATAAATGGTATCCACCTCGTCCCGGTTGTCCGCCCCTTCCGGCACCGACATCTGCAGCAATTCCGTGTTGCCCCGGATGATGGCCATGGGGTTGTTGATCTCATGGGCAACGCCGGCGGCCAGCTCGCCGATGGCGGCAAGTTTCTCCGCCCGGACCAGTTCTTCCCTGGCCTTCACCAGCAGCCGGTTCTTCTCCTCCAGTTCTGCCGTTCGCTCCCGGACCTTGTTTTCCAATCCCCTGTTCAGCTCCCTGATATCATCCTCGCGCTGCATCAGAGCCCGGTTCATCTGGTTGAATTCCTCTGCCAGATCCCCCAGTTCATCCCGGCTGGATATCAGGCACTGCACATCCCGTTCCCCCGCAGCCACGCGCCGTGCCGCATTTTCCAGTTCCTTGACCGGTTTTGCCAGGCGGGCCGCCAACCAACCTGCTACGGCAATGCCGATCACCGCTCCCACCAGCAGGACGCCGCTGAAGAGGAGTCCCAGCCTAAACTTGATGGCGGTGTATGGCTTCTCAAGCATCCCCACATAGAGGGAGCCGAGGGGGACGCCATCGACGGAGAGGATCGGTTCATAGGCGGTAAAATACCAGTCATTGACGACGAAGGCCCGGTCGATCCATTTTTCCTTGTGCAGGATGACCCGATTATAGACCTCTTCCGAAAGCCGGGTGCCGATTGCGCGCGATCCGCCTGAGGTCAGGACGTTGGTGGCGATGCGCAGGTCGCCGAGAAAGATGGTGGCGCTCCCCACGTCCTTGCCATCGGCCTTCACCCCTTCGTAGACGATGCTCTTGATCTTGTCCACCAGGCTATTGTTCTTGTTGAGGAGGACGCCGCCGCAGAGGGCGCCGATAATCCGCCCTGCGCCGTCCCTGACCGGTGCGGCGGCAATGAGCATCATTCCGGCCCGTTCCATGGTCTCGGTGGTGGGCCGTGCATGGGGGGTGGAGAGGATGGGTATGGTAGCTTGTTCTGCCAGCTGATTTCCTTCCATGGCCATGGCCTCGGCCGACACGATCCAGGTACCGGCAATGATTTCCCCCTTGAGGGCACGGGTGATGACCGGGTTACGGGACTTGTCGTCACTGGAGGCGGCCGGGTTGTTGGCGCGGTACAGGACTCTGCCCTGGGCATCCAGCGCCATGAACAGATCAAGCTGCTCTGTCTGCCTCAGGGGGGCGAGAATGCCGGCCAGCACCTCCCTGTTGCCGTGGAGGGCTGCGGCGGTGTAGGGGGCGGAAGCTGTAAACCTGACCACGTCGCGGATGTGGCCCACTTCGTGGAGGTAGACCTCGCGAGCGGCGTTCAGGTCATTGCGCACCTTTTCCTGGGCTTGCCTGACGACCCTGGTGTTGAGGATGAACACCCCGGCAAGCCAGCAGATAAGGATAGCCACGGCGATGGGAATGAGAATGGCGATGGACAGCTTTCTTTTGATGGAGAAGCGCTTCTGCTGCGGCAATGGTTACTCTCCTTCGGGCTTCAGCCCGAATTCCGCAATCTTGCGGTCGAGGGTCTTGCGGGAAATACCGAGAATTTCGGCAGTCCTGCTCTTATGAAAGCCGGTCCGCGCCAGCGTCTGCCGGATGTGCTCCCGTTCCACATTCTCCAGGGAGACCAACTGGTGGCTTGACAGGGCAGATGCCGGCCCAGTTGCAGCGGTCGATGCAACATTTTTCTTCCACATGGGCAGGTGGTCGGTGGTGACCACGCCGCTGCGGGCCAGTATCACCGCCCGCTCGACGACGTTTTCCAATTCCCGGATATTGCCCGGCCAGCTATAGCCCAGCATCAGGTCCAGCGCTTCCCTGGTGAAGCGGTCGACCTCTTTGTTCATGCGCTGGTTGTACTTTCTCAGGAAATGGCGGGCCAGGGGCTCGATGTCCTCTTTCCGTTCTCTGAGCGGCGGCAGGGGTATGGAGATGACATTCAGCCGGTAATAGAGGTCCTCCCGGAACCTTCCCTCGGCCACCTCCTTCTCCAGGTTCTTGTTGGTGGCGGCAACGAAGCGGATGTCCACCTTCTTCGCCCTGGTCGCCCCCACCGGAATGAAATCTCCCTCCTGGATCACCCTGAGCAGCTTGGCCTGCAGCATCAGGCTCATGTCACCGATCTCGTCCATGAAGAGGGTGCCGCTGTCCGCCTCTTCCAGGAGCCCTTTCTGGTTGGTGGTGGCGCCGGTGAAGGCGCCGCGCACATGGCCGAAGAGCTGCGATTCCAGGAGCGTATCGGACAGGGCGGCGCAGTTGATGGAAAGAATGCGCCGTCCCCTGCGCTTGCTGTGCCGGTGAATGGCGCCGGCAATGAGTTCCTTTCCCGTCCCCGATTCGCCGAGGATGAGGATGTTTGCCTCGCTGGCCGCTACCTCCAGGGTCAACTCGTAGACTTCGCGGAAGCGGTCGCTGGCAAAGACGATGGCGTCCGTCAGGGTAACCTTCCCCAGTTCCTCCTTAAGCTGCTGATTCTCCTTGCGCAGAAGTTCCCGCTCCAGAACATTTTCCAGTACGCCCAGGATCTTTTCCTTGGGAAAGGGCTTGGTCACGTAATCGTAGGCCCCCAGTTTCATGGCCTCAACCGCGGCATCGATAGTGCCGAAGGCGGTCATGATAACTACCGGCAGCCCGGGGCGGAGCTTTTTCACTTCCTGCAGGATCTGGAGCCCATCCATGTCAGGCATTTTCACGTCCTGCAGCAACAGGTCGGCATTGGGCCCTTGCTGCAGCCGGGCAAGGAGCATCTTTCCGGAGGTGAATGTTTCAACGACCAACCCCTGAGACTCCAGGAGCTTTTTCATATATTTGAGGATGCCCTCTTCGTCATCGCAGATGAAAATTCTTGTCTCTGACATGTAGTTGCACTCCATACTCCCCTCGCATCCCCCCCTACTCTGCATGGGGATGCGAACGTACGTGAACAGGAGGGTGAAATAATTGTGTCAAAATGATACATGAGATGGACAGAACAGCGCAAGACAACTTTTCTTCCCGCTACCGATGTTCTTCCCGGCATAACAAAAAGAGGAGGTATTCCAGCTAGTTGAACCCCTTCGGATCATTTTGTAAACGTGTAAACGTATTGGCACGGCTGTTGCCGTATACGGCTCGGTTGAAGCCACATTTGTTTACAGAACGCAGAACGTCTTGCACGTTTACTTATCATGGAAGGGAGCACATATGGCAGTTTCACGAAGACAATTCCTGCAGGGGGGCGCATTGGCAGCGGCAGGGCTGGCGCTTACCGGCAAGCCCGGGGAGGCAAGCGTCGATGCGCCCCAGATGCGGACCAAGGGCCTGAAGTCATCCACCACCATCTGCCCGTTCTGCGCCGTCGGCTGCGGTCTGATCGTCCACACCCGGAACGGCAAGATCGTCAATATCGAAGGAGACCCGGATCACCCCATCAACCATGGGGCGCTCTGTCCCAAGGGGGGCGCCCTGTTTCAGATCGCTAACAACGAGCGGCGTCTGCAGAAGGTCATGTACCGTGCCCCCCGTTCCGACAAATGGGAAGAAAAGTCCTGGGATTGGGCACTGGAGCGGATCGCCAAAAACATGAAGGAAACCCGAGACAAGACCTTCAAGACGACAGAGATCAACAAGAAGGACAATAAAGAGTACCTGGTGAACAGGACCGAGGGGCTTGCTTTTTTCGGTGGCGCAGGGTTGGACAACGAGGAATGCTACCTCTGGTCCAAGTTTGGCCGGGCCATGGGTGTGGCTAACCTGGAACACCAGGCCCGACTTTGACACAGTGCTACAGTCGCCGGTCTGGCGGCTTCATTCGGTCGTGGTGCCATGACCAATCACTGGATTGACCTGAAGAACTCCGATGCCATTCTGGCCATCGGCTGCAACCCGGCCGAGAACCATCCTATCTCCTTCAAATGGATCGAGGAGTCACTGGATAACGGCGGCAAGCTCATTGCCGTCGATCCCCGTTTTACCCGGACCGCCTCAAAGGCGGACATTTATGCCCAGATCCGGCCGGGCACCGATATCGCCTTTCTCGGCGGGCTGATCAACTATGCCCTCAGCCATAACCTGATCCACCAGGAATACGTGCGGGAGTACACCAACGCCACCTTCATCGTCAACGATAAGTTCGATTTCGAACAGGGAATGTTCTGCGGCTTTGACGACACGGAGAAGAGCTACGATTTAAAGATGCTTGCCTATGAGCTGGACGGTGCCGGCAACCCGAAGCAGGACCGCTCCATGCAGCATCCCCGCTCCGTTTTCCAGCTGATGCGTAAGCACTTCTTCCGTTATGACGTGAATACCGTCTGCGCCATCACCGGCACGAAAAAGGACGAGTACCTGAATGTAGCCAAGACTTTTTGTGGCACCGGCCGTCCCGACAAGGCCGGGACCATCCTCTACGCCATGGGCATCACCCAGTCTACCCACGGCACCCAGAACGTGCGTGCCATATCAATGCTGCAGATGCTCCTGGGCAACATCGGCATCGCCGGCGGCGGCATCAATGCCCTGCGCGGCGAGAGCAACGTCCAGGGTTCCACCGACTACGGGCTCCTCTTCCACATCCTGCCGGGCTACCTGAAATCCCCGGAGTTCGACAACGTGGACCTGAAGACCTACCTGGAGAAATGGACCCCCAAAACCAAGGACAAGAAGAGCGCCAACTGGTGGGGCAACACGCCGAAATATACGGTGAGCCTCCTGAAGGCCTGGTACGGCGACAACGCCACAAGGGACAACGACTTCTGCTACAGCTATCTCCCCAAGCGGAGCGGCAACTACTCCTATATGAAACTGATCGAGAAGATGGGCAAGGGGGAACTGGAGGGGCTGGTCTGCATGGGCATGAACCCGGCCATGGGGGGGCCCGACTCCACCAATGCCAGGGATGCCCTGGGCAAACTGAAATGGCTGGTCACCGTGGACCTGTGGGAAACGGAGACCTCCATCTTCTGGAAGCGCCCCGGCGTTGACCCGAAGAAAATTGATACTGAAGTATTCATGCTTCCTGCCGCCTCCAGCGTGGAAAAGGAAGGTTCCATTTCCAACTCGGGCCGCTGGGCCCAGTGGCGCTACAAGGCCCAGGAGCCGGTAGGCGAATCCAGGAGCGACCTGCACATCATCCACGAGTTCTTCACCAGGGTCAGGGACCTCTACAAGAAGGAAGGGGGCGCCTTTCCCGAGCCGATTACCAAGCTCGCCTGGAACTACGGCACCGGCCATGAGCCCGATGTGCACCAGGTGGCCAAGGAGATCAACGGCTACTTCACGAAAGACATGACCATCAAGGACAAGGACAAGACCCTTGAATTCAAGGCAGGGGATCAGGTCCCCATGTTCAAGTACCTCCAGGACGATGGCTCCACCGTCTCCGGCTGCTGGATCTACTGCGGTTCCTATACCAAGGAAGGCAACCAGATGGCCCGCCGCGATGCCAGCGATCCCACCGGCCTCGGCCTTTTCCCCAAATGGTCCTGGTGCTGGCCGGTCAACCGCCGCATCATTTACAACCGCGCCTCGGTCAATCCCGACGGTGTTCCCTTCAATCCCAAGCGGGTGGTGATCGCCTGGGACGGGCTGGAGAAGAAGTGGCAGGGGGATGTGCCTGACGGGCCGTGGCCTCCCATGAACGACGACAAGGAGGGGAAATATCCCTTCATCATGCTGGCCGAGGGGCATGCCCGTCTCTACGGCCTGGATCTGAAAGATGGCCCGTTCCCCGAGCACTACGAGCCGGTGGAGAGCCCGGCCAGGAACCTTTTGTCGCCGGTGCAGAACAACCCGGTGGTCAAACTGCCGAAGAACGTCTCCTCCGATCTGGCGAAATTCCCGTATATCGGCACCACCTACCGGGTCACCGAGCACTGGCAGGCCGGGGCCATGACCCGCAACCTCCCCTGGCTGGTGGAACTGGTGCCCGACATGTTCGTGGAACTCTCGGAAACCCTGGCCAAAGAGAAGGGAATCCACCAGGGGGACAAGGTGAGAATCAGCACCGTGCGCGGCACCATCGAAGCGACGGCGCTGGTGACGGCACGGCTCAAACCATTCAATGTTGATGGAAAAATGATCGAGCAGGTGGGGATGCCTTGGCACTTCGGCTATGCGGGCCTGGCCAAGGGGGACAGCGGCAACGTCCTGACCCCGTCCGTTGGCTGCGCCAATACCAGTATTCCCGAATTCAAGGCATTTCTCTGTAACATCGAAAAAGGAGGTAAACGCTCATGAGTGGCGAGAAGACGGATTTCAACAGCAGCGGAGCGTTCCTCATCGACATGACCAAGTGTACCGGCTGTCGGGGCTGCCAGGTGGCCTGCAAACAGTGGAACCAGCTGAAAGCAGAGAATACCAAATTTTTCAACGGCGAGGGGTATCAGAACCCTCCCGCCATGTCCGAACATACTTTTACGCGGATCAAGTTCCGCGACTACCAGAAAAACGGCCAGAACGAGTTCGCCTTCTACAAGGAGATGTGCATGCACTGCAATGACCCGGCATGCGCCTCCGTCTGTCCGGTCGGCGCCTTCAATAAAACCAAGGAAGGGCCGGTGGTGTACGACACCAAGCGCTGCATCGGTTGTCGCTTCTGCATGGTGGCCTGCCCCTTCGGCGTCCCCAAGTACGAGTGGAGCAAGGCTTTCCCCCTGGTGAAAAAATGCACAGGCTGCTACAGCAGGATCAGGGCAGGCCATAAACCTGCCTGCGCCACCGCCTGTCCGTCTGCCATTACCTACGGGCCACGGGCTGACATGCTCAAGGAGGCGGAACGGCGCATTGCCGCCCGTCCTGAGCGGTATCTCAACAAAATTTATGGCAAGGAAGAGGCGGGTGGCACCAGTGTCATTTACCTGACCGCGCTCCCCTTCGACGAGCTCGGTTTCAAGCAGGTAACCAAGCGGCCGCTTCCCTCCTACACCTGGCAGGCACTGCGCCTGGTGCCGGGGGTCTTCCTCACCGTCGGCGGCTCCCTGTCGCTCCTTTCCTGGTTCACCCACCGGAAAGACCGGCTGAAAAAGGAAGAAGAGCAGCGACAGGCCTGCAAACACCAGACGAAGGAGGATCATCATGACTGCTGCTAAACTGATAATCAACGAGATCAAGGGCTACCACCGCTTCCTCAAGTTCCTCATGGTGCTGGTTGGCCTCGGCGCCCTGGCGTCCCTGGCCCGCTTCATTTTTGGACTCGGAGTCACCACCAACCTGAACGACACCTATCCATGGGGGCTGTGGATCTCCTTCGACGTGGTCACCGCCGTTCCCCTGGCCGCCGGCGCCTTCACCCTGGGGGCCATCACCCACTGCTTTCACATCAAAAAACTGGAGCCGTTGGTGCGGCCCGCCATTGTCACCGGCTTCCTCGGCTACTCGCTGGTGAGCGTGGGACTGTTGCTGGATCTTGGACAGCCCCAGCGTTGCTGGCACACCATGGTCTTCTGGAACCCCCATTCCCCAATGTTTGAAGTTTCCATGTGCATCATGGCCTACACCACGGTGCTTTTCCTGGAGTTTTTGTCGCCGGTCTGCGAGAAACTGGGCTATTACCTGCCGCTCAGGGTGCTCCGAACCCTGGAGATGCCGCTGGTGGTAGCTGCAGCCGCCATCTCCACTTTGCACCAATCGTCCCTGGGGACCTTTTTCCTCATTGCCGTAGATAAGCTGCACAGCCTCTGGTATAACCCGCTCTTGCCGCTCTTGTTCTGGATCTCGGCCATTTTCAGCGGCCTGTCCATCATCATCCTCGAAGCAACCATGACTCACAAGTGGCTGGGGCAGGAGGATGAGTCCGAACTGCTGGAGACCCTGGCCAAGATCATCCCGTGGGTGATCGGGGTCTACATC